>NZ_JBHJUO010000008.1:0-368992 GCF_042268445.1 Streptomyces sp. NPDC056169 | reverse complement strand
GGAAGCTAAGCCTTTCAGCGCCGATGGTACTGCAGGGGGGACCCTGTGGGAGAGTAGGACGCCGCCGAACAATTTTTAGCCTCAACCCCCGGACTCTGTCCGGGGGTTGAGGCATTTTTGCGTTCTAGGCTTTGTCCATGCGATACGACTTGGTCATCTTCGACAACGACGGTGTGCTCGTGGACAGCGAGCCGATTTCCAATACGCTCCTCGCCGGCTATCTGACGGAGCTCGGGCATCCGACCTCGTACGAGGAGTCGGTGCGCGACTACATGGGGTCCGCCATGCATCGCATTCACGAGCTGGTCGAGGAGCGGACGGGGGAGCGGCTGCCCGCGGACTTCGACGAGACGTTCCACGCGCGGGTCTTCGCCGCCTTCGAGAAGGAGCTGGAGGCCGTGCGGGGGGCCGCAGAGGTGCTGAAGGGGCTGGCCGAGGCCGGGATTCCGTACTGTGTGGCCTCCTCCGGCAGCCATGAGCGGATTCGGGTGGGGCATCGGAAGACCGGGCTCGACGCGTGGTTCCGGGACGAGAACGTCTTCAGCGCCGAGGACGTGGGCCGGGGCAAGCCCGAGCCGGACCTGTTCCTGTACGCCGCCGCGCGGATGGGCGTGGCGCCGGAGCGGTGTGTGGTCGTCGAGGACAGCGGGCTCGGGGTCCAGGCCGCCGTTGCCGCCGGGATGGACGTGTACGGGTTCACGGCGATGACGCCCGAGGCGAAGCTCGCCGGCGCCACGGGGTTCTTCGGAACGATGGGCGAGCTCCCCGCGACATTGGGTCTGTGATCCATCTACCCCTCGGTAGGTTCCGGCCCTACGCTGAGCCGCCATGACAGATGCGCGGTTGCGGCGTGGGCGGGGATCCCTGGCGGTCAGTTTCTTCGTACAGGGGGTCACGTTCGCCCTGCTCGTGACCCGAATACCGGGGATCCAGGACCGGTACGGGATCTCGGACGCGCTGCTGCCGGCCTTCCTCGCCGCCGTACCGATCCTTGCCGGGGTGGCGAGCGTGGCGGCCGAGAAGGTCGTCGCCCGGGTGGGGCCCGCCGTGGTGCTGCGGTGGGCTCAGCCCGTCGTCCTGCTGGCCCTCCTGGGTGTGGGGGCGGGGACGGAGCTGTGGGAGGCGGCGCTCGCGCTCGGGGTCTTCGGCCTCGCGGTGGGGGCCCTGGACGCCTCCATGAACATGCTGGGGGTGAGCCTTCAGCGGGCGTACGGGCGGAGCATCATGCTCGGCTTCCACGCCTCGTACAGCCTCGGCGGGATCGTGGGTGCCTCGCTGGCCTGGGTGGGGGCGCACTGGCACCTGTCGCTGTTCGTGTCGTATCTGCCGGTCGTCGCGCTGCTGTTGCCCGTCGCCCTCCTGGGCAGCCGGTGGTACGTGGCCGGTGAGAACCGGGGCCTGGCGGAGAAGGCGGGGGAGAGCGGGGGGAGTCGTGTCGCCTTCGCGCTGCTGCTGCCGCTCTGTCTCGTCATGACCTTCGCGTACATAGGGGACTCCACCGTCTCCAACTGGAGTGCCAAGTACCTCCAGGACGTGCTCGGCAGTTCGGAGGAGCTGGCGACCGTGCCGTACAACGCGTACATGGTGACGACGCTGCTGGGCAGGGCGGTGGGCGACTTCGGGGTGCGGAAGCTGGGGGCCGTGACCGTCGTGCGGTGCGGGGCGGTGCTCGCGGCTCTGGGGTTCGCGGTGGTGGCGGTGGCGCCCGGGGCGTGGGCGGGGATCGCCGGGTTCACGGTCCTGGGCCTCGGGCTGAGTGTGATCGTGCCGCAGACCTTCGCCGCGGCGGGAAGGCTGTTCCCGGAGGCGAGCGATGCGGCGGTGGCGCGGCTCAACGTCTTCAACTACGTGGGGTTCCTCGTCGGGTCGCCGTTGGTGGGGGCGCTCGGGGACGCGTGGAGCTATCGCGGGGCGATGCTGGTGCCGATGGTGCTGGTCCTGGTGACGGTGGTGTACGCCACGTCGTTCGGTTCGCGAGAGGCCCGATACGGTGGCGGTCATGAGCGGCCGCGCACTGTTGATGTGGGATGAAGCTGTCACGCAGTACGACTTCGGGTCCGAGCATCCGATGGATCCGGTACGGCTCGCGCTGACCATGGGGCTGGTGCGGGCGTACGGGCTCGACCGGGCCGTGGACGTGGTCGCGGCGCCGCCGGCCGGGGAGTCGACCCTGCGGCTCGTGCACCGCGAGGACTACGTGGCGGCGGTGCGGGCGGCCTCGGTGGATCCGCGTCATGCCGACCAGGCGTACGGGCTGGGGACGGTCGACGATCCGGCGTTCACCGGGATGCACGAGGTGTCGGCGCTGATCGCCGGGCAGTCGGTCGGGGCGGCGGAGGCGGTGTGGCGCGGGGAGGCCGCGCACGCGGTGAACTTCGCGGGCGGGCTGCACCACGCGATGCCGGGGAGCGCGTCCGGGTTCTGCATCTACAACGACGCGTCGCTGGCCATCGCCCGCCTCCTGGAGCTGGGGGCGGAGCGGGTCGTGTACGTGGATGTGGACGTGCACCACGGTGACGGGGTGCAGGCGGCGTTCTGGGAGGATCCGCGGGTCCTGACGATCTCGCTGCACGAGCATCCGCGGACGCTGTTCCCGCAGACGGGGTGGCCGGAGGAGACGGGTGCGGCGGGGCCGGGGGAGGGCGGGGCCGTGAACGTGGCGCTGCCGGCCGGGACGGGCGACGCGGGGTGGCTGCGGGCCTTCCACGCGGTGGTGCCGGAGCTGATCGCGGATTTCCGGCCGCAGGTGCTCGTGACGCAGCACGGGGCGGACACGCACTTCGAGGATCCGCTCGCGCATCTGGCGGTGTCGCTGGACGCGCAGCGGTCGGTGCAGTCGGCCTGCCACGACCTGGCTCACGAGTACGCCGAGGGCGGGAAGTGGGTCGCGCTCGGCGGTGGCGGGTACGCGGTGGTGGACGTCGTGCCGCGGTCGTGGACGCATCTGGTGGGGATCGCGGCGCATGTCCCGGTGGATCCGGAGTCCGTGATCCCGTCGTCCTGGCGGGACGAGGTGTACGCGCGGACCCGGCAGTTGGGGCCGGCGCGGATGACGGACGGGCGGTGGCCGGTGGGCTTCCGGGACTGGGCCGAGGGGTACGACCCGGCGGATCGGTTGGACCAGGCGGTGCTCGCGACGCGGAAGGCTGCCTTCCCGCTGCGGGGGCTGCTTCCCTAGGGGGTGTGAACGTCTTCTCGTGCGTTACGCCGACTGTGCACTGTCCCGGGGGTTTCGGCTCCGGGGGCGGTGTGTTCCGGCAGCATCGGGAGGGTGTTGAGTACCGGGGCGCTGCGGGCGCATCTTTTGGCGGCGGGGTTGGCGGGGACGGTGGCGACGTCGCGGGAGGAGAGTCTGCGGAGCTATCGGCTCTTCGCCGCGCGTGATCCGCGGGTGCTGCTGGGGCTCGATCCCGCCTGGGGGTGGGGTGAGGCGGATCTGCTGCGGCTGATGGCCGACAAGTGCGGGGTGTCGGGAGATCCGGCGCACCGGTCGGGGCCGGACGTCATCGATCCCGAGCGGACGCTGAGGGGGCTCGACGCCTTCGCGGCGCGGTTGGGGGCGGCGGCCGCGCGACGGGTTCCGGTGCTGTTCGGGACGGGGCATCCGCACCGTCTGCTCGGTTTCTACGTCGCGCTTGCAGACGCTTTGTCGGCGGCGGGATGTCTTGTCCTCACCCCGGCGCAGGGGCGATGTGTCGACATAACGACCCGGTTCGGCGTACGTACGTACCTCCTCGACTACGTACGGGGGGTCGCGTTGGTGCGTGAGCCCGGGCTGTCGGGGAGTGGCCGCGAGCCGGGGGCGCACTCGCACTCCGCGCTGCCGGTTAGGGCCGCGCTCGAAAGTGCGGCCGAGGGTGGCGGGCCGCTGCCGGAGCTGGTGGTCGGGGACCACGGATGGGTCTGCGGTGCAGGTCAGCTGGGTATCGAGGCCATCGGTCTTGCCGATACGGATGATCCGGCGCTGTTCGTCGGTGAGGCGGAGGGGCAGGTGTCGGTGGCCGTTCCGCTTGATGACGGCGTGCGCTCCGACTACTACCGTCCGCTCACACGCTATGTACTCAATCGAGCGTGTCTGTCACGGTAAACGGCCGATGACAGCTCCTCTTCCCCACTCGTACCACCCGCCCCTAGTCTGGCGAGTGAGCGCTCGGCGACGAAGAGTCACCGGAGGGGAAGCCGGTGGGCGTCGCGGCGGAAGGTACAGGTGGGTCATGGCTGCTGGCGATCGACCTCTCAACGAGGTCAAGTTTCTGACCGTGGCGGAAGTCGCCTCGGTGATGCGCGTGTCGAAGATGACCGTGTACCGCTTGGTGCACAGCGGTCATCTGCCGGCGATCCGGGTGGGCAGGTCCTTCCGGGTGCCGGAACAGGCGGTTCACGAGTACCTGAGGGAGTCCTTCGTGGGGGTGGGGACCGCGTAGCGAGCGCGCGGCCGATCAGCCGGGAATGTCGCGTACGGCCCTCGGATTACAAGCGCGGTGCTCGGGACGGTAGGCTAGGCCGACGTAGGTCGTGTGGGCCCAGACGCCCCGCACCGATCCCCGCCGGGAGGCGGGGATGTTCCGAGAAGTGAGCGAGGGTAGTCGTGGGCTCTGTTATCAAGAAGCGGCGCAAGCGGATGGCGAAGAAGAAGCACCGCAAGCTGCTTAAGCGCACGCGCGTTCAGCGTCGCAACAAGAAGTAAGGCGACAGCTGCACCGCAGCGATTCGTGCGTCAGGCGTGGCCCTTCACCGTTCGCGGTGGAGGGCCACGCTTTATTCGCGCCGAAATACGAAGGCGCTACGGTGGCGACCAACGGAAGACGGACGGAAGGCGCTGATCTTGGGCAGGGTCGTGCTCGTCACCGGTGCCGCCCGGCACCTCGGGGGCCGTTTCGTGCGGCGGATCCAGCGGGACCCGGAAGTGGAGCGGGTGGTCGCGGTGGACGCGGTCGACCCGACGCACCAGCTCGGCGCCGCCGAGTTCGTCCGGGCGGACATCCGCCGGCCGGCCATCGCGAAGGTCCTGGCCGAGCACGAGGTCGACACGGTGGTCCACATGGACGTCACCGGGACGGCGCTCGGCGCCGGCGGCCGTACGTCGGTCAAGGAGACCAACGTCATCGGCACCATGCAGCTGCTCGGGGCCTGCCAGAAGTCGCCGCGGATCAGACGGCTCGTGATCAAGTCGAGTACGAGCGTCTACGGCTCCGCGCCGCGCGACCCGGCGGTCTTCAGCGAGACCACGCCGGCGAAGTCGCTGCCGAGCGGGGGCTTCGCCAAGGACGCCGTCGAGGTCGAGGGGTACGTGCGGGGCTTCGCCCGGCGCCGGCCGGACGTGGCCGTGTGCGTGCTGCGGTTCGCGAACATCCTCGGGCCGCGGATCGACTCCCCGCTGGGCGAGTACCTGTCGCTGCCGATCATGCCGACCGTGCTCGGCTACGACCCGAGGCTCCAGTTCGTCCACGAGGACGACGTGATCGACGTGCTGCGCCTGGCGGCGCACGAGCCCCGCAGGGCCACCCTGAACAGCGGCACGTTCAACGTGGCCGGCGACGGGGTGCTGCTGCTCTCCCAGTGCGCGCGGAGGCTGGGGCGGCCGACCGTTCCAGTGCTGCTGCCCGCGGTCACCTGGGTGGGGACGGCGCTGCGCACGGTCGGGATCACCGACTTCGCGCCCGAGCAGATCCGGCTGCTCACCCACGGCCGGGTGGTCTCGACGGTGCAGATGCGCGAGGTCCTCGGGTTCTCGCCGCGCTTCACGACGGCGGAGACCTTCGCGGACTTCGCGGGCAGCAGGGGGCCGGGCCTTCTGCCGCCGGAGATGCTCGCCGGGGCGGTGGACCGGCTCGCCGGCCGGCTGGCCCCGGCCACGACTGACACCGACCCACTTCACCACGGCGCCTGAGGGGACCGGACAGCGATGGCGGACGCCAAGGTCATTCCGTTCGACGACGACCGTTCGCGGGCCCGTCGTCGGCCCAGCAGGGCCGACGGGGAGGCGGCGGCCGTACGGGCGCTGCCGGGGGCGCAGCAGGGCCCTCATGAGCCGGAGGGGGCCGGGGGAGGGCTTCCTGGGGCCGAGGCGCGGTCCGGGGCCGGGTCCGGGGCCGGAGGTGAGGGCGGTGCGGGCGTGAGTGCGGGTGCGGAGGCCGGGAGCGGTGTCGAGGCCGGCGCCGGTGCCGGTGGGTGGGAGCGGCGGCTCGCGGGCGGGCTCGCGTTCCTGCGGCGGCGGATCACGGGTGAGTACGAGGTCGACGAGTTCGGCTACGACGAGGAGCTCACCGATCAGGTCCTGATGTCGTTGCTGCGCCCGCTGTACGAGAAGTACTTCCGGGTCGAGGTGAAGGGCGTCGAGAACATCCCCGACAAGGGCGGGGCCCTGATCGTCGCCAACCACTCGGGGACCCTGCCGCTGGACGGGCTGATGCTGCAGGTCGCCGTCCACGACCGGCATCCGGCGGGGCGCCATCTGCGGCTGCTCGCGGCGGACCTCGTCTTCATGCTGCCGGTGGTCAACGAGCTGGCGCGGAAGGCGGGGCACACCCTGGCCTGTGCGGAGGACGCGGAGCGGCTGCTGCGGGCCGGTGAGATCGTCGGTGTGATGCCGGAGGGCTTCAAGGGCATCGGGAAGCCGTTCTCGGAGCGGTACAAGCTCCAGCGGTTCGGGCGGGGCGGCTTCGTCTCGACGGCGCTGCGGGCGGGGGTGCCGATCGTGCCGTGCTCGATCGTGGGTGCGGAGGAGATCTACCCGATGGTCGGGAACGCCAAGACGCTGGCGCGGGTGCTCGGGCTCCCGTACGTCCCGATCACCCCGACGTTTCCGTGGCTGGGGCCGCTCGGGGCGTTGCCGCTGCCGACGAAGTGGACCATCCAGTTCGGGGAGCCGATCGCGACGGACGGGTACGCGCCGGAGGCGGCGGAGGACCCGATGCTGATGTTCAACCTGACGGACCAGGTCAGGGAGCAGATACAGCACACCTTGTACAAGCTGCTGGTGCAGCGGCGGTCGGTGTTTTTCTGAGGGAGGAGCCCTCTGAGGGAGGGCCCTCTGAGGGAGGAGCCTTCTGAGGACAGAGTTGAGGGGCGCCCCCGTCCGTGGGGCGCCCCTCAACTCTTGCTAGCGAGCGTCCTCGCTGTCGATGCCGAAGCCTGGTAGCAGGCCTGGCAGGAGTGGCGGAAGAGTCACGTCCGGCACCTCGGTGGGTGTCGGGGGCGTGGGTGACGGTGCCGTCGGCGGGCCGGTCGGGATGGGCTGCTGGAGCAGCCCGCCCGTGTTGCCGCCGAGGAGGCCGTCGCCTTCCGGTGATTCGGTGCTGCCGCTGTCCGTGCTCGCGCTCGTGCTCGTACCGGTGCTCGGGGCGGGACCGGACGGGCGGGGCGGGGCGGAGGTGCCGCTGGTGGGCGGCGCCTCGTGGGTGGACGGCGGACTCTGGGTGTCCGGTTCCTGGGTGTCCTGCGGGGTGCCGGTCCCGCGGGTCGGGTTCTGCGTGGTGACCCCGCCCTTCTCCAGGGTGCGGGGAAGCACCGACTGGAGGGGCTCGACTTCTTCGTCCATGGCGTCGAAGACCCCGGTCACGTCGCTGCCGACGTCCGCGAGCTGGACGGGGAGCCGGTCGCGCAGGCCGTTCCAGGTGTCCCGGTGGGCCTGGGCGAACGAGTTGAGCCGGGCCATCGGGCCGATCTCGCCGTCCCGCTCGTACGCCTGGCGGAGCAGGCGGTGGCCTTCGCTGGCGTCGTGCTTCATTCCGCCCAGGACGCGGCGGATCTCGCCGAGCGACTCGTGGTCGAGGTCGCCGGAGCGGCCGCGCTCCATGAGTCTGCGGGCCTCGCTGAGCCGGGTGGACGCCTGGTCGAGGTAGATGCCGCCGCGATCCGCGTCGTCGTCCGCCATCCCGAGCTTGATGTCCTCCATGCCTCGCTTGAGCCCGTAGAGCGAGTCACCGGGGAGGGCGTCGGAGCTGGCGGCGGCCACCCCGCCGAAGGCTCCCGCGGCCACACCGACCGTGAGCCCGCCGGCGGCGAGGCCCTTGGTCCAGCGGGAGCGGGGGCGGAGCTTGCGGAGCGGGGAGGCCCGGTGGGCTCCCTTGCCGCCCGGTGCCCGTTGTTCCGGCACCGTAGGGCCTGCGGCCGCGCTGCCCTCCATGAGCATCGCTTCCATGGCGGCGACGAGCTGCGCTCGCTGCACCACCTTGACCTCGGGGTCCAGCTGTGGCTTCGGTAGTTCACCGAGGCCGTTGGCCAAGGCCAACAGCCGCCCCTGCTCCGCCGGTTCGGCCGGCGCTTCGGGCTGTGCGGCTGCCGCGCCCTCGGCTGCCTGATCCTCCAGGGCCTGGGCGAAGGCGTTCGCCCGCCGGTGCGCCGATACGTTCGCGATCACTGGCGGCACCTCCTCTCGTCATGACGGTCGACTCCCCGGGGTGTCCGGAGGGTTGCACGCCTTGAACACATCCACACGAACGAGTGAGTGGCTGCGGGCATGGCGTGACCACAGGGAGCCTGCATTCCGCACAACGAGCGGCGCGGCACTTGGGTTACGCGCGAAAGATGATCGGACCAGTGCGTCACCGAGGGGTCACCGACTGTGAGTGGTTCGGGGGTCGTGGGGGTGTGGGGGGAGGTGCGGGGGGTGGAGCGCGCACCGGAGTGCGGACCGGGGTGTGGGGGCGCGTGTGGGGGGCGCGGACCGGTCAGCGTGCGTCGTCCGGGAGGAGGCGGGCCAGGGTGCGGACGGCCCGGTACTGGAGGGTCTTGATGGCGCCCTCGTTCTTCCCCATGACGCGGGCGGTCTCGGCGACCGAGAGGCCCTGGAGGAAGCGCAGGGTCACGCACTCCTGCTGTTGGGGGTTGAGGCGGCGGACCGCGTCGAGGAGTGCCGCGTTGGAGAGGGACTCCAGGACGGAGTCCTCGGGGCTGCGCTCGACCTCGTTGGCGTCGAGCATCTCGCCGGTGGTGACTTCCAGGCGGAAGCGGCTGGACTTGAAGTGGTCGGCGACGAGGTTGCGGGCGATGGTGACGAGCCAGGCGCCGAAGTCGCGACCCTGCCAGGTGAAGGTGGAGATCCGGCGCAGGGCGCGCAGGAACGTCTCGCTGGTCAGGTCCTCCGCGGTCGCCTTCCCACCGACGCGGTAGTAGATGTAGCGGTAGACGGTGTCGCTGTACTGGTCGTACAGGCGGCCGAAGGCCTCGGCCTCGCCGGCCTGGGCGCGCTCGACCAGGTCCATCATGCGAGCGCTGTCGCTGTCGGCGGTGGGGCGGCGGGCGGCGGTCGAGGTTCCGGCGCCGCCGCGGGTTCCCCGTCTGCCCACGGCGGCGCTGCCGTCGGCCAGGGCATAGCAAGGACCGGCGGGTGCCGGTGAGGCGAAGGCGAAGGCGGGGACAGGGCCGGCGTACGCGGTGGGGACGAAGCCGCGCAAGTGGTCGAGGACCGTTGCGCGCAGCGTAGCCAGGCCCGAGGTGTCAACCCCGACGTGTGGGTACACGGGACTCCCAGAGGCAGAGCTTCCATCACGTGCAGTGCGGGACCGTTCACTCGTCGTGGCGACGGGAGGGGTCCTTTGTGCGTCTGAGGAGAATAACGCTTCGTACAGGCAGCGCTACACCCAGTTGCTCAAATCACCGATTACGTCGTTTCCGTTACTGCTTGCAGTCGTAACTGGTCGCTGTTCGTGACCGGTTGTTGATCGGATTGCTTCCGAGTGTGACTGCGGCGGCGTTGCGTTGTGCTCAAGTGCAGAACGGGTGAGTGATCGGGGCCGCTGCTGGGTAAGGAGTCCGGAATGCCTGGGAGTCGACCTGTGCGGGGGTGTTCGACCACGGACGGGTGAGGGTCGCTGGTCCGGGGTTGTCGCAGATGATCGCAGCCGAAACGTATCGGCAGGGCGGCGGCGCGCCGGGTGGCGGCCGCGTCAGTGGCGGCGGCGGTGCAGGGCGACCGCGGCGGCGGTGCCGCCGGCGAGCGCGCCCAGACCCGCGGCGGCGGGGATGCCGACCTTGGCGGCCTTGCGGCCGGTCCGGTAGTCGCGGAGTCGCCACTCCCGGGCCTTCGCGTACTTGCGCAGCTTGGTGTCCGGGTTGATCGCGTACGGGTGCCCGACGAGCGAGAGCATCGGGATGTCGTTGTGCGAGTCGCTGTAGGCGGCGCAGCGGTTCAGGTCGAGGCCCTCCGCGGCGGCGAGGGCCCGTACCGCTTCGGCCTTGGCCGGTCCGTGCAGGGGCTCGCCGACCAACTTGCCCGTGTAGACGCCGTCGACGGACTCGGCGACCGTGCCGAGCGCGCCGGTCAGGCCGAGTCGCCGGGCGATGATCGTGGCGGTCTCGACCGGGGCGGCCGTGACGAGCCAGACCTTCTGGCCCGCGTCCAGGTGCGCCTGGGCGAGGCCGCGGGTGCCGGGCCAGATGCGGTCGGCCATGTACTCGTCGTAGATCTCCTCGCCGATCGACATCAGTTCGGAGACGCGGTGGCCCTTGACGATGGACAGGGCGCTGTCGCGGGCGTCCTGCATGTGCTCGGGGTCCTCGACGCCGGCGAGCCGGAACCAGGCCTGCTGCCAGGCGAAGCGGGCGAGTTCGCGGCGCTGGAAGAACTTCCGCTTGTACAGGCCGCGGCCGAAGTGGAAGATCGCGGCGCCCTGCATCACGGTGTTGTCGAGGTCGAAGAAGGCGGCCGCCTGGACGTCGCCGACGACCGGGAATTCGGGTTCGGCCGGGGCGGTGGGCTCCGCGGCGGCCGTCTCGGCCGCCGCCTCCTCCCGCTCCCGTTCCAGCTGGAGCGAGGACTTCCGCGCTGCCTCGGCAGCGGCCTCGCCTGCGAGGACGCTGCGCGCGGTGGCGGAGCGCCTACGAGGGGTGAGCCATCCCAGAGCGGCCATGCCTGGAGCATAGCCAGTCTGTTCGGTACTTCCCGACTTGTGACGATGCCGGGTCGTGAACACTGCGGGGCTCCCCTGTTAATTGGACAGAATGGACGTCATGTTCGGACGGACGAAGAAGAAGGACGCCGCATCGCGCACCGTGACGCTGATCGGCAAGCCGGGATGTCACCTCTGCGACGACGCCAGGGCGGTGATCGAGGCCGTGTGCGCCGAAACGGGGGCACGATGGGAGGAGAAGGACATCACGCGCGACGAGGAGCTCCACCGGGCGTACTGGGAGCAGATCCCCGTCGTTCTGATCGACGGCGAACAGCACACCTTCTGGCGCGTGGACCCCGGGCGGCTCCGGCGCGAACTGGGTGTGTGACCGAAAGGCGGTTACCATCGTGGACGTTTTGTTGGGTTTCGGGGGTGACGTCGTGAGGAGTGTGTGCGGCTTTGCCCCCTTCGGGATCCCAACGCTCTGACCTGCTCCGCGGTTCCGTGACGATAGGAACCAGCCGCGTGACCCCGGTCACTTTGGCCGGACAAAACGGACACCATCTTTGTGCACGCGTTCACAAAGACATAGCCTGCATTCGACGGGGCGGTCTTGGGACATACGGCCGCCTGCAGCCCCGCTCATCCCGCAGGAGCACCGTGGCAACTGGCCGAACTCACCGACCGGCGACCCGTAGCCGAGGAATTCCCGAGGCCACCGTCGCCCGGCTTCCGCTGTATCTGCGCGCACTGACCGCGCTCTCGGAGCGCTCCGTACCCACGGTCTCCTCCGAGGAGCTCGCGGCCGCCGCGGGCGTCAACTCCGCGAAGCTGCGCAAGGACTTCAGCTACCTCGGCTCGTACGGCACCCGTGGTGTCGGTTACGACGTCGAGTACCTCGTCTACCAGATCTCCCGCGAGCTGGGGCTCACCCAGGACTGGCCGGTCGTCATCGTCGGCATCGGTAACCTCGGTGCCGCGCTCGCCGGCTACGGCGGCTTCGCCTCCCGTGGCTTCCGGGTCGCCGCGCTGATCGACGCCGACCCCGCCATGACCGGCAAGCCGGTCGCCGGGATCCCCGTCCAGCACAGCGACGACCTCGAGAAGATCATCAACGAGGACGGCGTCTCCATCGGCGTCATCGCGACCCCCGCAGGCGTCGCCCAGCAGGTCTGCGACCGGCTGGTGGCCGCCGGGGTCACCTCCATCCTGAACTTCGCCCCGACCGTGCTCTCCGTGCCCGACGGCGTGGACGTCCGCAAGGTCGACCTCTCCATCGAGCTCCAGATCCTCGCCTTCCACGAGCAGCGGAAGGCCGGCGAGGAGGCGGGCGCCGAGAACGGCCCGGAGACGGGTACGGACACCGGCGCGCCCGCCGCACCGCCCGCCGCCCGCGCCGGGGGCAGCAACCGCAAGGGACCCGACGGGGACGTCCCCGCCGTGATGCCGGCATGAGCCTCCTCGTCGTCGGGCTGAGCCACCGCAGCGCCCCGGTCTCCATCCTGGAGCGGGCCGCGCTGTCGGCGGACACCCGGATCAAGCTGCTCCAGGACACCCTCGCCGCCGAGCCGGCCGCCGAGGGCACCGTCCTGGCCACCTGCAACCGCATCGAGCTCTACGCCGACGTGGACAAGTTCCACGCCGGTGTCGCCGAGCTGTCCACGCTGCTCGCCCAGCACAGCGGCGTCGGCCTGGAGGAGCTCACTCCCTATCTCTACGTGCACTACGAGGACCGGGCCGTCCACCACCTCTTCTCGGTGGCCTGCGGGCTCGACTCCATGGTCGTCGGCGAGGGCCAGATCCTCGGCCAGATCAAGGACGCGCTCGCCCTCGGCCAGGAGCAGCACACTGCGGGACGCCTCCTCAACGACCTGTTCCAGCAGGCCCTGCGGGTCGGCAAGCGCGCCCACAGCGAGACCGGGATCGACCGGGCCGGGCAGTCGCTCGTCACCTTCGGCCTGGAGCAGCTCGCCCAGGGCACGGGCGACGCCGACGTCGACACCTGGGCCAAGGGCAAGCGGGCCCTCGTCATCGGGGCCGGTTCGATGTCCTCGCTGGCCGCCGCCACGCTCGCGCGCTCCGGCGTCTCCGAGGTCGTCATCGCCAACCGCACCCTGGCCCGCGCCGAGCGGCTCGCCCAGATCCTGAGCGAGCCCGGCGGCACGGGGGTGGCCGCACGCGCGGTCGAGATGGTTGCCGTCGGCGACGAACTGACACGTGCCGACGTCGTCGTCTCCTGCACCGGCGCCACCGGACTCGTCCTCACCGGCGAGGCCGTCGAGGCCGCCGTACAGGGCCGCCGTGCCCCGCTCGGCCTGCTCGACCTCGCCATGCCCCGCGACATCGACGCCGCCGCGCACCGGGTCCCCGGAGTCCGGCTCGTCGACATCGAGTCGCTCGCCGAGGCCTCCGCCGACGCGCCCATGGCCGCCGACGTCGACCAGGTCCGCGGCATCGTCTCCGACGAGGTCGCCGCCTTCGGCGCCGCACAGCGCGCCGCGCACATCACCCCGACCGTCGTCGCCCTGCGCACGATGGCCGCCGATGTCGTGGCCGGCGAGGTCGCCCGGCTGGAAGGCCGGCTGCCCGACCTCGACGACAAGCAGCGCGCCGAGATCACCCAGACCGTGCGACGCGTGGTCGACAAGCTCCTGCACGCGCCGACCGTGCGGGTCAAGCAGCTGGCCAGCGAGCCCGGCGGCGCCGGGTACGCGGACGCGCTGCGGACACTCTTCGACCTCGACCCGGAGACGGTGGCATCCGTCAGCCGGGCCGACCTGAATGACGCCGACGTCAAGAACCGAGGGCGAGTATGACCGAGAGGGCACTGAGGCTCGGGACCAGGCGCAGCAAGCTCGCCATGGCCCAGTCCGGGCACGTGGCCGACGCCGTCCGGCAGCTGACCGGCCGGCCCGTCGAGCTCGTGGAGATCACGACGTACGGGGACACCTCCCGGGAGCACCTCGCGCAGATCGGCGGCACCGGCGTCTTCGTCGCCGCCCTGCGCGACGCGCTGCTCGCCGGTGAGGTGGACTTCGCCGTCCACTCGCTGAAGGACCTGCCGACCGCCCAGCACCCCGAGCTCGTGCTGGCCGCGATCCCGAAGCGCGAAGACCCGCGCGACGTGCTGATCGCGCGGGAGGGCGTCACGCTCGACCGGCTGCCCAAGGGTGCCCGCGTCGGCACCGGTTCGCCGCGTCGCATGGCCCAGCTCCACGCGTACGCGCGCAGCCACGGCCTGGAGATCACCTGTGTCCCGATCCGGGGGAACATCGACACCCGGGTCGGCTACGTACACAGCGGTGAACTGGACGCGGTGGTTCTCGCCGCGGCCGGTCTCAACCGCATCGGCGGGACCGCGGAGCTGACCGGCTCCCTGTCGCTCGACCACCTGTCGGTCGACTCGGTCCTGCCCGCCCCCGGCCAGGGGGCCCTGGCGATCGAATGCCCGGCGTCCGACGCCGAGCTCGTCGCCACGCTCGCCGCTCTCGACGACCCGCACACGCGGGCCGCCGTGACGGCCGAGCGATCCCTGCTCGCCGCCCTGGAGGCCGGCTGCTCCGCACCCGTGGGTGCGCTGGCCGACCTGCTGGCCGACGACCCCGGTCACGGGCAGGTTGTCACCGAAATGCGCCTGCGCGGCGTCGTCGGCACCACCGACGGCTCGACGCTGGTGCAGCTGTCCACCACCGGTCCCGTACCCACGTCGCACGACGAGGCGATGGCACTCGGACGCGAACTCGCGGACGAGATGCTCGCCAAGGGTGCGGCTGGTCTTATGGGGGAGCGAGCACTTTGAACCCCACCCGCCCGACCACCAGCCCAGTGTCCTCGGCCTTCACCGGCCACGGGCACGTCACGTTCCTCGGTGCAGGACCGGGAGACCCCGGACTGCTGACCCTCAGGGCCGTCGAGGCCCTCGCGGGCGCGGACGTCCTGATCGCCGAGCCGGAGGTGCTCGAGGTCGTTCGCGACCATGCGCGCGCGGGGGTGAGCACGCCTGAGCTGACGGTTGTTGACGAGGCGTCAACAGCCGCCGGAGTCCCCGTGTTGAGGGATGCCGCCAATCTTGTCATGGAGGCCGCGAGGGGCGGCAGGCGGGTCGTCCGTGCGGTGACCGGCGACCCCGGTCTCGACGGGAACGCGGGCGCCGAGATGCTGGCCTGCGCCGCCGAGGGCATCCCCTTCGAGGTCGTCCCCGGTGTCGCCACCGCCGTCGGCGTGCCCGCGTACGCCGGTGTCCCGCTGCGCGACGCGCAGGGCACGGACGTGCGGTTCGTCGACGCCAGGACCGCCGACGAGCGGTGCTGGTCCGAGGTCGGCGCCTCCGACGGCACCGTCGTCGTGTCCACCTCGCTCGACTCGGTGGCCGCGGCCGCCGGTGAACTGGTGGCGGCTGGCCGTAAGCCGGACACCCCGCTCACCGTCACCATCGCCGGTACGACCACCCGCCAGCGGACGTGGAACGCGACGCTCGGCACCATCGCCCAGGTCTTCAAGCAGGGCAAGATCCTCCCCTCGCCCGAGGGCCACCGGCCGGTCATAGCCGTGGTCGGCGAGCGCAGCGCCCCGGCGCAGCGGGACCAGCTGTCGTGGTTCGAGTCGAAGCCCCTCTTCGGGTGGCGGGTGCTCGTGCCGCGTACCAAGGAGCAGGCCGCCTCGCTCTCCGACCAGCTGCGTTCGTACGGCGCGGTGCCGCACGAGGTGCCGACGATCGCCGTCGAGCCGCCGCGCACCCCGCAGCAGATGGAGCGTGCCGTCAAGGGTCTGGTGACCGGGCGGTACGAGTGGATCGCCTTCACCAGCGTGAACGCCGTGAAGGCGGTGCGGGAGAAGTTCGAGGAGTACGGGCTCGACGCGCGCGCCTTCGCCGGGATCAAGGTCGCGGCCGTGGGCGAGCAGACCGCCGCGGCGCTCGTCGACTTCGGCGTGAAGCCCGATCTGGTGCCGAGCGGTGAGCAGTCGGCCGCGGGCCTCCTTGAGGACTGGCCGCCGTACGACCCCGTCTTCGACCCGATCGACCGGGTGTTCCTGCCGCGGGCCGACATCGCGACGGAGACGCTGGTCGCCGGGCTCATCGAGCTCGGGTGGGAGGTCGACGACGTCACCGCCTACCGGACCGTACGGGCGTCGCCGCCGCCGGCGGACACGCGCGAGGCGATCAAGGGCGGCGGCTTCGACGCCGTGCTCTTCACGTCGTCGTCGACGGTGCGGAACCTGGTGGGCATCGCCGGGAAGCCGCACAACGTGACCGTGATCGCGTGCATCGGCCCCGCCACGGCCAAGACGGCCGAGGAGCACGGGCTGCGGGTGGACGTGCTGTCGCCCGAGCCTTCCGTGCACAAGCTCGCGGAGGCGCTGGCCGACTTCGGGCTGCGGCGCCGGGAAGCGGCGCTGGAGGCGGGGGATCCGGTCACTCGGCCCTCCGAGCGGCGGCCGGGCGCGCGGCGGCGTCGTACGACGTAGTCGGGTTTCTCGGGGTGCGGGGCCTTGCGAAGGTCCCGCACCCTTTGCTTTGCGTGGCTTTCCGGCAACAGGTTGTCGGTAAAACCACTGTTTGGGCGGGCGTAGCCTCGGGCCTATGAACTCGTACGGATCCTTTCCCGGGGCGCGGCCGCGGCGGCTGCGGACGACGCCTGCCATGCGGCGCATGGTTGCCGAGACGCGGCTTCAGCCGGCCGACCTGATCCTTCCCGCGTTCGTGCGCGAGGGGATCGCCGAGCCCGTGCCGATCACGGCCATGCCCGGCGTCGTCCAGCACACGCGGGACACCCTGCGGAAGGCAGCGGTGGAGGCCGTGGAGGCCGGCGTCTCCGGGATCATGCTCTTCGGCGTGCCCGAGGACGCCAAGAAGGACGGCGCCGGCACGGCCGGGACCGACCCGGACGGCATTCTGCAGATCGCCATCCGTGACGTGCGGGCCGAGGTCGGCGACGACCTGGTGATCATGTCGGACCTCTGCCTCGACGAGTACACCGACCACGGGCACTGCGGCGTCCTCGACGCCGACGGCCGCGTCGACAACGACGCCACGCTGGAGCGGTACGCCGAGATGGCGCAGGTCCAGGCCGACGCCGGCGTCCACGTGGTCGGACCCTCCGGAATGATGGACGGCCAGGTCGGAGTCGTCCGCGACGCCCTGGACACCATCGGCAAGGAGGACGTGGCGATCCTCGCCTACACCGCGAAGTACTCCTCCGCCTTCTACGGCCCCTTCCGCGAGGCCGTCGGCTCCTCCCTCCAGGGCGACCGCAAGACCTACCAGCAGGACCCCGCCAACCTGCGGGAGTCGATGCGGGAGCTCGCCCTCGACCTGGAGGAGGGCGCGGACATGGTGATGGTCAAGCCCGCCGGACCGTACCTGGACGTCCTCGCCAAGGTCGCCGCGGCGGTGGACGTCCCCGTCGCCGCGTACCAGATCAGCGGCGAGTACGCGATGGTCGAGGCCGCCGCCGAGAAGGGCTGGATCGACCGCGACCGGGCGATCCTCGAGACCCTGACCGGCATCCGGCGCGCCGGCGCGAAGATGATCCTCACGTACTGGGCGACCGAGGTCGCGCAGAAGCTGGGGTCGGCTCGCCCCTGAGGGCCGGGCGGCGCACTCTGGAGAGGTACCCGACAGGTACCTCGCTGGAGGTGGTCCTCATGATGAACACGCTTGTCGGATGGCACGTGGAGATGGAGTTCCAGGAGGAGGGCGACCGGACGAGGGCGGCGGCCATGGTCCGGCTCACCGACGGCACCGAGTTCCGGGCCCACGGCACGGCCAACCGGCACCCCTCCGATCCCGACCAACTGCGGGTCGGCGAGGAGATCGCGGGCGCCCGCGCGCTCATGGACCTCGCCTCGCAGCTGCTCCAGAAGGCCCACACGGAGATCGACGAGGTCTCGGGCAGGACCTCGCACAATCTGCGATGACGACGAAGCCCCCGGCACGGGATTTCCCGCGCCGGGGGCTTCGCTTCGCTGCTCTCTACGGCTCCGAACCCCCGAGCCTCAGAGGCGCTCGGGCGTCCGGATGCCCAGGAGGGCCATGCCCTGGTGGAGCGTGCGGGCGGTCAGGTCGCAGAGGAAGAGGCGGTTCTCCGCGATCTCCTTCGGCGGCTCCGGCTTGATGACGGGGCACTGGTCGTAGAACGTCGTGTACAGCGACGCCAGCTGGTACAGGTACGCGGCCAGCTTGTGCGGGGCGTACTCCGCGGCGGTCTCGGCGATCACCTCGCCGAACTGGTCCAGGTGCAGACCGAGCGCGCGCTCGGCCGGGGCCAGCTCCAGTTCGGGGTGGGCGAGCGGCGAGCGGTCGCCGGCCTTCCCGAAGATCGACTTGATGCGCGCGTACGCGTACTGGAGGTACACCGAGGTGTCGCCGTTCAGCGAGACCATCTGGTCCAGGTCGAACTTGTAGTCGCGCGCGGCGGACGTCGACAGGTCGGCGTACTTGACCGCGCCGATGCCCACGTACTGGCCGTTCTCGACGATCTCCGACTCGGTCAGGCCCACCTTCTCGGCCTTCTCGCGCACGACCGCCGTGGCGCGGTCCACGGCCTCGTCCAGCAGGTCCACCAGCCGGACCGTCTCGCCCTCACGGGTCTTGAACGGCTTGCCGTCCTTGCCGAGGACCGTGCCGAACGCCAGCTGGACGGCCTTCACGCCGTCGTTCAGCCAGCCCGCCCGGCGGGCCGTCTCGAAGACCATCTTGAAGTGCAGCGACTGACGCGCGTCCACCACGTACACCAGGGACGTCGCCTTCAGGTTCGTCACCCGGTCGCGGATCGCCGACAGGTCCGTCGCCGCATAGCCGAAACCGCCGTCGGACTTCTGGACGATCAGCGGCGTCGGGTTGCCGTCCGGGCCCTTCACGTCGTCGAAGAACACACACAGCGCACCCTCGGAACGGACGGCGACGCCCGACTCCTCCAGCAGGCGGCACGTCTCGTGCAGCATGTCGTTGTAGCCGGACTCACCGACGATGTCCGGGTCGCTGATGTCCATGTCGAGCTTCTCGAAGACCGAGTAGAAGTAGATCTTCGACTCGTCCACGAACCGCTGCCACATGGCCAGCGTCTCCGCGTCGCCCGCCTGGAGGTCGACGACCCGGGCACGCGCCCGCGTCTTGAACTCCTCGTCCGAGTCGAACAGCGCACGCGAGGCCTTGTAGAGCCGGTTCAGGTTCGACATGGCCTCCTCACCGGAGACGTCGGCACCCTCGACCTTGTGGTCCAGCTCGTGCGGGTGCTCGATCAGGAACTGGATGAGCATGCCGAACTGCGTGCCCCAGTCACCGATGTGGTGACGACGGACCACCGTCTCGCCCGTGAACTCCAGGATCTCCACCATCGCGGCGCCGATCACGGCGGACCGCAGGTGACCGACGTGCATCTCCTTCGCCACGTTCGGCTGGGCGTAGTCGATCACCGTCGTGCCCGCCGACTCGTTGAACGGCACGCCGAGACGCGCGTCCGCGGCACGGGCCGCGAGCGTGTCGATGATCGCCGAGTCCGTCACCGTGATGTTCAGGAAGCCGGGGCCCGAGACCTCGATCTCCTTCAGCACGTCGTTCGCCGGGATCGCGTCGACGACCTTCGTCGCCAGCTCACGCGGATTGCCCTTGAGCTGCTTCGCCAGCGCCAGGATGCCGTTGGCCTGGAAATCGGCCCGGTCGCTTCGTCGCAGCAGCGGGTCGGCGGACGCGGCCTCCGGCAGAGCTGCCGAGAGTCCGTCCGCGAGGCGCTGCTGCACGGTCGAAGCGAGGGAAGGGACCGAGGCCATGAGCTTCCGTTCCTGTTGAGTTCGTCAGGTCTATTTCGCTTGTCAAGTGTCCCATGGGAGAGCAACGTGTTTTCTCCGCCTGTGGACAACCACGGAGTGCGTGCTTCCGTCTGGGAGAATGGCTCACG
The DNA here is from genome assembly GCF_042268445.1 of Streptomyces sp. NPDC056169. Lineage (NCBI taxonomy): Bacteria > Bacillati > Actinomycetota > Actinomycetes > Kitasatosporales > Streptomycetaceae > Streptomyces > Streptomyces sp. NPDC056169. The sequence continues at coordinate 349,260 of NZ_JBHJUO010000008.1, read as the reverse complement.
TAGGGCTGTACCGCAGCGAGGCCATCCAGCAGGACCCCTCAGGAAGAAGGACGTACCGACCGTGGCTCAGAGCAGCACCGAGACCGACTGGGTCTCCCGTTTCGCGGACGAGGTCATCGCCGAGTCGGAGCGACGTGCGCCTGGCAAACCGGTCGTCGTCGCCTCCGGCCTCTCCCCGTCCGGCCCGATCCACCTGGGCAACCTCCGCGAGGTCATGACCCCGCACCTGGTCGCCGACGAGATCCGCCGCCGCGGGTACGAGGTCAGGCACCTCATCTCCTGGGACGACTACGACCGCTACCGCAAGGTGCCCAACGGCATCGAGGGCATCGACGCGTCCTGGGCCGAGCACATCGGCAAGCCGCTGACCTCCGTCCCGGCCCCGGCCGGCTCGCCCCACGCCAACTGGGCCGAGCACTTCAAGGCCGCCATGGTCGAGTCGCTGGCCGAGCTCGGCGTCGAGTACGACCCGATCAGCCAGACCGAGCAGTACACCGCCGGCGCCTACCGCGAGCAGATCCTGCACGCCATGAAGCACCGCGGCGACATCGACGCCATCCTCGACCAGTACCGGACGAAGAAGGCACCGAAGAAGCAGTCGCAGAAGCCCCTCGACGAAGCCGAGCTGGAGGCCGAGGAAGGCTCCGGCGCGGCCGCCGAGGACGACGGCTCCGGCGGCGCCTCCGGCTACTTCCCGTACAAGCCCTACTGCGGCCGCTGCGAGAAGGACCTCACCACCGTCACGTCCTACGACGACGAGACGACCGAGCTCGCCTACACCTGCACGAACTGCGACTTCGCCGAGACCGTGAAGCTCAGCGAGTTCAACCGCGGCAAGCTGGTCTGGAAGGTCGACTGGCCCATGCGCTGGGCCTACGAGGGCGTCATCTTCGAGCCCTCCGGCGTCGACCACTCCTCGCCCGGCTCCTCCTTCGTCGTCGGCGGCCAGATCGTCCGCGAAATCTTCGACGGCGTCCAGCCCATCGGCCCCATGTACGCCTTCGTCGGCATCAGCGGCATGGCCAAGATGTCCTCCTCCCGCGGCGGCGTGCCGACCGCGGCCGACGCACTGAAGATCATGGAAGCGCCGCTGCTGCGCTGGCTGTACGCCCGCCGCAAGCCGAACCAGTCCTTCAAGATCGCCTTCGATCAGGAGATCCAGCGGCTCTACGACGAGTGGGACAAGCTGGAGGCCAAGGTCGCCGACGGCTCCGTCCTGCCCGCCGACGCCGCCGCCCACACCCGCGCGGCCCGCACCGCCGCCGGCGAGCTGCCCCGGACGCCGCGCCCCCTGCCGTACCGCACGCTCGCCTCGGTCATGGACATCACGGCCGGCCACGACGAGCAGACCCTGCGGATCCTGACCGAGCTCGACCCGGAGAACCCGGTCACCTCCCTCGACGAGGTCCGGCCGCGCCTCGACCGCGCCGAGAACTGGATCACCAACCAGGTCCCGGCCGACCAGCGCACCATCGTCCGCGACGAGCCCGACACCGAGCTCCTCGGCACCCTCGACGACGAGGGCCGCGAGTCGCTGCGCCTCCTCCTGGAAGGCCTGGACACCCACTGGTCGCTCGACGGGCTCACCACGCTCGTCTACGGCGTCCCGAAGATCCAGGCCGGGCTCGACCCCGAGGCCAAGCCCACGCCCGAGCTGAAGCTGGCCCAGCGCGCCTTCTTCGCCCTGCTCTACAAGCTCCTCGTCAGCCGCGAGACCGGACCGCGCCTGCCCACGCTGCTCCTCGCGGTGGGGGCGGAGCGGGTGAGGAAGCTGCTCGGCGCGTGAGCGTGAGCGTGTGAGCACGTGAGCACGTGAGCACGCGAAAGGGCCGCCACCCGGATCCGGGTGGCGGCCCTTTCACATCGACCTACGGGGTGTCGACGTCGGCCCTCGCCTGCTGCACCCGCTCCTGCGCCCGCGGGATCGTCTGCCGCAGCAGCTCGATGTCGGTCGCGGGGTACTCCTGGAGGCCGTACTGCTCGGCCACCAGCTGCGCCAGCTCGTCCTCGTCGGGGAGACGCTCGTGCTCGAGCACGTACGCCCCCAAGACCTTGTAGACGACATCCTCGAACTCGTCGGCCTGCGGCTCCTGCCGCTCGACGTACTCCGGATACTCGACGAACTGCTCGGGGCCCGGCGCGGGAACGTCCTCGGGACCCTGCGGCACCGGGACCGGCGTCGGCTCCAGACCCTCCACGATCCGAGGGTTGTACGTACCCTCGTACGACTCCGGGGAGACCTGCTGCGCGGCGAACCACTGGCTCTCGTGGCTCGACTCACCCGGCGCACCCGGCTCACCCGGTGCGCCGACCTGACCCGGCTGACCGGCCTGCCCCGGCGCGCCCTGGGGGAGCTGGGGCTGCTGGAGCTGTTGCGGCTGGGGGAGCTGCTGGGGCACGGACGCCCCGACCGCCACCGGCTGCGCCGCCTGCTGCACCTGCGGAGGCAGCACCGCCGGTTCGATACCCGCCGCCGCCAGGCCGGCCGCCGCCGTCTCCGCCAGCGGCACCCCGTACCGCGCAAGCCGCAGCGGCATCAGCGCCTCCACCGGGGCCTTGCGCCGCCAGCTACGGCCGTAACGGGCCTGCAGCCGCGCCTGGTAGATCAAGCGCTCCTGCTCCAACTTGATGACCTGCTCGTACGAGCGGAGCTCCCACAGCTTCATCCGGCGCCACAGCCGGAACGTCGGCACCGGAGACAGCAGCCAGCGCGTGAGCCGGACACCCTCCATGTGCTTGTCCGCCGTGATGTCCGCGATGCGGCCCACCGCGTGCCGCGCGGCCTCCACGGCCACCACGAACAGGATCGGGATCACCGCGTGCATCCCGACGCCCAGCGGGTCCGGCCAGGCGGCCGCGCCGTTGAACGCGATCGTCGCCGCCGTCAGCACCCAGGCGGTCTGGCGCAGCAGCGGGAACGGGATCCGCAGCCACGTCAGCAGCAGGTCGAGCGCGAGCAGGACACAGATGCCCGCGTCGATGCCGATCGGGAAGAAGTACGAGAAGGTGCCGAAGCCCTTGTCCATCGCGAGCTCGCGGACCGCGGCGTACGAACCCGCGAAACCGATCCCCGCGATGATCAGCGCACCGCCGATGACGAGGCCGATGAGTATTCGGTGTGTGCGTGTCAGCTGCATCGCGGCCACCCGCGATCCCCTCCCCGTCAAACGACATCTCGCGCGCACAGAGTGGCACATGCACACGGAGCCCGGCCCTCGGGGGAGGGACGGGCTCCGCGCGGACGTGGCGGTCTGCGCTGGTTTGTGACTACTTGTTGGCTACCCGTCGGCTGCTTGCCGGCTACTTGTTGGCTGCCGCGACGGCGGCCACGGCCTCCTTGGCCGCCTTCACCGCGCCGTCCATGACCTTCTTGTCGGACGGGGCGTCGGCCCCCGCGTAACCGGCGCCGTTGTACGAGAGCAGGACCAGGACGTTGCCCGTACGCGCGACCACGGAGGCGTAGACGAAGTCCTCGTCCGTCTTGCGCAGCTTGTACGCGACGGCCTTCGCCTCGTCGCCGATGCCCGAGGCCGTCGTGGTGCGGAGGTTCTTCGCGCCGGACGTCTCCTGGATCTTCGCGAGCTCCTTCGTCAGGTTCTCCCGCGCCCGCTCCTCGCCGCTGCCGAGCGAGACGTCCGACTCGTACCGGTAGAACGACACGTCGAGCCAGCGGTACTGCGAACCGTCCACGCCGTTGTCGTCGAGACCGTTCCACGAGCAGCCACCACGGCTGGCCAGGTCACTGGAGGCGGCCGGCGTGCCCTTCTTGCTCTTCGCCTTGGGCACCAGGGACGCGGTCGTCTTGGCGGAGATCGCCTTGCAGACCTCGGGCAGCTTCGCGAACTTCGCCGGCGCGACCGTCGGCGTCGGCGAGGGCTTCGGAGCGGCGGAGGCCGACGCCGACGCCGACGTCTTGTCCTGCGTCCCCTTCTTGCCGGAGTCGCCACTGTCGCCGGAGTCCGACGAGCAGCCGGCGACGACGAGCATCACCGGGACGGCTGCGCAGGCGAGTATGCGGGGGAGTCGCGGGGCTGATCGCTGCATGGTTCCTTCAGTCGCTTGTCGTACGGTCCGGCCGGCCGGTCGGCGGCCACGGCCATCGGGCGGCCACGGGTACGCCGACACGTTACGTGGTCGCCGTCCGCTCACGGATCGTCCGCGAACGGCTACTCCTCCAGGCGCTCGGCGAGCGTCCGGGCCAGGTTCCGGGCCCTGTCCTGCAGTTCCTTGCTGTCGGGAGCCTCCACGGAACCGGTGGTCTGCTCCCGGTAGGAGACCGTCACGATGACGTTGGATGTGCGGAACACCACGCTGACGGCACGCTGGTGGCCGTTCGCCGTGACGGTGGTCAGGGCGTCGTCGACGTACGCGATGTCGCCGAGACCGTCGAGGACGCGGGGCTCCAGGCCGGTGGAGGTGGAGGTGGGCCCGGTGGACGGCGTGCCGCCCGAAGGCGTTCCCGTGGCGGGCGCTCCCGACGTCGGATCCGCGGGGCCGGTGGCGGTGCGGCCGTCGGCGGGCGGGGTCTTGCTCGGCGGCGCGGTGGTGTCCGTGGTGTCCGTGTTGGTCGTGTTGGTCGTGGTGCTCTTGGGGTCGGCGGTGCCGGTGGCCGTGGCCGTGTCGGTGGGGGTGGGCGAGGCCGTGGGGGGCACCGGGATGCCCGCCGCGAGCTGCTTGCGGAGGTACACCTCCTGCGCCCGGGCGTCGTCGCTGACGGCGGGGTCGTACGACACGACCCGCTCGATGTCGAGGACGAGCCGGTGGGAGACCTCGGGGCTGTCGGCCTTCCACGTGCAGCCGACGCGCCGGTCGGTGTCGTACGTGACGGCCGCGGCGCCGCGGTACGCCTTGGCGCGCTCGGGGTCGGCCAGGGCGGTGGCGCCCGGGAGCAGCTCCTTCAGCATGGCCTGCGAGACGGAGCCGCAGGGCTCGAAGAGGGTGCGGTAGCGGCCCGGTGGTGCGACGGGCGTGACGGGGCCGGCCTTGGCGTCGACGGCGATGTCGTCCGTCGTGGTGCCGGCCGAGCATCCCGTGAGGCCTAGCCCGAGGCCCAGTCCGAGGACGCTGGTGAGGACGGCGGCGGTACGTGCCGTGGACCCGGTTCGGCCGGGGGCGTACCTCTTTCGCTGCACGGTCCCAGGCTCCCTTCTCCCGAAGTCTTTCCCGAAAACTGTTTGCCGCGCGAACCCGGCCGGTGGACACAATGTCTATCGCACACGCAGCTGTTGATGCCGGTCCGCTGTCACCTGTACGGGCTTTGGCTCCGGTTTTTGCGTTATCAGACTTTTCGGGGGAATTGAGGAAGTATGTCGTACGTAGAGGTGCCGGGGGCGAAAGTACCCATCCGGATGTGGACCGATCCTTCCACGGTGGACGACGGCGCCATGCAGCAGCTGCGGAACACGGCGACGCTGCCGTGGATCAAGGGCCTGGCCGTGATGCCGGACGTGCACTACGGCAAGGGCGCGACGGTCGGTTCGGTGATCGCGATGCAGGGGGCGGTGTGTCCGGCGGCGGTCGGTGTCGACATCGGCTGCGGGATGTCGGCGGTCAAGTCCTCGCTGACGGCGAACGACCTGCCGGGTGATCTGTCACGACTGCGGTCGAAGATCGAGCAGGCGATCCCGGTGGGCCGCGGCCTGCACCGGGAGGCGGTGGACCCGGGGCGGCTGTACCAGTTCCCCACGGCGGGGTGGGACGACTTCTGGTCGCGGTTCGATGGGATCGCCGAGTCGGTCAAGTTCCGTCGGGGCCGGGCGGAGCAGCAGATGGGAACGCTTGGCTCCGGAAATCATATGATCGAGGTCTGTCTCGATGAGTCGGGTTCGGTCTGGCTGATGCTGCACTCCGGCTCGCGCAACGTTGGCAAGGAGCTGGCCGAGCACCACATCGGCGTGGCCCAGAAGTTGCCGCACAACCAGGGCCTGGTCGACCGCGACCTGGCCGTGTTCGTCTCGGACACCCCGCAGATGGCGGACTACCGCAATGATCTGTACTGGGCTCAGGAGTACGCCAAGTACAACCGCGCGCTCATGATGGCGCTCCTGAAGGAAGTGATCCGCAAGGAGTTCCGGAAGGCCAAGGTGACCTTCGAGACCGAGATCTCCTGCCACCACAACTACGTGGCGGAGGAGCAGTACGAGGGTATGGACCTGCTGGTCACACGGAAGGGCGCGATCCGGGCCGGCCGTGGCGACTTCGGGATCATCCCCGGGTCGATGGGCACCAGCTCGTACATCGTGAAGGGGCTCGGCAACGAGAAGGCCTTCAACTCGGCCTCGCACGGCGCGGGACGCAGGATGAGCCGGAGCGCGGCGAAGCGGCGCTTCACGGTGCGGGACCTGGAGGAGCAGACGCGGGGCGTGGAGTGCCGTAAGGACTCCGGCGTCGTGGACGAGATCCCGGGCGCGTACAAGCCGATCGAGAAGGTGATCGACCAGCAGCGGGACTTGGTGGAGGTCGTCGCCAAGTTGAAGCAGGTCATCTGCGTGAAGGGCTGAATGTGAGCAGCAGTCGACCCCGGCACCATGTGTCAGGGTCGATTGTTTGTGGCCTACAGGCCGTATGGAGTCGTTGACGGACCGGTGCCGTTCACCAGGCGCCAGCGACGGACCTTGCAGCTGCTTTGGGACCGGCCCAGTTCTGCGGCCGCTTGGGAAAGAGTGGGCGCGGTGAGCAGGATGCGGTCGGCTTCGGCCGTCCAGGGCTTCCGGGGAGGCCGAACCTTCATCCCGGGTGGGCGTACCCAGGAGGCAAGGGCCGCGGCGGCGCTCCTCTTGCGTTCCAGGGCGAGGCAGCCGGGGAAGTAGAGATGCTCGGCCAGCCGGATGGCCGCCTCCTTCGTGTACAGGATGTTGTAGACCCCGTCACGGGTGTTTCGCTTGATCCGGCGTTCTGCGCCGGTGACCTTCTTCGCGTAGTGGCACAGGTAGGCGCCGACAGCGGTGCTGGATGTGGTGAGCGAGACGAACGGGAGGCCTTGGCCCGTGAAGCCGACCGACCCGTCTGCGTCGATGACGCCGCGGAGGTAGTCCCGACGGGAGAAGGGCACGCGGGGCGGGGTGATCTTCTTGGACTTCTTGCCGTAGGGCAGGCCGAGCTGGTTGAGCGTGGTGCGTGCTTCCAGCGCGCACAGGGTCCAGGTCGCCGAGTGGTGGCTCTCCGAGAAGTTCGTCGAACGAGTGCGCTCGGTGATGCTGGTGTTGTACGGGGTCAGGTCCTGGAACTCGCGGAGGATCTGGATGTCCCGTGCATTGAGTTCGACGGTGAGGGATCCCCTCAGGCGCGTTCCTGCTGCCATGTGCCCGTCTGCCTGGAGGAAGCCGAACATGTAGGCGTAGTTGGGGTCTTCGAGGTCCATGAAGGACCGCGGTGCTGCGGGCGTGAGGGCGCTCATGTCGAAGAGCGCGGGCGCGCTAGGGTCCTGTTCAGCCATGGGAAGTTGCGTCTTCCTGGTGGTGAGGCCCTCGGCCGGGACGGGAATCCCGGTCGAGGGCCGTTCTGTATGGAGTTGTCTTCGACGTTAGGCCTGGTCTTCGGGGGCCGTGCCGGTGATCGAGTGGGTTCACTCGATCGGGGGGTTACAGCTCGCGGTGGACCTTGGTGTTGGAGGCCTGGGCTCGGGGGCGGACGACCAGGAGGTCGATGTTGACGTGCGGGGGGCGGGTGCAGGCCCAGGTGATGGTGTCGGCCACGTCGTCCGCGGTCAGGGGTTCGGCCACGCCCGCGTAGACCTTGGCCGCCTTGTCGGTGTCGCCGCGGAAGCGGGTCGTGGCGAACTCGTCAGTCTTGACCATGCCGGGGGCGATCTCGATGACGCGGACCGGGGTGCCGACGATTTCCAGGCGGAGGGTCTCGGCGAGGACGCGGGCGCCGTTCTTGGCGGCGACGTAGCCGGCGCCGCCCTCGTAGGTGGAGTGGCCCGCGGTGGAGGAGAGGACGACGACCGTGCCGTCGCCGCTCGCGGTGAGGGCGGGGAGCAGGGCCTGGGTCATGTGGAGGGTGCCGAGGACGTTGACCTCGTACATCTGGCGCCAGTCGTCGGGGTCGCCGGTGGCGACGGAGTCGGCGCCGAGGGCGCCGCCGGCGTTGTTGACGAGGACCGCGAGGGTGCGGAAGGCGGAGGCGAACTCGTCGACGGCGGCGCGGTCGGTGACGTCGAGGGCGTAGGCGGTGGCCTGGTGGCCGGCGTCGTTGATCTCGGCGGCGAGGGTCTCGATGCGGTCCTTGCGGCGGGCGGTGAGCACGACGCGGTAGCCGGCGGCGGCGAGTTGCTTGGCCGTGGCGGCGCCGATTCCGCCGCTCGCTCCGGTGATGACGGCGATGGGGGTCCCGGGGGCGGTCATGGCGTGCTCCTCGCGCAGGTGGTCGATTACGTGCATCGCCCGGTCAGGATAGGTGGGGGTGCCGATCGGTGGCCGCGTGGGTGGCTGCGTGGATGTCCGGGGAGTGGTCCGGGACACGCTGACTGACTGGGTGTCAGGTTGTTGAGTGTTATTTAGGTATTTTGTGCTTATGCGTGGAATGCGGATGGCTGTGCTCGGGGTCGTGCTCGCGGTCTCGGTGGTGATGGGTACGGGGACGGGTGCGAGTGCCCGTGTCGTGGGGCCCGAGGCGGATCTTGCTCATCATGGGCATGTCTCCCTGTGGGACGGGCGGGTCGGTGTCTGGCTGGTCAGCGAGAACCACGGACCCTCCGATCTCTCCCAGGCGACGGTCCGGCTCGCCTTCTCCGAGCCGATGGCGGGGGGTCACGAGCTGCCGCCGGCCTGTCTGTGGAGCAGTGACCGTGTGGTGTCCTGTCGGACGGGGGAGCTCCGGGCCGCCGGGGGCGTCGGTGAGCTGGCGCTCGACCTGCGGACCGCGGGTCTCCCGGACGAGCTGATGGTGGAGATCACCACGGCCTGGCGGGACGGGGCCGCGGTCGACCGGAATCCGGGGAACGACCGGCATCGGGTTCTGGTGCTCGCCACCGGGGATCCGTACGTCTTCTGATCAGCGGGTCGTCCAGTGGACGTAGCCGTCGGGGCGGATCAGTACCGCCTCGCGGCGGGATCGGTCCGGCCAGGTGGCCCGTATCAGCCGCTCGGGGGCGAACGGGGCCGTCGGCGGCAGGGCGGGGGTCGTGCCCTCCGGGGCGATCAGGACGAACTCGCCCGCGCGCAGCAGCTCGTGGAGCCGGCCCTCGCGCAGGTGTAGGTCGGGTGCGCGGCGGCCTGCCGGGCGGCGGGAGCCCGTCGGCGGGGCGTAGGCGATGCCGAGTCCGCTGATCATGCCCAGGGCTCGGGCGGAGGCGGGGGCGACCGTGTTCAGGAAGCGGGCGGCGGTGGCGCGGGCGGCTTGGGTGAGGGGCGTGCGGGCCATCGCGAGGCGCACGATCGCCCCGCTGCTGCGCAGCACCATGGCGCCGACCGGATGCCGCTCGGACTCGTAGCTGTCGAGGAGTGCCTCGGGGTCGGGGGCTTCGCCGCGCAGGACGGCGGTGAGCTTCCAGGAGAGGTTGGCGGCGTCCTGGAGGCCGGTGTTCATGCCTTGCCCGCCGGCGGGGGAGTGGACGTGGGCGGCGTCTCCGGCGAGGAGGGCGCGGCCCACGCGGTACGCCGGGGCCTGGCGCTCGTCGCTGTGGAAGCGGGAGATCCAGCGGGCGTCGTGCATGCCGTAGTCGGTGCCGAAGGCGGTGCGGGTGATCTCGCGGACCTCGTCGAGGTCGACGGGCTCGCTGTCGGGGACCTGGCGGGTGCGGCTCCAGCCCATGGCGCGGTACCAGCCGTCGCCGAAGGGGGCGAGGAAGGCGAAGGTGTCTCCGGAGCTTCGGACGGTGAGCAGTTCGGCGGGCTCCTCGGCGAGGCGGACGTCGGCGAGGACGAGGGAGCGGATCACGGAGCCGCCGGGGAAGGGGAGGCCCAGGGCGGAGCGCACGGTGCTGCGGTGGCCGTCCGTGCCGACCAGGTGGAGGGCGCTGAGGGTGCGGGGGGTGCCGTCGGGGTCGGTGAGCTCGGCGGTGACCGTGTCGCTGTTCTGGTGCAGGCCGCGGAGCGTCGTCCCGTACCGGAAGGTGACGCCCGCTGCGGCGGCCCGGCGCTCCAGGAGTCGTTCGACTTCGTACTGCGGGGTGATGAGCAGGTGGTTGAAGCGGCTGGGCAGGCGGGTGAGGTCCATTTCGAGGGCGCCGAAGAGGCTCATCCGGGTGAGGGTCGTGCCGGTGGCGAGGAGTTCGTCGGCGAGGCCGCGGGCGTCGAGCTGTTCCAGGGTGCGGGCGTGGACAGTGAAGGCCCGGGTCATGTTGCCGAGGCCGTGCGGGCGGCGCTCGACGAGGGTGACGCGGCTGCCGGCGGCGGCGAGGTCGCCGGCGAGGAGCAGGCCGGTGGGTCCGGCGCCGATGACGAGTACGTCCGTGTCCGTGGTGCTCATGGCTGCCTCCAGGGTGCCCACGACCGTTTGCCAACAGGTGTTGGTCAACGCTTGTTGGCAAATGTAGGCCGCTCGTGATGGTGTGTCAACGCTTGTTGGCCTACAGTTGTTGATATGACTGCAGTACGCCGTTCCGACGCCACCCGGGCCGCGATCCTGGAGGCCGCCCGCGAGCGGTTCGCCTCCGACGGATACGAGCGCGCCACCATCCGGTCCATCGCCCGCGACGCGGGGATCGACCCGTCGATGGTCATGCGTTACTACGGCAACAAGGAGGGGCTGTTCGCCGCCGCCTCGGAGTTCGAGCTGCGGCTGCCCGAGCTCGGCGCCCTGCCTTCGCAGCACGTCGGGGCGGTCCTGGTCACCCACTTCCTCGACCGCTGGGAGCGGGACGAAGTCCTGACCGGGCTGCTGAGAGTGGGGGTCACCAACGCCGCCGGAGCCGAGCGCATGCAGGCGATCTTCGCCGAGCAGCTCGGCCCCGTCACCCTCGGCGTCTGCCCCGACCCCGCGGACGCTCCGCGCCGGGCCGCGCTCGCCGCGTCCCAGATCCTCGGCATGGCGCTCGTCCGCTACGTGCTGCGTCTGCCGCCGGCCGTCGAGATGTCCCGCGAGGAGGTCGTCGCCTGGCTGGGTCCGACCGTGCAGCGCTATCTGACCGCCGAGGCGCCCTGAGGCGCGGAAGCGGAGCCCGCGGGCCGGTGGCTGGTTCGTACAATTTCTGCATGCCGCAGAAGAGTTCCGCCCGGCGCGACGCGCTGATGACCGAGCTGTACGGGGAGGCCCGCCGCTACATGGCCTCCTACGCCCTGTTCAACCAGGCCGTCGCCGACCATCTGCGGCTCCACCCGACCGATGTGCAGTGTCTGAACCTGCTCAGCCTGGAGGAGGGGCCGGTGACCACCGGCCGGGTGGCCGAGCTGACCGGGCTCACCACGGGCTCCGCGACCCGGCTCGTCGACCGGCTGGAGCGGGCCGGGTACGTGACGCGCGAGCGGGACACCGAGGACCGCCGCCGTGTCCTGGTGGCGCTCGTGCCCGGGCGGATGGCCGAGCTCGCCGCTCTGTGGCGCAAGCTCAACGGGACCTGGGGCACGATGTTCGACGTCTACAGCGACGCCGAGGTCGCCCTGCTCATCGCCCATATGCGGCGCACCGTCGAGGTCAGCGCCGCACAGGTCGAGCGGCTGCGCGGCGGCGAGTTCGGCTGACCGGGCCGGCCTGGCCGGCCCGGCCGGGCGGCCCTCAGCGGGCCGACGCGCCGCCGAACTCGCGGACCGCTTCGGAGACGATCGCCTCCAGGCGGGCGTGGTGGGCGCCGCGCCAGTAGACCCGGCCGCACTCCACGCACTCCGCGAAGACGTCGTAGGTCTTCTCCGTGCCCTGCTCCAGCCGCTCGCGGACCGCGTCCTTGTCGGTGTCGGACAGCTGTCCGTTGCACGCCGTGCAGCGGGTCCAGGGCGTCAGTGGCGGTGCGAACCGCTCCAGTACGTCGCGGAGCTGGTCCTCCGGCCGGTCGCTGTAGACATAGGCGCCCGCCCACAGCTCCCGGCGGCGCAGCAGGCCGCGGTCGCGCGAGAGCATGACCCGCCGCTCGCGCGCGGAGAGCGCGGCCAGGGCGGCGTCGCCGATGTCCTCGCTCTCGTACGCCGCGTCCACGCCGAGCAGGCGCAGCCGGCGGGCCAGTGTGCCGAGGTGTACGTCGAGCAGGAACCGGAGCGGCGCGCCCGGCACCGGCTGGGGGCGGGCGACGTCCTCCACCTCGACCGTCTCGCCCGCGGCCGGGACGTGTGAGTGGTCCACCGGCCGGCCGTCGACGAGGAGCCGTCCCGCCTCGGTGAGCGGCACGCCGAGCGACTCCACCACGTGCCCGAGGGAGGAGGTGCCGTCGGTGGCCACGGGGGTGTGTCCCGAGCGTCGCTCCGCCGAGACGAAGATCCGCAGGCCGGGGGCGAATCTGATGTTGATCTCCGGTCCGTTCACGGGGACAGGATGGCACCGGGGGTCGGGCGGGGGCCAGGAGGATTCGCCCCGAGGGGAGGGGGAGGGGGCCGGTTTTCCGGAGGGGGCGGTCAGGGGCGGAAGGCGTCGGCGTGGTCGGTGACCCAGGCGGCGAAGGTGCGGGCGGGGTGGCCCGTCAGTTCCTCGACGGTGCGGGTCAGCGGCGTCGGCCGGCCGTCGTGCGCGGCCCAGTAGGAGAGCAGGGCGTCCGCGAAGGCTTCCGGTATGAAGCCGGCGACCGACTCCTTCCACTCCTCGGGAGTGGGCACGGTGTGGGGCGCCGGCCGGCCCGTCACCTCGGCCAGGATCGCGAGCTGCTCGGTGAAGTCCAGTGACTCGGGGCCCGTCAGGACGTAGGAGGAGCCTCGCAGCCGGGGCTCGGTGAGGACCGCGAGGGCGGCCTCGGCGATGTCGCGCTCATGGATCGGGTCCCCGTACGCGTGCGGATACGGCAGGGCCGGCGCGCGGCCGTCCCGGAGCGCCCACGACCACTGCAGGGCGTTGGAGGCGAAGGCGCCCGGCCGGAGGTGCGTGGCCTCGAAGGCTCCGGTGTCGGCGACGGCGGACAAGGCGCGCTCGGCGGTGAGGTGGGAGGCGGCGATCGCGCTCTCCGCGGCGTCCGGGGCGAGGACGGAGCTGGAGGAGAGGAGTACGACGTGCTCGACGCCGGCGGTCCGGGCCCGGTCGGCGAAGGTGTCGGCGTGGGCGGCCTCGGCGTACAGGAAGACGGCGTCGACGCCGGTCAGGGCGGTGTCGAAGGTGCTCGGGTCGGTGAGATCGCAGCGCACGGTGTCGACCCCGGGCGGTGGGGAGAGGTCGGCGGGGTTCTTGGAGGCGGCTGTGACCTTGACGCCCGCGGCGTCGAGCAGGCCGATCAGGGTGGAGGCGACGCGGCCGCGGCTGCCGGTGACGAGAACGGTCATGGGGTGTCCTTCCGGAGGGGGGTGGATCGCAAGACGATTGCTTGCGTGATTCATTGCGTAGAGAAGAATCTGCGTGACGCAGATAAATATCCGTGAGAGTGCCTCGTCCGTCAACCCTGAAAAACCCTGGGGTACCGTCCCGACATGAAGATCATCGACCTGGAGCCGGGCGATCCCCGGCTGGAGACCGACCTCCTGCCGGTCCTCTCCGAACTCCGCCCCCACCTCACCCCGGAGCTCTTCCGCGAGGTGTACGAGGCCGGGCACCCGCAGGGGCTGAGGTTCAGCGCCGCCTACACCGACGCCGGGCGCTGCGTCGGCGCCGCCGGCTGGCGGATCGTCGACAACACCAGCTCCCTGCGCCAGCTCTACGTCGACGACCTGGTGACCGCCGCCGCCGACCGCTCCACCGGCGTCGGCCACGCGCTCATCGCCTACCTGGAGGGCCACGCCCGCGCGGCCGGCTGCCACGAGCTCAACCTCGACTCCGGCACCCACCGCACCGGAGCCCACCGCTTCTACCTGCGCGAGCGCTTCGACATCGTCGCCTTCCACTTCACCCGGTCGCTGACCGCGCAGGAAGACGCCTCCTAGCCGGCAGCTGGCCCCGGGTCGGGGCGCAGGTCGAGCCGCCAGTCGTTGCAGAGCATCGGACGGCCCGGCGGGTACTCGAAGTCGCGCTCCCCGAGCAGCTCGAAACCCGCCTTGCGGCACACCGCGTTCGACGCGATGTTGTCCGCCGACGGGAACGCGTGCAGATGGCGGCGGAGGCTCGCGGCCCGGGCCTCCGCCGCCACCGCGCGCGTGGCGGCCGTCGCGACGCCCCGGCCCTGGAAGCCGGGCAGCACGGTCCACCCCGTCTCGTACACCGCCTCGCCGTCCCAGGTCTGCGCCCAGAAACCGATGCTGCCCACGACCACGTCCTCCGGCAGCAGCCGGATCCGGAACATCCGCCCCGCGCCCGTGTCGTCGGCGCTCAGCGCCACGTACCGCCGGTGGCGGCCGGCGAGCTGTTCCTCCGTCTCCGGGCCGCCGAGGTGCTCCATCAGCTCCGGTGCGTTCAGCGCGCGCAGCAGCCCCGCGTCCTCTTCGGACCAGGGCTCCAGGCGTACGGGAGAGGTGTCGTCGTCCATGGTCCGTACGGTAGGTCAGGGCACTGACACCCCGCGGGCGTACGCCGTCGGCGGCACCCCGATCGTCGCCGTGAAGTCCCGTACGAGATGGGCCTGGTCGCTGTAGCCGAGCTCGGCCGCGAGCCGGCCCCAGTCGGGGACGACCGCCGTCCCGGCGGACTCGGCACGCTCCAGGGCCTCGTGGATGCGGTAGCGCAGGATGACCCACTTCGGCCCGACGCCGACGCAGGTGGCGAAGAGGCGCTGGAGCGAGCGGGCCGACAGGCCGGAAGCGGCGGCCAGCCCGGACACCCTGCGGAGCCCGCGGTCCGCGCGGATCAGGTCCACGAGCTCCATGGCCTGTTCGGCGGCCGGGTCGGGCGCCGGGCCGTGCGCCAGGAGGAAGGCGTCGAGCGCCGCCACGCGCGCGTGGTCGCCGTCGGGGGAGAGGACCGCGGACAGCGGGTCGGGACTCCCGTCCTCGCCACCCTCCGGGAACACCTCGGTGAGGGGAATCCGGCGGCCCGTCCACGTCGAGACCGGCCACGCGGGCGCGAACGGCCGGAAGCCGCCGGGCCGGAACTGCACCCCGCAGACCCGGCCCACGCCGGTCAGCTTCTGCGTGAACAGGCCGAGCCCGATCCCGGAGACCTCGGCGGAGATGTCGGCGGACGGATGGGCCCCGCCGGGGGAGCCGTCGAGCGGGGCGTACCGCTGGAAGACGACGTTCACCGACGGGTGCGGGACGACATGGCTCGCGTACGGCTCCGTCAGCTCCCAGTCGATCAGCCAGTAGTGCTCCAGGTAGGGCCGCAGCTCCGGCGCCGGCGTGTGGCGGCGGAAGCGGACGCGGGCGAGCAGCTCGGCGGGGTCGACGATGCCCCGGGTGTCCCGGCGCGGGGCGGAGGCGGCGGAACCGGAGGAATCGACGGACATGATCCGCATGCTAGGGGCCGTCGGCGGCGGCTCGGGGTCTTCCTTAGGGGATCTTTCGGGGGCGGGGGCCGGCCTCGGCGCGTTTCTTCAAGACCGGGGCGGGCAGATTCTCTAGCGTCGACGCATGACCTACGACGCCCCGCCCCGCATCGGCGATCTGCTTCGCACCGCCGCCGCCCACGCCGCTCCCGTGGTCGGTGGCACCACCGACGCATCGCTCGGCGCGCCCACGCCCTGCGCCGCGTACGACGTGCGTGCCCTGCTCAACCACCTCTTCGCCGTCGTCGTGAACTTCCAGGCCCTCGCGGCCAAGGAGGAGGCCGACTTCACCGAGACCCCGGACCGGCTCGCGGAGGACGGCTGGCGCGAGCGGTTCTCGGTGGAGACCGGGAAGCTCGTCACCGCCTGGTCGGCGCCCGGCGCGGAGGAGGGGACCTCCGGGGCCATGGGGCTGCCCGCGCGGACGGTCGGCTCGATGGTCCTGCTCGATCTGACCGTGCACGCATGGGACCTGGCCCGTGCCACCGGACGCGGCTTCGAACCGGATCCGGCCGTGGTGGCCGGCCTTGTGGAGGAGGTGGAGCGGATGGCGCCGATGGCCCGGAAGATGAACGTCTTCGGGGAGGGCGTCGACCTGCCCGCGGGGGCGACGGCGTTCGAGCAGCTCCTCGCGGCGACGGGGCGCGACCCGCGCGCCTGGGCGGCCTGAGGTCGCGTGCCTGGGGGCGCGAGCGTGAGGTCACGAGCCTGAGGTCACGAGCCTGAGGTCACGAGCCCGAAGTCGCGAGCCTGGGGGGCGCGAGCCCGAAGTCGCGAGCGTGAGGTCATGAGCGTGCCGCAGCGAGCCTGGGGTCACGAGCGTGCCGTCGCGAGTGTGCCGGGCGCGGCTCAGCGCAGGCGGCCCGGGGCGCCCAGGGAGAGGCGGGAGACGACCTGGCCGAAGGCGTGCTCTTCCGCGGGGGTCAGCGGCACCGACTCCTGCGGGTGCCAGACGCGCGCCAGCGGCCCGGCGGCCCGGTCGCGGCGCGCCCGGGCGCGGGCCCGCAGGCCCAGCGTCAGCCACACGGCCGTCGAGACGGCGAGCAGGCCGAAGAGCGTGAGGACACGGGGGTCGGAGAACTGGCCGGGCAAGGACATGGCTCACTCCATGGCGTGAGGGCCGTCCGTACGCGCTGCGCCCCGGCAGGTGGCGCGCGGGCACGAAGGCGCTGGCGATTCCTACTACTTCCTCCCGATCTGTTCAGTTAACACCACGCCGGGGGCCTTTCGGCAGGGGGGTTCGGGACCAAAGTCCCGGGCGGTCGGCGGGCGGCGGGGGCGCTCGCGGGTGGTCGCAGGCCCTCTTGTGCGGGCCGGGGAACCGTTCCAAGGTGGCGGAGGAGGCAGTCTCGGCCGGGGAGGGAGCAGCCGCATGTCCGGAGCGCAGCCATGGGGATTCACGGACGACAGGGGTACGGAACTGGGGGCGGCCCGCGTGCCGGAGCGCGTCGTCGCGTACGTACGGGCCGGGGCGGCGCTGCTCGACCTGGGGGTGACACCGGTCGCCGTCTACGGCTCCGGGCACGACGGCCCCGGGTACGACCCGGCCAAGGCGGGCGGCCTCGACGCTGCCGGGGTGCCGTACCTCGGTCCCGGCCGGGCCCTGGACGAGGGGCTCCTGCGAGAACTGCGGCCGGATGTGATCGTCGACGTCACGTACGACGGGAAGAGTCCGTACGCGCTGGACGAGGCGGTCGCCGACCGGCTCGGGGTGCCGCTCGCCGCGCTCTCCGTCGGCAACGAGCTCACCCTTCCGGAGATCCTCGACCGCTTCGGTGAGCTGAGCGGCTCGCTCCGGGCGGCCGGGGTGGCCGGGGTGGCCGGGCCGGTCCCGTCGGCCGGGGCGGCAGACGGGACCGGCCCGACGGCTCCGACGGCTCCGGCGGGGCTGAGGGATCTGGTGGAGGCCGAGGCCGTCCTCCGGGGGGTCGCCGGGCGGACCGGGCTCGCCGTGCTCGCGCTCTCCGGGGCCGGCCCCGACCAGGTCCATCTGGCCCGCCCGCAGGCCTGGCCCGAGCTGGCGCGCCTCGCGGCGCTCGGCGTCCGGCTGCTCGACCCCGGTCCGGGGCCCGGCGCCAACTGGCTCACCGCCGACTGGGGCCGGGTCGCCGAGCTCCGTCCCGATCTGATCCTCTTCGACGACCGCTTCCACGCCGTCCCGCCGTACGAGACCCCGCCCGGTACCCGCCTCGCCGCGTGGAACCCCGAGACCCCGCCGAGCCCGGCCGCGTACGCCCGCTTCTTCCGCGATCTCGCGGAGGTCCTGGCCGCGTAGGGCTCCGGGGCTCAGGGGCTCAGGGTCAGGCCGGGGTGGACGTGAGGCGGCCGCGGAGGGACGTGGCGAACTCCTCCGCGCGGGCCAGCTGGGTCCGCAGTTCGGTGACCCGCTCCGCGGCCGCCTGCTCGTAGCGGCGGACGCGGGTCACGAGCGCGGCGCGGTCCTCCGGGGCGAGCTCCGTGTCCGTGCCCGGGCGGTCGGCGGTGAGCCGGTCGATGGCCGTGAGCAGCTCGCGGGTCTCGTCGAGGGTGAAGCCGAGCGGCTTCATCCGGCGGATCACCATCAGCCGGGAGACGTCCGCGTCCGTGTAGAGGGGGAATCCGCCGGGCGAGGCCGCCGACGGCACCACCAGGCCGTTGTCCTCGTACTGGCGGATGGTGCGCAGGGACAGTTCCGTCCGTGCGGCGACCTCGCCGATCTGCATGGGTTCGCCGGCCATTCGTACTCCGCTCACGCGTGACGTCCTTCCTCGTACAGGGCGTACAGGGCTCCCACAGGGCGCGGCTTCCGCGCATTACATACCATTCGTCCTAACTTCAGCACTTATGAGAGCTGGAAGTGCGGCGAAACGCCTGCTCGTAGGACGTCCGTTGGACAGCGGTCGGCTCGGTGAGACCCTGCTGCCGAAGCGGCTGGCCCTGCCGATCTTCTGCAGCGACCCGCTCTCCTCCGTCGCCTACGCGACCGAGGAGATCCTGCTGATCCTCGCCCTCGGTGGCCTCGCCGTGCTCCATCTGACCTGGTACGCGGCGGCCGGCATCGTGATCCTGCTGCTGGTCGTCGTCGCGTCCTACCGGCAGACCTGTTACGCCTACCCGGGCGGCGGCGGGGCCTATGTCGTCTCCGCCGAGAACCTGGGGCAGACCGCCGCGCTCACCGCCGCCTCCGCCCTGCTCATCGACTACGTGATGACCGTCGCCGTCTCCGTCGTCTCCGGGGTCGCCGCGATCACCTCGGCCGTCCCCTCGCTCGACGGGCACGCCGTGGCCCTGTCGGTGGGCTTCGTGGCGGTGCTGGCCTGGCTGAACCTGCGCGGTGTGCGCGAGTCGGGGCGGTGGTTCGCGCTTCCCACGTACGCCTTCATCGCCGTCATCTACGTCATGTTCGCCGTGGCGGCCGTCCGCATGGCGACCGGGACCACGATCCGCGCCGAATCCGCCGACCTGCCCGTCAACGCGGTCTCGTCCTACTCCGGGCTCGCGCTCGTCCTCCTCGCCCTGCGCGCCTTCGCCTCCGGCTGCACCGCGCTGACCGGCGTCGAGGCCGTCAGCAACGGCGTCCCCGCCTTCGCCAAACCGAAGAGCCACAACGCGGCCATGACCCTCGCGATCATGGGCGTGCTCTCGGCGACCATGTTCTCCGGGATCACCGTGCTCGCCATGGTCTACGAGGTCCACGTCGCCGAGGACCCCACCGAGCTCGGGCTCGCTCCCGGCACCCCGATGTCCACGGCGCTCGCCCAGATCGGCCGGGCGACCTTCGGCGACTGGCACGTCCTCTTCTACGCGCTCCAGGCCGTCACCGCGGGCGTCCTGATCCTGGCGGCCAACACCGCCTTCAACGGCTTCCCGATGCTCGCCTCGGTGCTCGGCCGCGACCGCTACGCGCCCCGCCAGCTCTTCCACCGCGGGGACCGGCTCGTCCACTCCAACGGCATCGTCCTTCTCTCGCTCGCCGCGATCGTCCTCATCGTCGCCTTCGACGCGCAGCTGACCCGGCTGATCCAGCTCTACATCATCGGCGTCTTCGTCTCCTTCACCCTTTCCCAGGCCGGGATGGTCAAGCACTGGCGGCGAGAACTCGCCGCGCCCACCGGGGCCGACCGCCGCCGCCCCGCCCCGGCCCGCCGCCCTGCCCCGTCCCGTAGCCCCGCCCCGTCCCGTAGCCCCGCCCTGACCCGTCGCTCCATCAGGATCCGCCTCGCGATCAACGCCTTCGGTGCCTGTCTGACCGCGGTCGTCCTCGTCATCGTCCTCATCACCAAGTTCACGCACGGCGCCTGGCTGGTCGTCATCGCGATGCCGGTGCTCTTCGCCGGGATGAAGGGGGTGCGGCGGCACTACGACGCCGTCGCCGCCGAGGTCGCCGTCGGCCCCGGCGCACGCCCCCACGCCCTCGCCGAGAACCACGTCCTCGTGCTCGTGGCCTCGGTCAACGCGCCCAGCCTGCGCGCCCTGTCGTACGCGAAGACCCTGCGACCGGCCTCCCTCACGGCCGTGACCGTCGCCGAGGACCCGGCGGAGGTGGAGGTGCTCCGCGCGACCTGGGAGGCCCACGGCATCGACGTGCCGCTGCGGGTGCTCAGCTCCCCGTACCGCTCGCTCGTCCAGCCGATCCTGCGGCACGTCAGGGAGACGACCGAGCGGGCGCCCGACTCGGTCGTCTCGGTGGTCATCCCCGAGTACGTGGTGGGGCACTGGTGGGAGCAGCCCCTGCACAACCAGAGCGCGCTGCGCCTCAAGACCCGGCTGCTGTTCATGAAGCACGTCGTGGTCATCGACGTGCCGTACCGGATCGCCTCCGCCCGCGAACTCGCCGAACAGGAGCGAGAGCAGAGAGAGCAGCGAGAGCAGAGCGAATGACAAGGCTTCCAGTTCCGCCGGTTGCGCCCTATCCGTGATCGATACCGTGACCGCATGCGCCACTACTCCGAGCCGCGGCGGGGCCGCAGGGCCCTCGTCATCGGCCTGATCACGCTGGTGGTCCTGGCCGTGCCGGCCGCGCTCGTGTTCCTCTGGGTCGCCGTCGTGCGCGGCATGTCCGACCCCGTCGGCCCCAGCCTCCTCGGGCTGCGGATCGACGGGGACACGGTCACGGTGAAGGCCGCCCAGTGCCCGTCGGAGCGGGTGCGGCGGGTGGAGCTCCGGGACAGCGACAAGGAGAAGCTCGTGTGGCGGGCCGACGGGCCGCTGACCGAGGAGGGGCGGGGCGGGGTGCTGCGGCTGTGGGCCGCGGAGGAGTACCGGACGTCCCTTCCGGCCACCCGTCCCGCGGAGCTGCCGAAGCTGCTCGACGTGTCGGTCGGCTACGGCTCCGAGGACGGGGCGGGCGCGGTCTTCGACCTCGCGGCGGTACGGGCGGCCGCGCCGCCCGCCGGCTCGTACTGGACTGCCCAGGGGGTCGTGACGGGCCGGGAGCTCGACGAGCTCGTCGACTGCGGCGGCGGAGGCGGGACGGCTCCGTAGAAGTGCAAGGCCGCCTGTGGTCGTACCACCGGCGGCCCTTTCCTCTCGGAGCGGGGTTACGGCCAGACCAGGCAGTACGGCTGGTGGCCCGCCTCGTGGAGGCGGACCGAGAAGTCCTGCCACTCGTGGAGCAGCTGGTAGACGTCGAAGGCGTCGCGCGGGCCGCCGCGGTCGGGGACCGTGGACCAGATGAAGGCGGCGGCGCCGACCGACTCCTCGCCGATCCCGCGCAGCGGGTCGACCACGGTCATCGGGAGCTTTACGACGGCGTAGTCAGGGTGGAGGACGACGAGCTCCAGCGGGGGCACCTTGTGCAGGGGCATGCCCTGGATGCCCGTCAGGACCATCGCCGCTATCGTCTCCGGCTTGATCTTGGTGAACATGCCACCCATGCCGAGCTCGTCACCGCCGAGTTCCTCGGGGCGCATCGAGATCGGGACGCGGGCCGCCGTGGCGCCGTCGGGCGCGCCGAAGTACTTGTACGTCACTCCCAACGACCGGCCACTCCCGCTTCCGGGTCCGGGATCCGCCTCGGGGCCCTGGCCGCCGGGGTTCCCCGGAGTGCCGGGCGCGCCCGGAGTCGGCCCGTCCGCCCGCCGGCGCCGGTGCCTCCCCCGCCGGGCAGACTCCGGACCCAGGTCGTCCGTCCCCTCGCCCGGTCCGCCACCGCGATGCATATCTCCACCCGACTGCTTTTTCTCGGCAACACGACCCCGCCGCGCAACCCGATCATCGTGTCAGTGACCTCCCCCACGTTCGTACGGTGAAACACCTGTCCGCAAGAACGCCGTGGCCTCTGACACCATGGATTCCGTGAGCCATCCCTATGACGCCCCAGTTTCGCAGACGCGGCGGACAGCCGCCCCGGCGTCATACCAGGGTGTTCACGCCGTTCCTCCGAACTCGATGCCGTACCCGAAGTAGCACCCGAAGCCGTTCCCGAAGTCGTCACCGAAGCTGTAACCGAAGTCGTACTCGCAGCCGTACTCGCAGGTCAGGATCACAGTGCCGTATTCATACGAAGCCCCAGTCTCACAGACGCTTTTCGACCGCGCGTCCCTCGTGACGCCCGGCGGCGTGAACTCACCGGTGCGTGCCTTCCGAGCCGTGGGCGGTACGCCCCGGTTCATGGTCTCCGGTACCGGTCCGTACCTCACCGACGCCGACGGTCGTGAGTACGTCGACCTGGTCTGCTCGTGGGGGCCGATGATTCTCGGCCACGCGCACCCCGAGGTCACCGCCGTGGTGCAGGCCGCCGTGGCCCGCGGCACCTCCTTCGGTACGCCGGGCGAGGGCGAGGTCGCGCTCGCGGAGGAGATCGTCGCGCGCGTCGAGCCGGTCGAGCAGGTCCGCCTCGTCTCCTCCGGTACGGAGGCCACGATGTCCGCGATCCGGCTCGCCCGCGGGTTCACCGGGCGGGCAAAGGTCGTCAAGTTCGCCGGCTGCTACCACGGTCACGTGGACGCGCTGCTGGCCGCGGCCGGTTCCGGTGTCGCCACCCTCGGCCTCCCGGACACGCCCGGCGTGACCGGCGCCCAGGCCGGGGACACGGTCGTGCTGCCGTACAACGACCTCGAAGCGGTGCGGGCGGCCTTCGCCGCGCACCCGGGCGAGATCGCCTGTGTGATCACCGAGGCCTCGCCCGGCAACATGGGCGTCGTGCCGCCGGCGGAGGGCTTCAACCAGGGCCTGGCGGACCTGTGCCGGGAGAACGGCGCGCTGTACATCTCCGACGAGGTGATGACCGGTTTCCGTACGTCGCGGGCCGGCTGGTACGGCGTCGACGGCGTCAAGGCCGACCTGCTGACCTTCGGCAAGGTCATGGGCGGTGGCTTCCCGGCCGCCGCGTTCGGCGGCCGCGCCGACGTCATGGGACACCTGGCCCCGGCCGGGCCGGTCTACCAGGCGGGCACGCTCTCCGGTAACCCGATCGCCACCGCCGCCGGTCTCGCGCAGCTGCGGCTGCTCGACGACGCCGCGTACGAGAAGGTGAACGCGGTGTCGAAGGAGATCCAGGGGCTGGTCACGGGCGCCCTCGCCAAGGAGGGCGTCGCGCACCGGCTGCAGACCGCCTCCAACATGTTCTCGGTCTTCTTCACCGCGGACGAGGTGCGGAACTACGACGAGGCGAAGCAGCAGGAGGCCTTCCGCTTCAACGCCTTCTTCCACTCGATGCTGGCCGACGGCGTGTACCTGCCGCCGTCCGCCTTCGAGTCCTGGTTCGTGTCGGCCGCCCACGACGAGCGGGCGATCGAGCGGATCGCCGCCGCGCTGCCGGCCGCCGCCCGCGCCGCCGCGGAGGCCACGGCATGAGCGAGACGACGAACACGCGGAGGGCCGGCGAGGACATCACCGTCGTCCACCTGATGCGGCACGGCGAGGTCCACAACCCGGACGGGGTCCTCTACGGCCGCCGCCCCGGCTACCACCTCTCCGAGCTCGGCCGTCAGATGGCGGACCGGGTCGCCGAGCACCTGGCCGGCCGGGACGTCACGTACGTCGTCGCCTCCCCGCTGGAGCGGGCGCAGGAGACGGCGATGCCGGTCGCCAAGGCGCACGGGCTCGACCTGGCGAGCGACGAGCGGCTCATCGAGGCGGCGAACGTCTTCGAGGGCAAGACCTTCGGCGTCGGCGACGGGGCCCTGCGCAAGCCGGGGAACTGGAAGCACCTCACCAACCCGTTCCAGCCGTCGTGGGGCGAGCCGTACGTCGAGCAGGTCGTCCGGATGATGGGCGCGCTGGACGCGGCGAAGGACGCGGCCCGCGGGCACGAGGCGGTCTGCGTCAGTCACCAGCTGCCGATCTGGATCGTCAGGAGCTTCGTGGAGAAGCGGCGCCTCTGGCACGACCCGCGGCGCCGGCAGTGCACGCTGGCCTCGCTGACCTCGTTCACGTACCAGGGCGACCGGATCGTCTCGGTCGGGTACAGCGAGCCGGCCCGGGACCTCGTCCCGGCGCACCTCCTCGCCGGGGCGAAGCCGGTGAAGGGGAAGTCGAAGGCTTTCGGGGCGTAATTCCGAGGGAATCTTCGGAGCGTGGTTCCGAGGGTCTTCGGGGCGTGGTTCCGGGGATCATCGGGACGTGGTTCCGAGGATCTTCGGGACGTGGTTCCGGGGATCTTCGGGGCATAGCCGTAGTCCTGGGATCTTCGGGAACGGCCCCACTGGACACGGCGCGCGAAGAGGTCCATCGTCAGGGCGGTCAGGTGGTGTACATGCCATCCGGCCGCCCTTGAAATTTATGTGCGAATTTCCGGAACC
The DNA here is from genome assembly GCF_042268445.1 of Streptomyces sp. NPDC056169. Taxonomy (NCBI): domain Bacteria; kingdom Bacillati; phylum Actinomycetota; class Actinomycetes; order Kitasatosporales; family Streptomycetaceae; genus Streptomyces; species Streptomyces sp. NPDC056169. The sequence goes on along the minus strand of NZ_JBHJUO010000008.1, from coordinate 325,116 downwards.
TCCGTGTTCCTCCCTGCATCTCACTCATTGTCGGTTTGGATGACGTTTAGGTCATACGTCAGCGCGAATGGGGATGTCATGCGCGGGATCAGCGGAATCAGTCGAAGGGGGCTCCTCGGGGCAGGCGTTGGCGCCGCCGCGGCGATGGGAATCGCCGGCTGCGGCAGCAACAACGAGGACAAGCCGGGACGTTCCGGACCCGGCAAGGGGGGCGACGCGTCAGCGCAGCCGACCACACCCGCTCCGACCAAGGACGACGCCAAGCTCATCGGCGACGGTTCCACCGCCGACACCGGCAAGCAGCCGCACCAGCCCGACGCCCCCGTGCCGCTCGAACCCGGCCAGACCCCGCCGCAGTTCGTGATCTTCTCCTGGGACGGCGCCGGAGAGGTCGGCAACGGCCTCTTCCCCCGCTTCCTCGAACTCGCCAAGAACCACGACGCGGCGATGACCTTCTTCCTCTCCGGGATCTACCTCCTCCCCGAGTCGAAGAAGGACCTCTACCGCCCGCCGAACAACCGCGTCGGCGCCTCCGACATCGGCTACCTCACCGACGACCACATCAAGGACACGCTGAAGTACGTCCGGCAGGCCTGGCTCGAAGGCCACGAGATCGGCACCCACTTCAACGGGCACTTCTGCGGCGGCTCCGGCTCCGTCGGCAACTGGACCCCGGCCCAGTGGCAGAGCGAGATCGACCAGGCGATGAAGTTCGTCACCGAGTGGAAGACCAACAGCGGCTGGACCGACCTCGACCCGCTGCCCTTCGACTACTCGAAGGAGCTCGTCGGCGGCCGTACCCCCTGCCTCCTCGGCCAGGACAACCTGCTCCCCACCGCCAAGCGGCTCGGCTGGCGTTACGACGCCAGCTCGCCCGGCGGCCGGCAGACCTGGCCGGTCAAGCGCCAGGGCATCTGGGACCTGCCGCTCCAGGCGGTGCCCTTCCCCGGGCACTCCTTCGAGGTCCTCTCCATGGACTACAACATGCTCGCCAACCAGTCGAAGAACACGACGAAGGGCATGCCGTCCCGCTACCCGGGCTGGCGCAAGCAGGCCACCGACGCCCTGCTCGGCGGCTTCAACCGCGCGTACGAGTCGAACCGCGCGCCCTTCTACATCGGCAACCACTTCGAGCAGTGGAACGGCGGCATCTACATGGACGCCGTCGAGGACGCCATCAAGGGAATGGCCGGAAAGAAGGACGTCCGGCTCGTCTCCTTCAAGCAGTTCGTGGACTGGCTCGACGTGCAGGACCCGAAGATCCTCGCCACGCTGCGCTCGCTGGAAGTGGGACAGAAGCCCACAGGCGGGTGGAACACCTTCCTCAAGCCCACCCCGACGCCTTAAGCGACCTTGACAAGGGGCTTTACGGGCACGTAGGGGGGTGCCCAAGATCCCCCAAACGCCCATGCGAAACTTTTCACATGAGCCTTAGCCGTGCCAGCCGTGCCCCACGACGCACCCTGCTCGCCGTCGGAGTGCTGTCCGCCGCCCTCACGCTCTCGGCCTGCGGCGGCGACAGCAACGGCAAGTCCGGCGGCGGTGGCAACACCAACTTCGTGACCAACACGGGCGGCATCTCCACCGCCGCCAAGGGCGAGCGGGCGAGCACCGGGAAGCTCGCCGGCGAAACCCTCGACGGCAAGCAGCTCGACGTCGCCGACCTCAAGGGCAACGTCGTCGTCCTCAACGCCTGGGGCTCCTGGTGCGCCCCCTGCCGTGCCGAGGCTCCCCACTTCGCGAAGGTCGCCAAGGACCTGGAGGGCAAGGGCGTCGAGTTCGTCGGACTCAACACCCGCGACCCCAACAAGCAGCCCGCGCTCGCCTTCGAAGAGGACTACGGGGTGCCCTACCCGAGCCTCTACGACCCGCAGGGCAAGCTGATCCTCTTCGGCTTCCCCAAGGGCACCCTCAGCCTCCAGGGCATCCCCTCCACCGTCGTCCTCGACAAGGAGGGCAAGATCGCCGCCCGTTCCCTCATGGCGCTCGACGAGGAGAAGCTCCGGTCGATGATCGAGCCGCTCCTCAAGGAGAAGTGAGCCCGTGATCGAGACGGTCAACAGCGGAGCCCTGCTGCTCGCCCTGCCCATCGCGGTCCTCGGCGGTCTGGTCTCCTTCTTCTCGCCGTGCGTGCTCCCGCTCGTCCCCGGTTACCTCTCGTACGTCACCGGGGTCACCGGCGCCGACCTCGCGGAGAGCCGCCGCGGCCGGATGACCGCCGGCGCCGTCCTCTTCGTCCTCGGCTTCACCGCCGTGTTCGTCTCCGGCGGCGCCCTCTTCGGCTACTTCGGGTCGACCCTCCAGAAGTACAGCGAGACGCTCACCACGATCCTCGGCGTGCTCATGATCCTCATGGGCGTCTTCTTCGCCGGCCTGATGCCCTGGTTCACGCAGCGCGAGTTCCGCTTCCACAAGAAGCCCGCCGCCGGACTGATCGGCGCCCCGGTGCTCGGCGCGCTCTTCGGCATCGGCTGGGCCCCGTGCATCGGCCCGACCCTCGCCTCCGTCCAGGCGCTCGCCTTCCAGGAGGCCAGCGCCGGACGCGGCGCGATACTCGCCTTCGCGTACTGCCTCGGCCTCGGCGTACCGTTCGTGCTCGCCGCCATCGCCTTCCGCAAGGCGCTCGGCGCGTTCGGATGGGTCAAGAAGCACTACGTGTGGGTCATGCGGATCGGCGGCGGCATGATGATCGTCACCGGCCTCCTGCTCCTCACGGGCGCGTGGGACGACATGGTCGCCACGATGCAGGGCTGGTCCAGCGGTTTCACGGTGGGGATCTGAGTTCCATGAGCACGACCGATACATCCGGTAGGCCCGGCGCGGCTGACACGCCCGACACCCCCGGTGCACCCGGCACGGCTGACGCGTCCGGCACGGCTGACGCGTCCGGCGCGGCGGAGACCGAGCGCAAGGCCGACGAAGCGGCCGGCGCCCAGCTCTCCACCGCCCCCGCCGAGGACCGCGGCGAGACCCCCCTCGGCGGACCCGTCCTCGGGGTCGTCGGCTGGATCCGCTGGTTCTGGCGGCAGCTGACCTCCATGCGGGTCGCGCTGATCCTGCTCTTCATGCTCTCCCTCGGCGCCGTCCCCGGCTCCCTCATCCCGCAGACCAGCGCGGACGAGCTGAAGGTCCAGGCCTTCAAGGACGCCCACGAGACGCTCACGCCGATCTACGAGAAGCTCCAGTTCTTCGACGTCTACAGCTCCGTGTGGTTCTCCGCGATCTACATGCTGCTGTTCGTCTCCCTCATCGGCTGCATCGTGCCGCGCAGCTGGCAGTTCGTCGGCCAGCTCCGCAGCCGTCCGCCGGGCGCCCCCCGCCGCCTGGACCGGCTCCCCGCGTACACCACCTGGCGCACCGAGGCCGAGCCCGAGCAGGTCCGCGCGGCCGCGCTCGCCGTCCTCAAGGGCCGCCGGTTCCGCGCCCACACCGCCGGCGACGCGATCGCCGCCGAGAAGGGCTACCTGCGCGAGGCGGGCAACCTCCTCTTCCACGTCGCCCTGATCGTGATCCTCGTCGCCTTCGCCTGGGGCCAGCTCTTCAAGTCCGAGGGCGGCAAGCTGATCGTCGAGGGCGACGGCTTCTCCAACACGCTCACGCAGTACGACGACTTCAAGTCCGGCTCGCAGTTCGGTACGGAGGAGCTGGAGCCGTTCACCTTCACCCTCGACGCCTTCGACGGCACGTACGAGAAGAGCGGCCCGCAGCGCGGCACCCCCCGCACCTTCGAGGCGAAGGTGCGGTACTCCGAGGCCGACGGCGCGGAGAAGAAGGCGGTCATCCGGGTCAACGAGCCGCTCAAGGTCGGTTCGTCCAAGGTCTATCTGATCGCCCACGGCTACGCGCCCGTCGTCACCGTCAAGGACGGCAGCGGCAAGACCGTCTACCACGGCGCCGTGCCGCTCCTGCCGATCGACAACAACATCACGTCGACCGGCGCGATCAAGGTGATGGACGGCTACCGCGCCGGGAACGGCAAGGGCAAGAAGGAGCAGCTGGGCTTCCAGGCCTTCTTCGTGCCGACCTTCGCGGGCGCGGGTGCGGGCACGATGTTCTCGCAGTTCCCGGCGCTCGACTTCCCGGTCATGGCACTCACCGGCTACCACGGCGACCTGCGCGTGAACTCCGGTCTGCCGCAGAACGTGTACCAGCTCGACAAGTCCAAGATGACCCAGTTCACGGACGAGTCGGGCAACAAGCTCGCCGACCGCCTGCTGCCCGGCGAGACGATGAAGCTCCCCGACGGGGCCGGCTCGATCACCTTCGAGAAGGACGTCAAGGAGTGGGCCAGCTTCCAGATCTCGCAGCAGCCGGGCAACGGCCTCGCCCTCGCGGGTGCGATCGCGGCGATCGCCGGTCTGGCCGGTTCGCTCTTCATCCAGCGGCGCCGGGTCTGGGTCCGTGCCGTACGGGGTGAGGACGGCGTGACCGTCGTCGAGATGGCCGGCCTCGGCCGGAGCGAGTCCGCCAGGCTCCCGGAGGAGCTGGGCGACCTCGCGGTCGCGCTCACGGCGCAGGCGCCCCCGGCTCACGACGCGCCGCCGCCCACAGCGCCAGAACCCGCGCCAGAACCCGCGCCAGAACCCGCGGAAGAACCCGCAGAAGACCCTGCCCCTTCTGGAGAGGCCGACAAGTGATCCTCGCCGCCACCACCAACGAAGGCCTGGCGAAGATGAGCGACCTGCTCATCTACTCCTCCATGGCCGTCTACACCCTGGCCTTCTTCGCGCACATCGCCGAGTGGGTCCTCGGCAGCCGCAGCAAGGTCGGCCGCACCGCCGCCGCCCTCACGCGGCAGACCCCGGCCGCGGCTGCCGCCGTGACCGTCCAGGTCAAGCAGGCGGCCGGCTCCACCGCGGTCCTCGACAAGCCGAAGATCGTCACGCGCTCCGCGGCCGGCACCCGGGACGTCCCGGACGGCCCCGGCGCGTCCGGCGGCACCTTCAAGGGCGACCTGTACGGCCGGATCGCCGTCTCGCTCACCGTCCTCGCCTTCGCGGTCGAGGCGGCGGGTGTGGTCAGCCGGGCCCTCGCCGTGCAGCGCGCCCCCTGGGGCAACATGTACGAGTTCTCCACCACCTTCTCGACGGTGGCGGTCGGCGCGTACCTCGGCTTCCTCCTCGCCAAGAAGAACGTGCGCTGGATCGGCCTGCCGCTGGTCACGACCGTCCTGCTCGACCTGGGCCTCGCCACCACCTGGCTGAAGACCCCCAGCGACCAGCTCGTGCCGGCGCTCGACTCGTACTGGCTGTGGATCCACGTCTCGACCGCGATCTTCTGCGGCGCGGTGTTCTACCTCGCGGCCGTCGGCACCGTCCTGTACCTCTTCCGCGACTCGTACGAGAGCAAGCTCGCGAGCGGCGGCTCCCCGAGCGCCTTCGCCCGCTCCGTCCTGGAGCGGCTGCCCTCGGCGGCCTCGCTCGACAAGTTCGCGTACCGGGTCAACGCCGCCGTCTTCCCGCTGTGGACCTTCACGATCATCGCGGGCGCGATCTGGGCCGGCGACGCGTGGGGCCGCTACTGGGGCTGGGACGCCAAGGAGGTCTGGTCCTTCATCACGTGGGTCGGCTACGCGGCGTACCTGCACGCGCGCGCCACGGCCGGCTGGAAGGGGCGGAAGGCCGCGTACATCGCGCTCATCGCCTTCGGCTGCTTCCTCTTCAACTACTACGGCGTCAACATCTTCGTCACCAGCAAGCACTCCTACGCGGGCGTGGAGTAACGGAGCAGGTAGCGGAGTCGCGGTAGGCGCGGAGTCGCGGGCGGGGGACCCCGGGGCCACGCTGGAGGTATGAGCGAGATACCCCGGGGCAGGTGCGAGACCCACGACGGCGACACGCACCTGCTGCGGTACGTCATGGAGCTCCCGCATCCGCCGGCGGAGGTCTGGGAGGCCGTCTCGACCCCCGAGGGCCTGCCGGGCTGGCTGTGCGCGGCGGACCCGCTGGAGCCCCGGCTCGGCGGCCGGGTCACGCTCCGCTGGCTCAACAGTGAGACGGAGGTCTCGGGGCGGGTGACCGCCTGGGACCCCGAGTACGTCGCCGAGTACACGGTCGATCCGCCGCACGGCCGGATCCGGTTCCATCTGGAGCCGGGGTCCGGGAGCGGCGGGTCGACCGTGCTGCGTTTCACCAACGAGTTCCGGGGGACGCGGGAGTACCGGCTGGACTGTTTGGCGGGGTGGCACGACCACTTCGAGCGGCTCGCGGCGGCGCTGGAGGGCCGCCGGACGGACTGGGCCGCCTGGTCGCCCGAGCGGTGGCGGGACCTGCGGGCGCTGTACGAGCGGGACGAGGCGCCCTGGCCGAAGTGGGTGCCGTAGGCGAGCTCCTCACCCCCGCTTCGGCGGGAGGCAGGACGTGCTCGGGGGGTTCTTCTCCGGCCAGGCGATCTGGACGAAGCGCTGGGAGCCGTCCAGGGCCAGCTCCACGATCGGGACGGCCTTGTTGTACGGGTTGCCGTAGTTGTCGAGGCAGATCCAGCCGCTCGCGCCCTGCACCCGCAGCGAGCCCTTCACCTGCGGCCACTGCGTGACCACGTCCGAGAGCTCCGGGTACCGGGCGTCGAGCGGTGTGGCCTGGCGGATCGCGTGGACGGCCGTCGCCATCGCGTCGTACGCGACGATCGCCTGCCCGTCCGCGAGCGCCACCGGCTTCTTCGAGGCGCGGGCGATGTCCGTCTCGAAGGTCGTGTACGCCACCACCGAACCGCCCGTCGCCGGGACCGTCCGCCCGGGCGCCGGCTTCCAGGCGTCGGGGTGGGCGAGCGCGGCGTAGCGGACGGTCAGCTTCGCCTTGAGCGCGTTCCGGTCGAGCTGCTTGTCGGCGCCCAGGTACGAGCCCTCGTCGCCGGTCAGGATCGTGAAGGCGCGGTCGGTGCAGCCCCGCGATCCCAGCGCGTTGATGAACTGGCGCAGCTGGGTGTGGCGGCCCGCGAAGAAGACCGTCTCGGCGCGGGTGTCGCAGATCAGGTGGGTGATCTGGCGGAAGGTGTTGGCGGTGGTGCCCTCGTCGGTCGGATCGGGCGGCGAGGTGAACAGCTGCGGCTCGTAGGGCGCGCCCTTGAGGGAGGCGGCGAAGGCGGACTTGAGGGTGTCCGTGTAGTGGTCGCCGCTGCGGGTGTCCTGGACGAGGAGGGCCTTGGCGGCGTTGACGCGGCCGAAGTGGGCGAGGGCCTTGGCCTCGTCGCTGTTGGTGGGGGAGACGCGGGCGAGGCCGGGGTAGCGGTTGTTCCCGGCGCCGGGGCCGTTGGCGATGTCGTCGGCGGTGATGGTGGTGCCGACGACGGCGATCCCGCCCTGGGTGAGGGCGGTCACGGCCTCCCGCATCGCGGTCGAGGAGGTGGCGACGCCGGAGACGACCCGCAGCCGGTCCGGGGCGCCGGTCATCGACGCGAGCTGCCGGGTGGTGGCCTGCCAGTGGGCGTTGCCCCGGCCGGTGTTGGCGAGGACGAGCCGGATCTTCGGGGTCTGGCTGTTGGACTCGTGGTTGGCGCGGTACTGGTAGGCGTAGGCGCCCTGGACCTCGTGGAGCACTTTGGTCCGCATGCCTCCGTCGGGGGAGGTCAGGGGCAGGAGCACGGCGACGGTCGCGTACTCGTCGGGCTTGAGCGTGGCGTTCTCGCGGCCGATGGCGCCGGCGACCTCGGTGAGTTCGGCGATGCCGAAGTCGTGGCCGTCGCCGTTGACGCCGACGCACTCGGAGCTGCCCTCGGGGCGTTCGACGCCGGCCGCGCAGGAACGGTCCTCCGGGGTGGTGAGCCGGGCGATCCCGTATCCGCCGAGACCGATGACGACGGCGGCCGTGGCGAGTGAGGCGACGAGCTTCTGGCGGGGGGTACGGACGCGGCGGCGCAGCCGGCCGGGAAGGCTGCCGGGGATGCGGCCGGGGACACGGCCGGGGGCACGGTCGGGCATGGCGTCAGACTCCGTCCTCGCGGCCCGGCGGCAGCGAGAGCTCCCGCCAGGCGCGGATGTCGCGCGGCCAGTGGGTGGCCGCGTCCCAGAGCGAACCGCTGCCCGTCAGATGGCGGCCGGAGAGCCTGCGCAGTTCGTGCGCGAGGCGGTCGGCCACGTCGTCGTCGGGCAGTGCGAGCGGATCGGTGAGCAGCCATACGGCGTGCAGCAACCGCCGTACGGACAGGTGGAGTTCGGTGCTGTCGGGGTCGAGCCCGGAGAAGGCCGGGTCGCCGACCGGTTCCTGGCCCAGGGCGATCGCCCGGCGCGGGTCGGGCCCCGGCCGGCCGCGCTCGCGCGGGTACGGGGCGGCGGCGACGAACCGCAGCCGCCCGAGCCAGCCGAGGACGTCCTGCTCGGGGAAGGTGACCCGCAGGTGGGTGACGGCCTCCTCGGTGCGGCCGAGCGCGAGGTCGTGATGGAGGCGGTACGGGCCGGGCGCGGGCCCGTAATGCCGGTGCAGGGTCTCGTGGGCGGCGCGCCAGGCCGCGTAGCGCGGATGGTCGTCGTCCTCGAAGCGGAGCCGGTGGAGGAGCAGGGATCGCAGGAGGGGGTCGGCGACGAAGTGGCGGGGTCCCTCCTGCCAGTCCTCGGAGCGGAGCTGGTCGCGGACGCGCAGCGCCACGTCCCCGTCCAGGGACTCGCCCTGGAGGCGGGCGTGGGCGAGGAACCGCGCGGACTCCTCGTCGTGGGTGGCGGCGAGCACGGCGTACGGTCCGGGCCGCCGTACCGGGAGGAGTTCGGCGAGGAGGGTGGGGGCGACGGGCACCGGCGGGGCGTCCTCGCGCAGTTCCACCGTCAGGTCGAGGAGCCCGCCCGGGGTGAGGTCGGCCCGGAGCTCCGCGGGGGCCTCGCCGGCGGCCCGGCCGAGGAGGGCCACGCCGAGCGGCCGGCCGCCGGTCAACCGGTGGACGGCGCGGGCGAGTTCGGCGGGGGTGCGGCCGGCCGGGTCGTGGTGGTCGAAGGCGGTGCGGGTCTGGGCGGGGGAGAGCGGCGTGAGCTCGACGGCGAGGATGCCGGAGCCGACGCTCGTCCCGCGCGGGCAGGGCGCGCGGTGCGCGGTCTCCGGTAACCGGGTCCGGACGGCGTGCCGCAGGCCCTCGTGCTCGCGGACCCGGGAGGTGGCGAGGACGACGACCCGGTCGCGGCGGCCGTCGGCGCGGGCGCGCAGGATCGGCTCGACGAGCTGCCGGCCGAGCGGTTCGTGGGCGTTGTCGAAGAGCAGGAGGGGCCTCCCGATCCGGGTGCCGCGCCGGAGCCCCGTATAGGCGTGGAGCAGGTCCTCGGTGAGGGCGCCGACGAGGAAGTCCTCGGCCTCGCGGCGGCGCCGGCCGCCCTGCTCGAAGTCGATCGCGAGCTGCTGGAGCCCGGCTTTGCCCCGGCCGCCGGCGTTGCGATAACTGCCGTACCAGTTCTCGGAAGTGCGCTGGAACCGCCCGAAGACCTCCTCCAGGACGGTCTCCACCGTCGCCTCGGCGAGCAGCCCGGCGAGCGGCGCGGCGCTCTCCGCGAAGGTGGCGGCCAGCTTGGAGAGGACCTTGGAGACCCAGTTCCCGGCGGCCCCCTTCGTCGCGTCGACGGTCGCGAGCAGCGGCCCGAGCCGCTGGAGGTCGGTACGGGCCCGCTCGTCGTCCTCCTGGGACCAGCCGAGCGAGGCGACGGCCACGAGCCCCAGCGAGAGCCTCGGGAACTGCACGGGCTTCGCCGCGAGCACCTTCGGCGACAGCTGCACGGCCAGCTCGGTGAGCGCCCCGGTGACCTCGCTCCAGCCGGGCCCGTGCTCGGCGGGCGGCTCGACGTGGGCGCAGTCGAGCAGCGCGAGCGGCGTGTACCCCTTGTACCGGTTGCGGACCTCCTTGAGCAGGGCGGTCTTCCCCATGCCGCGCCCGCCGGTGAACACGGTCACGGGCGGATCGTCACCGTGCTCGTACGCGACCCGCGCGGCACCGTGCCGGGTGAGCCCGCTGAGCCGTGCGACCAGACCACCGTCGTGCAGGACCGCCTCGCGGCCGTAGAGCTCCCTGTCCACCCGCCACCCCCCTGCTTCCCCCTGCTACCCCACGAGATGCGCCCCGTCACATCTCAAATCAAGGATATCGACAGGGTGTTGGGATCACGTCAACCTTTGCGAGGTTGTTGTGAGGACCCGTCAGGGACCTTCGGCAGGGATCTGCCCAGCGGGGCAGGCCGCCTCACCGGGGCGAGCGCCTCGGTCGAGCGCCTCGGGCGCGCACCCCGGTCGAGCGGCTCAGGCGAGGCCGTCCCAGCCCCAGCGCGGGGTGGGGCCGGGTTCGCCGAGGTCCGTACCCGGGGCGGAGGCCGAGACGTCCTCGGCGATCCGCGTGCCCCAGTCGAAGTACTCCAGCACCCGGCGGCGCAGCAGGGCGTCGTCCGGCAGCTCCTTCTCCACGGCCGCCGTCATCAGCTCCATCCAGCGCAGCCGCTGCTCCTCGGTGATGCCGAGCCCGAGATGGGCCCGGAGGAGGGCCTGGTGCCCGCCGTGCTCCGCCGTGAACTCGGCCGGCCCCGAGAAGACCTCCGCCAGCCACACGGCCACGTGCTCCACATGGGTGGCGGTGAAGTCGGCGAAGACGGGTGCGAGGAGGGGGTCGGCCAGGACCCCCTCGTAGAACGTCTCGGAGAGCCGGCGCAGCGCGTCGGCGCCGCCCACGGCCTCGTACAGGGTGTTCGTGTGCTCGGCGCTCATGGAGGGCCTCCGGGATCAGGGATGTGTCCCGCCCCAGCTTTCCCGCAACAGGGCCTGGATCCAAGGATGTTCACTCTCGGCGGGGCTGATCGGTCTGCTGCCTCGCCGTCGCCGGATGGGTAACGACCGACGCAACGACCCACCACGTCACAGGTGTTCTGTCCCGGGAGGTTGTGGACGGGTGAGCCAGGTCTCGGCTGAGGGATCTTGAAGGGGCGTGACCCGGATGCGCGAAACCCGCCAGAACGTGATCTTGGCCTGCTGAGTGCCTGACGCTGTCGGGGATCTTGGCGATGACGGTCGGCCATGCCCTCGACATCTCAGTCTCCAAGATCCCCGACCTCGTCACCCGCGATCAGCTCTGCGTCTCCTCGCGGCGTCCAACAGCGGCCGCATCGGGTATGACGAGCAGCTTGCCGGTGGTACGCCGAGCCTCCAGATCACTGTGGGCCCGGGCGGCCTCGGACAAGGCGTAGCGGCCCGTTACGGTGACCTCAAGCGCCTTGGAGCGCACCCACTCGAACACATCGGCGGCCCGTCGGAGCAGTTCGGACCGATCGGCGACGAAGTCCCCGAGGCTGGGCCGGATCAGGGTCAGCGAACCGCCGTGGGCGAGCCGAATCGGATCAAACGGCGGCACGGCACCGCTTGCCGCGCCGAAGAGCACGAGATGGCCGCGGGGTCGCAGGCTGGCGAGGCTCGCATCGAAGGTGTGCGCGCCGACGCCGTCGAAGACAACCGGCAGTCCCTGACCGCCGTTGAGCCGCCTCACCTCGGCTGCGAGATCGTCGACCGCGGAGGAAAGGATCACCTCAGCGGCCCCGGCACGCTTCGCCAGCTCGGCCTTCGCCGTGGTCGACGTCGTGCCGATCACCCTGCCGCCGAGATGGGTGATGAGCTGGGTCAAAAGCAGCCCCATGCCGCCGGCAGCCGCATGCACGAGCACCGTGTCGCCCCCCTGAACCGGGTAGGCGTCCTTGACGAGATAGTGCGCGGTCATGCCTTGGAGGAGCACGGCGGCGGCTGTCTCGAAGCCGATGTCGTCGGGCAGCGGCACCAGCCGGGAGGAGTCCACGACGGCCCGCTCGGCATACGTGCCGGGAATCTCCACCCAACCGACCCGGTCCCCGACTGCGACGTCAGCGACGCCGGGTCCGACTTCGACGACCGTGCCGGCGCCCTCAGCGCCCGGGGTGAAGGGCAGCGGGAGGCTGTACCGGCCTTCGCGGTGGTAGACGTCGAGGAAGTTGACCCCGGATGCGGCGACCTCCACGATCGCCTCGCCCGGACCCGGCCGCGGCTGGTCCACCTCGGCCTCCTGCAGCACCTCGGGACCGCCCACTTCGTACACCTGAATCGCTCGCATGACCCTCCAATTAACGGCTCGTCCCCCACCAACCCCGTTGATGGCGATCCGATTCCCGGCAAGCAGACCAGCCCGCTACCCCCGCCGAGAGCCGAGACGCCTGCTTTGCACCCGGGTCCGGGACAGGAGACCGAGGCCGTCAAGGGTCGAGGAATGCACCACCCGCCGCTTCCGCACCGCCGTACGGCCACCCTCCATAACCGGCGTAGCCTCACGGCAGCTCCACCGCGCGGCGCACGAAATCGACCACCGCCTCCGGATACTCCTCCGGCCTCGGGAACCGGCCCCCTGCTCGACGAATGGGCCTACGCCCGCCCCTACCGGTCAGACATCGAACTCCGCGAAGCGTTCCCCGGCTGGCTCCGCTCCTGCAATCACCACCGCGGACACACCGCACTCACAGGCAAACCACCCGCAAGCCGCGTCCCCAACCTAGCGAGGCAATACAGCTAGGGCTCTTCTCCGATGTCCTCGTGCCAGAGGGCGGGGTGCGCGGCGATGAATTCGGTCATGAGCGTGACGCACGCGGGATCGTCGAGCACGATCACTTCGACGCCGTGCCGGGCGAGCCAGTCGTGCCCGCCGTGGAAGGTCTCGGCCTCGCCGATGACGATCCGTGAGATCCCGAACTGCCGGACGAGGCCGGAGCAGTACCAGCACGGCGACAGGGTGGTGACCATGGTCGTCCCCCGGTACGAGCGCTGCCGGCCGGCGGCCCGGAAGGCGGCGGTCTCGGCGTGCGTCGACGGGTCCCCGTCCTGCACGCGCCGATTGCGCCCGCGCCCGAGGAGCGCGCCGTCGGCCCCGTAGAGCGCGGCGCCGATGGGGATGCCGCCTTCGGCGAGCCCGGCCCGCGCCTCGTCGAGGGCGGTGCCGAGCCACTGACGTGCCTGTCCCCAGTCCATGAGGGGGCTGTTTCCTGCCGGACCGCCGGCGTCATGCCTTGGTGTTTCCAGGGGTGGCGTGACGTAGGAGCCCTTGCCGGGAACGGTGACGATCAGGCCGCGTTCGCGGAGTTCGCGCATGGCCCGGCGGGCGGTCAGTACGGCGATGCCGTACTCCTCGGCGAGGCGGGCGGGCGTGGGGATCATTCGGTCGGGGGCGTACTCCCCGGTGCCGATCCACTCGGTGATCATGTCGGCCAGCTGCAGGTACAGCGGGCGTCCCGAGTGCGGGTCAAGGCTCATGGGTCAACGCTAGATAGTCATACAAGGCCACGTTTGGATGGATCTAGCTACATAGTGATGCATCACTATGTAGCTAGCGCTACGTTGAGTGCGAATGTGAAACCCCGGCGACCGCTGGAACGGCCCCGGGGCATGGCCACCAACTACTAAGGGAGTTGATGACGTGCGGAACACTATCGCGCGCGTACTGGGCAGGGCGCTGATCCCCCTTTTGCTCGGGCTGCTGATGCTGAGCCTGCCGCCCACCGGCAGGCACCGGCCTCGCCCGGTCACCCACCCGCGCCCGGCGGCGCCGACCCCCGGGCCCCGCCACCGCGCACCGACCCGGCGATCCCCCTACGCCCGGGAGCAGACCGCGCTCCTCGACGGCGCCCGGTCACCGCTGGAGCGCCCATACCTGGCGGCGGACTCGGCCCGGGCCGTGCAGCGGCGGCGTCGGCGGGCGTTGTGGCTGGCCACGGTCGGGGTGGACGTCGACCACCGCAACATCCACGCCGGGAGCGCCCGATGAGCCGCTGCGGGGCGAGGCGGTCCGTGCTCGACGTCGCCGAGGTGGTGCGGCCGGTGTGGGGCGGCTCGGTCTGCGTACTCACCGCGGGGCACGAGGGCCCGCACCGCGACCGCGCGGGCGACGGCTGGTGGGTGACGCCGGAGGTCGCCGACGCGGTGACCGTGTCCCTGCTGACCCGCGCCCTCGCCTCCGCGCCGGAGCCGGAGTTCCGGTCGCCACGGTGCATCGTCGGCCGCCACGACCGCTGCCGGGACGGGGTCCCCCGCGACAGCGGCGTACCGGGGGTCCGCTACCTCGTGTGCGGGTGCCTCTGCCACCCGGCGGCCCTCCCCTGACCGACGACTGGCCCTGTGCCGCCGCCCTGGCCGGGGCGGCGGCACAAGGGCCTCAGGGGTCAGAGTGCCCCGGCCTCGGCGTCCTGTCGCGCACCCTCGTCCATGCCGGGACTCTTCCCCCGGCGGACCGCCGACAGCACGGGCCGCTGCCGCCGATCGGTTGAGGCTCCGGGCCGTACCGGCCGGGTGCGGGGACGGCGGGCGGCGGGTGGCCTTAGCTGGCGGGGTGCTCTGCCGTCCTACTGAGAGGTCTCTGCCATGCGTTCCCTGCTGACCGCCCTCGCCGCCGGTGCCATCGTCTTCGGCACCGCCGGCGTCGCGAGTGCCGATGTGTACGTCGACTTCGAGCCGGAGGCCTCGCACACCATCGTCTTCGGTGACTGGCTCCAGTTCGCGAAGGACGACGTGTTCAACGCCGGCCGCGACAACACCGTCGGCTCCGACAACTGACGCCTCCCGTTCGTCACCGCGCCCCGGGGAGCAGGCTTTCCGGGGCCGCAGGCGGGGTTCGGCGTAAGCCGCGTCCAGCAGGCCGGCGCGTAGAGGCGTCCTGCCCTCATGCGGTCAGCGTCCGCCGCACGCTTCTGATCAGGTTCTGGGCGTCCGTTCCGAAGGCGGCGGATTCGCGGAGCGTCTTCCACGCTCGCAGGTAGAGCGCGAGGGAATCGGCATCGTCGAGCCATAGCTCCGCGTGCCAGTCCTCGGTGATCACGAGTCTCTCGTCGAGGACCCAGAAGCCGTTGGCGGTCGGGATCTTCAGGGGTGCCCCGAGCGGGATGATGCCGAGTTCCACCGTGTCCATCCCGATCACGCCTGTGAGACGGTCGAGCTGGGCTGCCAGCACCGAGGGAGGGCAGATGCGGGCGTGCAGCGCGGCTTCCCATACGAGCGCACGGAACTTCCTGCCCGACTCGTAGAGCCAATCCTGGCCCTTCACCCGCGCACGCACGGCCGACTCGGTGTCCCGCGGCGAGTTCTGGAGCTCTGCGGAGCGCGTGAAGACGTGCCGCGCGTATTCGGCTGTTTGCAGCATGCCCGGGACGACGGCCTGTTCCCACGCGTGGATGACCGTGGAGCGCGAGACCTCGGCGCTCCAGTTCTCCTGTACCGGCCGGTGTCCTGCGGCCAGCTGGCGGCGCCATGAACGGATGTGGGACTCGAACCCCCTGAGCCGGTTCTCCAGCTCTTCGCACGCCTCCGGCAGGCCGGTTGCCTCGGCCCAGGCCCTGAGGTCCTCGGGTGTCGCTGTCTGGCGTCCGTTCTCCAGCTTGGAGATCTTGGAACGGGGCCAGCCCAGCTGCTGAGCCAGCGCCGTACCGGTGAGCCGGCCGCCAGGGCCGGAGACGCGCAGTTCCCGGAGTCTCGCCCCGAGGGCTTCCCGCGCCTGCTGGTAGTCCGTGCTCACCGGTACACGCTAACCGCTATTCGCGTTGGGGCAGTTGTGCCGCAAACCGGCTGTACGGGGTGGCGTGGTGCATCGCAGCATCGCGCACCTGGACGTACCGCAGGACCTCGGACGGCTCCGTGATCACCTCGATGTCGAGCAGGTTGTCGGCGTCGTCGAAGTCGAGGAGCGCGACCAGGCGCGAGTCGAAGATCCAGAAGTCCTCGGCGGGCAGCCGAATCCGGTCGGCGTCCGCCCGCCACAGGTTCCGCACGTCCTCGCCCGTGGCGGCGTTGCACGCCGCGTAGCCCAGCAGGAACAACTGCCCTTGGGTGGGAGGGTCGTCGACGACGCGTACCCGCCCGACGGTCTTGCCGGTCGAGGTCTGGTGCCGGATGTTCGTGCACCACTCGCTGTCGAGGTCCCAGCGTCGCGGCATGGGTGTCCTCTCCACAGGTGGATGTCCGTTCAGCATCCCCGGAGCCCGGAGCCGCACACCAGAAGACGAAGGGCTTCGCATGAGAACGTACGAGAACATCTCGCCGGGAAGCGAGAACAGTCGAGAACACTGCGTGGTGCGCGTCAACTCCTCGTCCCTAGCGTCAGGTTCATGGAGAACGCCAAGACGACCATGTGCGACCCCGTCCACCTCACTCTCCCTTCCCCCGACCCGGAGCCGGTCGAAGGCTGTGCCGGCTGCGTCGAGCTCGCGAACGTGCGGGACCGCGCGCGGGCCGGCGGGGACTTCACCACCGTGTCCGACTGCAACGTCTTCCTGCGGCGGCACCCTCAGGGGCACACGTGATCACGGCCGACGACATCGGGAGGCGCGTCCAGGGCGGTGCCGGACGGGTCGGCATCCTGCGCGATGTCATCGCCGACTACGAGGACCCGGCGGAGCTCCCCGGTGAGCGCCGGAAGCGGGCCATGGCGTTCCTGGGGGCCGAGCGCGGGGGCAGGGAGTGGGCGGTCCCGCCGGACGCGGTCGCGCCGGCCGCGGCGGGCCCCCGGGGAGGGCGCCCTGTCGGCCCTTCACCAGCGCGATAGGGGGCGTGAACCGGCGTGCGGAGGAGGTGAAGGGGAGTGCGGCGGGCGGTGGGGTGGCTGCTGGAGGTGGGTCATTACGCGACATCGTCACGGAACGCTATCGTCCGGTGACTATGAGGATGGATGACTTAGCTCTGGCAGCCGCTTCCGCCGCCGTCGTCCTGCTTGCCGTCCCGGCGCCCGTGCACGCGGCTTCGGTTGCGGCTCCGCACAAGTGCGAGAAGGGAGAGGTCGATTCCCGTGGCCGCTCCTCCGTCGACGGCAACGAGATCGCGTGGGACGACGAGTCGAAGTTCGACGACGCGCGCAAGCATGCGGTCAAGGTCTGGACGGCGGGCACGCTCAAGCAGGTGAAGATCAAGGCCGACGGGGCGACGTCGTACGCCGACCTGGAGTGGCGGGACGCCAACAGCGTCACCGGCAAGTGGAGCGACGTGTACGGCATGTGGGCCGCGAGGCACGGGACGGATCACCTGTTGCTCAATCGCGCCTACCTGGACGACGGGAAGCGGTACGGCAAGACCGAGCATCGCAGGCGGGTCGCCGCCCACGAGCTGGGCCACGCGCTGGGGTTCTGCCACAAGGAGTACGGGTACGGGATGTACCCCTCGCTGCTGTGGGCGGACTACGGCCACATCGAGGGGAAGCGGATCGACGCTCCGACCTCGCACGACGTCAATGCCTATCACGCACTGTGGGGATGAGTATGAGCACGAGCAGGAAAGCGATGGCTTTGGCGGCGGGAGCCGTGGTCGCCGGGGCGCTGGCGCTGGGCGGCTGGTTCGGCTACCAGCAGCTGGAGGAGCAGGTCGGGGCGGGCGAGGTCCTGCGGGGCTATGACGCCACCAGCCCGGCCGGCACCGCCCCCCACACCGAGAACGTCTTCGCCGGACGCGTCGCCGCGTTCGAGGAGCAGCGCGACATCGAGGGGTGGACACAGGACGTCTACCAGGTCGAAGTCGCCTCCGTCCTGCGGGGGACCGTGCACGGGACGGTCCGCGTGACGTACGGCCTCGACGAGGGCACCGCCGACCGGCTGGAGGAAGGCAGCACGTACGTGTTCGCCACTCACGCCTGGGCGGACGCCACGAAGGACGGTCACGCGCAGCTGTACCAGGGCGACATGAAGCCCGTGGACGACGCGCAGTTGGCCGTGTGGCGGGAGGCGGTGGCCCTTCCGATGGCGCCGCGGTAGTCGGGCGCGGGCGGCCCCGGGGGATTACCTGGCAGGTCATCGACCCCTGTGCGTGTCGATGCCACGATCAGTTGCACAAGGAGCCCGAACGACCGGAAGGACATCACCACCATGACCGCCTACGCCATAGCGAAGCTGTTCAACGTGACTCCGCACATCGAGGTCGTCGAGTACATCGAGCGCATCTCCGCCACCTTCGAGCCGTACGGCGGCCGCTTCCTCGTGCACGGGGCGACGCACGAGGTGAAGGAGGGCAACTGGCCCGGGCCGGTGGTGGTGATCGGGTTCCCCGGGATCGCCGAGGCGCGGGCCTGGTGGGACTCGCCCGCGTACCAGGAGATCGCGCCGATGCGGTTCCGGCACATCGACGGCGACATCGTCCTGGTCGACGGCACCCCTGACGGCTACGACCCGGCCGCCACCGCGAAGGGCCTGCGGGACGCCCTGCCCGCCGACTAGGCCGCGCCCATCGGCCGCCCCGCATCGGCTCTGCCGATGGACCGCCCATCGGCCGCGCCGATCGGCGTCATCGGGAGGACGCCCCACTGGCTCGTGGACCGTCCCCGGCCCCCGCTCGTAGCGTCGCAGTCATGAGAAACGAGACCAGGGGAACCGTCGAACTCACCCTCGCCATGGTGCTCTCCGGCACTCTCGGCGTCTTCGTCGTCGAGTCCGGGGCATCGCCCTTCGAGGTGGTGTTCTTCCGGTGCTTGTTCGGGGCCGTCGCGCTCGGGGCGTACAGCCTCGCCCGGGGGTTCTTCACCGGGCACGGGTTCACCGCGAAGAAGCTGGGGCTCGCCGCCCTCGGCGGCGTGTTCATCGTCTTCAACTGGGTGTTCCTCTTCGAGGCTTACGAGGCCACCTCGATCTCCCTCGCCACCGTCGTCTACCACACGCAGCCGTTCTTCCTCGTGCTGCTCGGGGCGGTGTTCATGCGGGAGCGGATCTCCGCGGCCAAGCTGGGGTGGCTCGCTCTCGCCTTCTTCGGGCTCGTGCTCGTCTCCGGTGTGCGGCCCGGGGACACCGCCTCCCTCAAGGGGCTCGGGTTCGCGCTCGCCGCCGCCGTGCTCTACGCCCTCGCGACCTTCGTCACCAAGCGCGTCACCGGCGTACGGCCGCATCTCGTCGCGCTCGTCCAGGTCCTCGTCGGCCTGCCGCTGCTCCTGCCCTTCGCCGACTTCGGCGCCGCCGCCGGGCTCGGGGGCGGATGGTTCTGGCTCGTCGGGCTCGGGCTGATCCACACCGGGCTGATGTACGTGCTCATGTACGCCGCTTACGCCAAGCTGCCCACCGCCAAGATCGCCGTCCTCGCCTTCACCTACCCCGCCGTCGCCATGGGCGTCGACTGGGCGGTGTACGGGCACCACATCGGGCTCGTTCAGGCGCTCGGCGTGCCGCTCATCGTCCTCGCCAGCCTCAAGGTCACGCTGGCAGGCAAGGCCACGCCGGCCGCCACGGTCAGGTCGGCCGGCACGGTCAGGTCGGCCGCCGCGGTCATGCCGGCCGCCACGGTCACGCCGGGCGGCTCTGCTCGGACACCAGTCGCCGCGCCTGCTCCACGAACAGCCGGACATGCGCCGGAAGCTTCTTCCCCCGTCGCCACGCGAGCTGTGTGAAGAGGGTGAAGGGGGCTTCCCAGTCCAGGGCGATCAGGGTGCCCGACACCAGCTCCTCCGCGACCGTCACGCGGGGGAGCAGCGCCACGCCCAGGCCCGACGTCACTCCGCGCTTCGTCGCCTCGATCGTGCCGAACTCCATGAACGGCGGCGCCCACTCCCGCAGCTCCTCCTCGAAGAGGTCGCGGTACGGGCAGCCCGGTTCGGTGCCCACCAGGTGGGCCGCCGCCAGGTCCGCGCTCGTCAGCCCCGTACGGCCCGCCAGCGGGTGGCCCGGGCCGGCGACCAGGACCAGGGGTTCGGGTGCGAGGACCTCCGACTCCAGGCCCTCGTGCTCCGTGTCGGGCTCCATCAGGAAGCCCACGTCGTACGTGCCCTGCCGCAGCGCCTGCCGGGTCGCGTCGCCGAGCGTCGGGCGCAGCGTCAGCCGCACCTTCGGGTACCGGTGGTGGAAGTACTCCAGGAGCGGCGGCAGGCGGTACGAGGTGAGGGACTCCATCGTGCCGACCGCGATCGTTCCCGACGGGTCGCCCGCGCTCGCGACGGCCGCCCTGGCCTCCTCGGCCAGCTCCGTCATCCTGCGGGCGTACGGCAGGAGCCGCTCCCCGGCCTCGGTGAGCCGGATGCGGCTGCCGAGCCGCTCGAAGAGCTCCACGCCGAGCGAGGTCTCCAGGGAGCGGATCTGACCGGTGACGCTGGACTGGGCATAGCCCAGGTCGGCGGCGGCACGGGTGAAGGAGAGGACGTCGGCGACCTTCTCGAAGGTGACGAGGAGCCTGAGCTCCATCACGCGTCGGAGTCCTCGCCGCTCTCGCGCTTCTTCAGCTCTTCCTCGCGGCGGCGCAGGTCCGCCTCCCAGTCCTTGAGCGCGGCCGCCTCGTCCGGGCCCTCCTGCTTGAGGGCGGACGCCTCGTCCGGGCCCTCCTGCTTCAGGGACTTCAGGAACTCCGGGTTGTCGTCGGGGGCCACCCAGCCGCCCGCACGGCCCCGCGCTCCGGCGGGGCGCCGCACCTTGCCCGCGAAGAACCAGACGATCGGCCCGACGATCCAGAACAGCAGGATGATGATGACCCAGACCACCTTCGGCAGGTGCTTGGTCTCTTCTTCCGGCGTGTTCAGGCAGTCGATGAAGGCGTAGATCGTCAGCGCCAGCGGCAGGATGTACAACAGCGCCCTGAGCATGTGGGACAGCCCCCTGGAAGCGGTGGCGGAGGCGCGTTTCGGCGGCCCCGGTGACAGGTCAAGGGTAGCCGGTGACCGATACTGGCCCTTATGGCTTACGACGATCTCCGCTCGCTGCTCAGGGCCCTTGAGCGCGAAGGCGACCTCAAGCGCATCAAGGCCGAAGTCGACCCGTACCTGGAGGTCGGGGAGATCGTCGACCGGGTGAACAAGGCAGGAGGCCCGGCGCTTCTCTTCGAGAACGTCAAGGGCTCCTCGATGCCGCTCGCGATGAACGTCTTCGGGACCGACCGCCGGCTGCTCAAGGCCCTCGGCCTGAAGTCGTACGGCGAGATCAGCGAGAAGATCGGCGGGCTGCTCAAGCCCGAACTTCCGCACGGTTTCGTCGGGGTCCGCGAGGCCTTCGGCAAGCTCGGTTCGATGGTCCACGTGCCGCCGAAGAAGGTGAAGGCCGAGAACGCCCCCGTGCAGGAGGTCGTCCTCACCGGGGACGACGTCGATCTCGACCTGCTTCCCGCGCTGTTCACCTGGCCCAAGGACGGCGGCTCCTTCTTCAACCTCGGGCTCACCCACACCAAGCACCCCGAGACGGGTGTGCGGAACCTCGGGCTCTACCGCCTCCAGCGCCACGACAAGCGCACCATCGGCATGCACTGGCAGATCCACAAGGACAGCCGCAATCACTACGCCGTCGCGGCCGCCCGCGGCGAGCGGCTGCCGGTCGCCATCGCCTTCGGCTGCCCGCCGGCCGTGACGTACGCGTCGACGGCCCCGCTGCCCGGCGACATCGACGAGTACCTCTTCGCCGGCTTCGTGCAGGGCAAGCGGATCGAGATGGTCGACTGCAAGACCGTGCCGCTCCAGGTTCCCGCGCAGGCCGAGGTCGTCATCGAGGGGTGGCTGGAGCCGGGCGAGACGCTGCCGGAGGGTCCCTTCGGCGACCACACCGGCTTCTACACGCCGCAGGAACCGTTCCCCGCGCTGAAGATCGACTGCGTGACCATGCGGAAGCGTCCGCTGCTCCAGTCGATCGTCGTCGGCCGGCCGCCGACCGAGGACGGGCCGCTCGGGCGGGCCACGGAGCGGTTCTTCCTGCCGCTCCTCAAGATCATCGTGCCGGACATCGTCGACTACCACCTGCCGGAGTCGGGCGGCTTCCACAACTGCGCGATCGTCTCGATCGACAAGAAGTACCCGAAGCACGCGCAGAAGGTCATGCACGCCATCTGGGGCGCGCACATGATGTCGCTGACCAAGCTGATCATCGTGGTCGACAAGGACTGCGATGTGCATGATCTTCACGAGGTGTCCTGGCGGGCGCTCGGGAACACCGACTACGCCCGTGACCTGACGGTGGTGGAGGGGCCGGTCGATCACCTCGACCACGCCTCGTACCAGCAGTTCTGGGGCGGCAAGGCCGGTATCGACGCGACCAAGAAGCTGCCCGAGGAGGGCTACACCCGGGACGGCGGCTGGCCGGACATGGTGGAGTCGGACCCGGCGACGGCGGCCCTCGTGGACCGCCGCTGGAAGGAGTACGGGCTGTGACCACGGCCGCCGTACCGGGCGCACAGCCGGGACGTACGAAGGCGTTCCTGCGCCTCGTGATGATCGAGCACTCGGTCTTCGCGCTGCCCTTCGCGTACACCGCCGCGCTCACCGCGATGTTCCAGCTCGACGGGAACATCCACTGGTGGACGCTCTTCCTCGTCACCGTCTGCATGGTGGGCCTGCGGACCTTCGCCATGGCCTGCAACCGGATCATCGACCGCGAGATCGACGCCCGCAATCCGCGGACGGCGGGGCGCGAGCTGGTGACCGGTGCGGTGTCCGTGCGGTCCGCGTGGACCGGGGCCGGGATCGCCGTCGTGGTGTTCCTGGGGGCCGCGGCCCTCCTCAACCCGCTCTGCCTGGCGCTCGCGCCGCTCGCCGTCATCCCGATGGTCGTCTACCCGTACGGCAAGCGGTTCACGAACTTCCCGCACGCGATCCTCGGGCTCGCCCAGGCCATAGGGCCCATCGGCGCCTGGCTCGCGGTCACCGGCGAGTGGTCCTGGGACGCGGTCCTCCTGGGCCTCGCGGTCGGCGTCTGGATCGGCGGCTTCGACCTGATCTTCGCCTGCCAGGACGTCCAGGCGGACCGCGCCCACGGCGTGATGTCCGTCCCGGCGCGCTTCGGCATTCCGGCGGCCCTGTGGGGCGCGCGCGCCTCGGCGGTCGTGACGACGGGTCTGCTCGTCTGGTACGCGCTGGCGACGGACGCGGGCGGCTTCTTCTGGGTCGGCCTCGTGATCGTGGCGGCCGCGTTCTGTTACGAGCACTCGATCGTGAAGCCGACCGACCTGTCCCGGCTGAACCGGGCGTTCTTCACGGTCAACGGCTTCATCGGGATGGCGCTCTTCGTGTGCGCCCTGCTGGATCTGCTGGTCCGCGGGCTCACGCCGTAGCCCGGGCCGGTTGACGGATGACGGATAGGCTCGACCGCATGAACGACGGCAAGCGGACCCCTTGGGTCGTGGGGGTCTCCGGGGCATCGGGTACGCCGTACGCGGCCTCCGTCCTGCGGGGGCTGCTCGCCGCGGGGGAGAGCGTCGACCTCGTCGTGTCGCGGTCCTCGCGGCTCACGCTCCTCGACGAGACGGGGATCTCCTTCCGGGACGCGCACTGGCGCGAGGACCTGGCGGCCTGGCTGGCGCGGGGCGCCGACGGGAAGCCCGACATGTTCGACGTGTCGTCGGCCCTCGGGGACGTGCGGTACTGGGCGGCCGGCGATCTGGCCGCGGGGCCGTCGTCGGGCTCGTACCCGGCGAAGGGGATGCTGGTGGTGCCGGCCTCGACCGCCGCGGTGGCGGGAGTGGCACTGGGGCTCTCGAAGGACCTGTTGCAGCGGGTCGCGAGCGTGACGCTGAAGGAGCGGCGGCCGCTGGTGGTCGCCGTGCGGGAGACCCCGCTGAACGGTCAGACGCTCAGGCACATGGTGACGCTGGACGAGGCGGGCGCCGTGGTGCTGCCCGCCTCTCCGGCGTTCTACGCGGGGGCGACGCACATCCAGGATCTGGTGGACTTCGTCGCCGGGCGGGTGCTGGACGCGGCGGGTGTGCCGCACCAGCTGTACCGCCGGTGGGAGGGAGAGCTGGGCGGAGGCGGTGCCTCGGCGCGAGCTCTCCCGGCCGATCGGGCCGATCAGCGCGGTGTGCGCGATCAGCGTGACCGGCGTGATTAGCGCTTCTTGGCGCGCTTCTTCGCGGCGCGCTTCGAGGCGGAGGTCGACTGGTGGGCACGCGAGCGGTTGGCCAGGTCCTGCAGCTCGCGCATACGGGCGTAGGCCATCTCGATCGTGTACACGGTGAACACCACTCCTGAAAGATCGTCTTTGATCAGCTGAAAGATTCGCAGGGCTTCTTCCCTGTGTACCTTAGATTCTACACCTAAACTCGCGGTATCGCTGGACAATGGAAGGCTTCATACCTATGGACGCCGTGGACAGGCAGCTCATCCAGGCTCTGCGCGAGAACGGTCGTGCCTCGTACGCCGAGCTCGGCCGGCTCGTCGGGCTCTCCGGCCCCTCCGTCACCGACCGCATCAACCGCCTTGAGGTCGCCGGGGTCATCACCGGCTACCGCGCCACCGTCGACGCCGCCTCGCTCGGCCTCGGCGTCACCGCCCTCATCGGCATCTCCCTCTCCGACGCCGCCGACCACGAGGACGTGGCCCGCCGCCTCAAGGACCTGGCCGAGATCGAGGACTGCTGGTTCATCGCCGGCGACGACTCCTTCATGCTCAAGGTCCGCGTCGGCGACGTCGACGGCCTGGAGAAGACGATCCGCCGCCTCAGCGGCACGAAGGGCGTCTCCCGCACCCGTACGACGATCGTGCTCTCCACCAAGTGGGAGAACCGGGTCGGGGACCTGCCCGAAGAGGGCTGAGAGTACGGTGGTGGAGCCTGATTTCGGAGACGTTGGAGACAGAAAAGGGAGGCGGCCGTACATGGACGCTGGACTCAAGCGCGAACTTGAGCAGAAGGTCCGGGACGGTGAGCGGCTGAGCCGCGAGGACGGCATCGCCCTGTACGAGTCCGACGACCTCGCCTGGCTCGGCGGTCTGGCCCACGAGGTCCGGACCCGCAAGAACGGCGACGTGGTCCACTTCAATGTCAACCGGCATCTGAACATGACCAACGTCTGCACCGCCTCCTGCGCCTACTGCTCCTTCCAGCGCAAGCCGGGCGAGAAGGACGCGTACACCATGCGCATCGAAGAGGCCGTGCGCCTCGCGAAGGCGATGGAGAACGACAACCTCACCGAGCTGCACATCGTCAACGGGCTCCACCCCAACCTGCCCTGGCGGTACTACCCGCGCTCGCTCTCCGAGCTCAAGAAGGCCCTGCCGAACGTCTCCCTCAAGGCCTTCACGGCCACCGAGATCCACCACTTCGAGACGATCTCCGGGATGTCCGCGTCCGACATCCTCGACGAGCTGATCGAGGCCGGTCTGGAGTCCCTGACCGGCGGCGGCGCCGAGATCTTCGACTGGGAGGTCCGGCAGCACATCGTGGACCACCGCACCCACTGGGAAGACTGGTCGCGGATCCACCGCCTCGCGCACTCCAAGGGCCTGAAGACCCCGAGCACGATGCTGTACGGCCACATCGAGGAGCCGCGCCACCGCGTCGACCACGTGCTGCGGCTGCGCGAGCTCCAGGACGAGACCGGCGGCTTCCAGGTCTTCATCCCGCTGCGCTACCAGCACGACTTCGTCGACATGCAGGACGGCAAGGTCCGCAACAAGCTCCAGGCGCGTACGACGATGGCCACCGGCGCCGAGGCCCTGAAGACCTTCGCGGTCTCCCGGCTCCTCTTCGACAACGTGCCGCACGTCAAGGTCTTCTGGGTCATGCACGGCGTCCAGACCGCCCAGCTCGCGCTCCAGCACGGCGCGGACGACATGGACGGCTCGGTCGTCGAGTACAAGATCACGCACGACGCCGACAACTACGGCACGCCCAACAAGCTGGGCCGCGAGGACCTGCTCGAACTGATCAGGGACGCGGGCTTCCGGCCGGTCGAGCGGAACACCCGGTACGAGATCATCCGCGAGTACCCGGGCCCGGACGCGGACCGGCGCGAGACGCCGCAGTCGATGCGGTTCTGACGACGTGTGACGCGTAGGGAAGAGGGCCGGCGGGGACATCCCGCCGGCCCTCTTTCTCATTCCTCCGTGCGCTCCACCGGGATCCACAGCTCCGCCCGCGCCGTCGTCCAGTCCGCCGACGGCGCGACGGTCAGCAGCTCGGGGCCCGGCCGGCTCGCGTACGGGTTCGACGGGAACCACTGGGTGAAGATGTCCCGCCACAGGTACTGCAGGGTCTTCGGGAACGGTCCCTCGTTCTCGAAGACGGCCCAGGTCCCGGCGGGCACGTCGAGCGCGTCGAACTCCTCGGGGACCGCGCCGCCGCTCACCACCCCGTGCCAGTAGTCCAGCTCCGCCCCCTCCTCCCGGCTGTCCGTGAGGTGGACGACGGCCGAGAGGACGCCCGCCGGTTCCGCGTCCGACAGGCGCGCGAGCCGGTCCAGGGCCTCCTGGCCGATGGACCGGATGTGCGCGGCGATCGCCGGGTTCTCGCCCTCGTGGACGAGGGGCACCCGGGCCCCGCGCCCGACGATCCGGAAGTCTTCCCGCTCCACGATCCTGTACCGCATGGTGCTGTTCCCTTCGACGACGAGGCGGAAGGACATCCGCGGCTGGGAGCGGAGCGCGGCGCCCGTGCGACGGGCGTCGCCGGGGCCGATGCCGTGCACCGCGCGGAACGCGCGGGCGAAGGCCTCCCCGGAGCCGTAGCCGTACCGGACCGCGATCTCCAGGAGCGTCCGCTCGCCGGCGAGCACCTCGGCACCGGCGACGGTGAGCCGCCTGCGCCGTACGTACTCCGACAGGGGCATCCCCGCCAGCGCCGAGAAGAGGCGCCGGAAGTGGTACTCCGAGGTCATGGCGATCCGGGCCAGCTCGGCCGTGTCGAGGTCGCCGCGGTCGCCGCGGAGATGGTCCTCGATGTGGTCCAGGGCCTGGTTGAGTCGCTCCAGCACGTGGGGTCCTTCCTCTGCTGTGCCTTCACCGTAGGAAGGGTCAGTGGGCGCCGACCCGACATCCTGTGCCCGTTCCGGTCGGGTGCGGGCCGCCCAGGGCCTGATCCGCCGGACCGGCGCTAGTTCAGGGGCAGCAGCATGATGATGTCGTCGCGGTCGTCGCCGGGGGCGACCCGGATCGCGTCGGGGACGCGGCCGACCTCCTTGTAGCCGGACCTGGCGTAGAAGCCGTCGACGCCGGTGCCGCCCCGGCAGGTCAGGCGGATCGCCTCGATCGCCTCGAAGCCCACGGCGGTACGGGCGGCGTGCTCGACGGCCGCCATGAGGTCGGTGCCGTACCCCTTGCCCTGGTGGCGGGGGTGGACCATCACCGTGTAGAGCCACACCCAGTGGGTCATCAGCGGGTGGGTGTTGAAGGTGAAGAAGGCGGTGGCGGCGACCTCGCCGTCCTCGTCGCGGCCGACCAGCAGGCGCGTACCGCCCTCGGCCATGCCGACGAGGTGCCTGAGGAGCGCGGGGCGGATCTCGTCGGGGGTGACGGGGGGTACAAAGCCGACGGCGCCGTCCGCGTTGGAGACGTCGGCCCAGAGGGCGAGCACGCCGTCGCGCAGGGTCCGGTCGACTGCCGGGTCCAGCTCGAAGGTAAGGGTCATGTGTAGATCTTAACTATTACTTGGGGGAGGGCTCAAGAGGTGGCGACCTCGGCCGGAGCGTGGATCAACGGCGGGCACCCCACCGAGGGCTTCCTCCTCCACGGCACGAGCGGCCCCTTCGCCCACCTCTTCGACTCGGTCGCCGGAGCCTGGTGGCTCGACACCCTCTTCATGCTCGGCCTCCTCGGCGTCGGCCTCGCGATGATCCTCGGGATCGGCATGCGCGTCGCCGCCGGCGCGGGCACGCTGATGATGGCCTTCATGTGGCTCGTCACCCTCTGGCCCGGCGCCAACCCCTTCATGGACGACCACTGGATGATCGCCCTGGTCCTGCTGATCACGGCCGCGACCGGCGCCGGGAGCCACTACGGCCTGGGCGCGAAGTGGGCCCGGCTCCCGATCGTCCGCGACCACCGCTGGCTGGTCTGAGCCACGGAACCTCCGGGCTCGACCCCCCGCTCCCGGCGAGCGCCCCTCCCCGTGCTTCACTGGAGGGGCGCTCGTCCCGTATGGGAACTTTTCGGAACGGAAGAGTGGACTGACTGACATGCTCCGCTACACGCTGATGCGGCTCGGCATCTTCGCCGGGTGCTTCTTCGCCCTGTGGGGTCTCGTCTACGTCGGCGTGCTGCCGCGCGGCCTGGGCGACTCGAACCTCCTCTGGGTCCTCGTCCTCGCCATCGTCGTCTCCGCCCCGCTCAGCTTCGTCCTCCTGCGCAAGCAGCGCGACGACATGAGCGTCGAGATCGTCGAGAAGGTCGACCGCGCGAAGGGCCGCCTGGCCTCGAACAGGTCCCAGGAGGACGCGCTCTAGCCCTGTAAGGGCTGCGTAAGCTTCATCACAGATCCCCACAGATCCACCCACCCCAGTCGGAGCTTCCCAGGCTCCCGCCTGGGGTGTTCTGCGTTTCGGAGGCGCGGAGGCCTCTTCAGGTCCCAAAGAATGGCTTTGAGGATCTCAAAGTTCAAGTGTTAACGTGTTCGACATGACGACAGCAGTGCGCCCCTCTCATGCCGCGAGCATCCCGCTCGTGGCGCGCCTGCACGTCGATCTGTGCCGCTGTATGTCCGCGGTCTGTTGCCGCGAGCTCTGACCCGGCATCATGCAGCGGCCCGCGTGAAAACGCGTGTGTGCCGCACCCCCGTCCCGTATTTCCCGATACGCACCTGTGGAGTGTGTCTGTGTCCGCGTCCGCGACCACACCCGAGCAGAAGTCCCCGGCTTCCTCGCGCATACCGAAGGTCCCCTTCTGGGCCCAGATCATCGCCGGCCTCGTCCTCGGCGCCCTGCTCGGCTGGATAGCCCGCAGCCAGGACGTCGCCTGGCTGAAGGAGACCCTCGGCCAGATCGGCGACATCTTCGTCCAGCTGCTCAAGCTGGCCGTCGCCCCGCTCGTCTTCTTCGCGATCCTGGTGTCGATCACCAACCTGCGGAAGGTGAACAACGCCGCCAGGCTCGCCACCCGCACGCTGCTCTGGTTCATGATCACCTCGCTGATCGCGGTCGCCATCGGCCTCGCGATCGGCCTGATCACCAACCCGGGCGCCGGTACCGGCCTCACCCCGCAGGACGGCAAGCTGCCGAAGCGCGAGGGCTCCTGGATCGACTTCCTCACCGGCATCATCCCGTCGGACGTCATCACGCCCTTCACCGAGCTGAACGTCCTCCAGATCGTCTTCATGGCCGCCGTCGCCGGCATCGCCGCCCTCAAGCTGGGCGACAGGGCCAAGCCGATCCTCACCCTCTCCGAGTCGATCCTGGAGCTGCTCCAGAAGGCCCTGTGGTGGGTCATCCGCCTTGCCCCGCTCGGCACCGTCGGCCTCATCGGCTTCGCCATCGCCGACTACGGCTGGGACCTCATCGGCAAGTACGCGACCTTCACCGCCGACGTCTACGTCGGCTGCGCCCTGGTGCTCTTCGGCGTCTACCCGCTGCTGCTCGCCACCGTCGCCAAGGTCAACCCGATCCAGTTCTTCAAGGGCGCCTGGCCCGCGATCCAGCTGGCCTTCGTCTCCCGCTCCTCGGTCGGCACCATGCCGGTCACCCAGAAGGTCACCGAGCGCCTCGGCGTCCCGAAGGAGTACGCCTCCTTCGCCGTCCCGTTCGGCGCCACCACCAAGATGGACGGCTGCGCCGCGATCTACCCGGCGCTCGCCGCGATCTTCATCGCGCAGATCTTCGACGTGCAGCTCGGCATCGGCGACTACCTGCTGATCGCCTTCGTCTCGGTCATCGGCTCGGCGGCCACCGCCGGCCTCACCGGCGCGACGGTCATGCTGACGCTGACCCTCTCCACCCTGGGCCTCCCGCTGGAGGGCGTCGGCCTCCTCATGGCGATCGACCCGATCCTGGACATGATCAGGACGGCTACGAACGTGGCCGGACAAGCCCTGATCCCGGTAATCGTCTCTGCCCGCGAGAAGATCCTCGACCACGACAAGTACGAGGCCGTGACGGCGTCCCCCGTGGACGAGCCGCAGCCCGTACTTGCGGCCTGACATCCCGCGCTCGTAACGCCGCGTGCCCCCACCCGTGATCCGGGTGGGGGTACGCGGCGTTCTGCGGGGTCCTATGAAGCCGGAGTGACCGTGATCGAGGTGGTCTCCGGCGGCTTGCGCCTGCCTCGGCCGACGCTGAACACGTCGACGTGGTCGATGACGGTCGCCACGATGGCGCGGCGCCGTTCGAGGTTCTCGGCGTCGTTCCTCCAGGCTGTCAGTGTGTCGGTCTCGGCCCGAGTCCGGCGGATGGTCGCCGCGTTCTCTCGTGACCGCAAGGCCCGGAGTTCGGTACGCAGGTGGGCCAGCGAAGCGAAGTAGTCCTCGTCCTCCATCCGTCCCTCCTTCCAGTGGCTTCGGAGGACCTGGACGCGGTGCTCCAGGAGGTCGATCTCCCCCGTGAGATCCTCCGCGGGCATTTCTGCCTGCTGGGGTGGTGTGCGGGATACGAGCGCGGCTTCGACCACTGCGTCGAGCTGCTCTTCGATCCATGCGTACGAGCGGCTGACCTTTCCGCAGCCGAGGCGGCCGCCCGTGCCGATCTGGCCGGAGTGGCACAACGTTCGTCGGAAGGTCCGGCCTTGGACGGTCGCCCACTGGACCCGCATCACCGAGCCGCAGTTTCCGCACCTGAGGAATCCGGAGTACACGTGCCTGCGCTTCCCTGAAGCCTGGGCCGCCGGTGTGGACCGGCTGTCGAGGACGGTCTGGACGCTCTCCCACTGCTGCCGAGTCAGTGGGGCGCCGTAGACGCTGTCTCCGATGTCCTGGCCCTTGTAGGTGATGATTCCGCCCGTCCGCTCGGACCGGTACACCCGTTTCACCGACTGGATCGTCCAGGCGCCGCCCTGCGGAGTCGTGGAGCCTTCGGCATTCCAGTACCGGGCCACGTCCCCGGGGGTCTTCGGGCTCGGGCCGGTGAGCATCCTCCAGCCCTCGCGGATGAGGCCGGTCTCCACCTCGTCCAGCTCCTGGAAGTGGGTTCCCGCCTTGAAGCCGAACTGCCTCTTCCCGCCGGCGTGCGGCTTGCCCTGTTCCCTGCGCTGCAGAAGCGAGTTGTTGATGCGCTCTGACATGCGCTCGGTCTCCTGCTGGGCCACCGCACCCTTGATCGTCAGGATCATGCGTCCGCCGGCGGTCGAGGTGTCCTCGCCCTCTGTCGTGGCGAACGCGAAGCCGTGTTCCTTCTGATCCTCCAGAAAACTGCTCAGTTCGCTGATCCGACGTGTAAGGCGGTCGATGGAGTAGACGACGATGCCGTCGATGAGGCCGTCACGGGCATCGCGAAGCATCTCCGCGTACGCGGGACGTCGCCGCTTGCTCGTGGTCGACGCCGAGACGTCGTTCTCCGGGTAGACGTTGTGGACACCCCATCCCAGGCGCTCACACAGGTCACGGCACGCTCTTTCCTGACGCTGGATGCCGAGCTCCCGGCCCTTGAGGTCCTTGCTGATCCGGACGTAGATCCCCACGCGCTTTGGCTTGGCCATGTCCCACCCCTGGTCACGGACGACGTACCTGTGGTTTGCCAAACGTGCATTGACGTCATGCGGTTACGGCTGTCTCTGTACAGGTGCTTGTCCCGGCGTAGGCTTTCGCGGGGCATCCGGTTGATCTTGGAAACAGGGGTGGGCGCCATGGCCGACGGCGTGAAGGTGCGGCGGCTGCCGCGGGTCGTGCGCGAGCGGCAGATGATGGACGCGGCCGTGACGTGCTTCGCCCGGCACGGGTACCAGTCGGCGTCCATGGACGAGATCGCCGAGCTCGCGGGGGTCTCCAAGCCGCTGGTCTATCTCTATCTCGGCTCCAAGGAAGAGCTGTTCACCGCCTGCATCCGGCGGGAGGCGGGCGCGCTGCTCGCCGCCGTGGCCGCCGGGGTCGAGGACCGGAGCCGGCCCGCCGACGAGCAGCTGTGGGCCGGGCTGCTCGCCTTCTTCACGTACGTGGCGGACCATCCGGACGCCTGGGTGGTGCTCAGCCGGCGGGCGTGGACGCAGGGCGAGCCGTTCGCGGGCGAGGCCTCGCGGATGCGGGAGGAGATCGCCGCCTTCGTGGCGGGGCTGATCGGGGACGTGCACGGGGGTGTCGCGGGGCCGGGGGTGGAGGTGCGCGGGGGTGGTGCCGGGCCGGACCCGGATGTGCACGGGGGCGGGGTCGGCCGGGGTGTGGACGCGCTCGCGCTGGCGCTCGTCGGGGCCGCCGAGTCGCTCGCCGACTGGGCCGCCGAGACGCCCGGGACCACGGCGAGGGACACCGCCGCGACGCTGATGAACTTCGCGTGGGCGGGGCTCGGAAACCTCGTGAAAAGCGAGCGCTGGTCTCCCCCTTGAGGCTTACCCCGCAGTAAGGTTACCGGCTAGTCAACACCTGGCACGGCCACCGTCACGGGTCCCCAGGAGCGCAACGTACCGACGCACGACCTCAGTTCATCGCGAAGACCGAGGAGTCGCACGTGTCCGTCGTCACCGCCGCATCCGGGATCGAGCCGGTCGAGCCGCAGAAGATCCTGGTGGACGGGCGGGTACGGGAGGTCTCCGTCCCCGCGCTCGTGCCCCGGGTGGCCCGCGGCTCCCTCGCCGACCTGCCCTACGACAACGCCCGCCAGGACCCCGAGGCCCCGCTCTTCTCCCGCAAGGGGCCGCAGGGCGAGTGGTACGACGTCACCGCCGCCCGCTTCGCCGCCGACGTGCACGCCGTCGCCAAGGGGCTCATCGCCCACGGGCTCCGCCCCGGCGACCGGCTCGCCCTCATGGCCCGCACCACCTACGAGTGGACCCTGATCGACTTCGCCGCCTGGGCCGCCGGACTCGTCACCGTCCCCGTCTACCCCACCTCCTCCGCCTTCCAGACCCGCTGGATCCTCCAGGACTCCGGCGCCGCGGCCTGTGTCGTCGAGGACCCCGAGCAGGCCCGGCTCGTCTCCGCCGAGCGCCGCCAGCTGCCCGGCCTCGCCCACCTCTGGGTCCTCGACACCGGCGCCGTCGACCTGCTCCGCAGGGCCGGGACGCGGGTCGCCGACGAGGCCGTCACCGCCCGGCGCGGACTGCTCACCCCCGAGACCCTCGCCACCCTCGTCTACACCTCCGGCACCACCGGCCGCCCCAAGGGCTGCGCCCTCACCCACGCCAACTTCTTCGCCGAGGTCGACAACGCCGTCCGGCTCCTCCACCCCGTCTTCGTCTCGGAGAGCAAGGACCCCGCCGCCACCCTCCTCTTCCTGCCGCTCTCCCACGTCTTCGGACGGATGGTCTCCATCGGCTGCGTACGGGCCCGGGTCCGCGTCGGCCACGCCCCCTCCGTCGAGGGCGAGGAGCTCCTCGCCGACCTCGCCGCCTTCCGGCCCACCTTCCTCCTCGCCATCCCGTACGTCCTGGAGAAGGTCTTCAACACCGCCCGCGCCACCGCCGAACGCGGCGGCAAGGCCGCGGCCTTCGACCGGGCCGCCAGGATCGCCCGCCGGTACGGGGGGACGTCCGCGCCCTCGCTCCCGCTGCGGGCCGCGCGGGCGCTGTACGACCCGCTCGTCTACCGGCGGATCCGGGCCGCGCTCGGCGGCCGGGTGAAGTACGTGGTCTGCGGCGGCTCCCCGCTCGGCGCCCGGCTCGCCGAGTTCTTCACGGGCGCCGGCGTCGAGGTCTTCGAGGGGTACGGCCTGACGGAGACCACGGCCGCCTCGACGGTCACCCCGCCGCAGCGGCCGCGCACCGGCACCGTCGGCTGGCCGCTGCCGGGCACGGCCGTCCGGATCGCCGGCGACGGGGAGGTGTGGCTCAAGGGCGCCCACGTCTTCGCCGGGTACTGGGACGCCCAGCGCGGGGCTGCCGTGCCGTACACCGACGACGGCTGGTTTCCCACCGGGGACCTGGGCTCGCTCGACGAGGACGGCTATCTGCGGATCACCGGCCGCAAGAAGGACATCCTCATCACCTCGGCGGGCAAGAACGTGGCCCCGGCCCCGCTGGAGGACTGGCTGCGCGCGCATCCGCTGGTCTCCCAGTGCATGGTCGTGGGCGACGACCGCCCGTACGTCACGGCCCTGATCACCCTCGACCACGAGGGGCTCACGCACTGGCGGCGGATGCGGCACAAGGACCATCTGGCGCTCTACGAGCTGACCGGGGACGAGGAGCTGGTCGGTGCGGTCCAGCGGGCCGTGGACGACGCCAACCGGCTGGTCTCGCGGGCCGAGTCGATCCGCGCCTTCCGGCTCCTGACGACCGACTTCTCGGAGAGGTCCGGGCACCTGACCCCGTCGCTGAAGCTCAAACGGCGGGCGGTGCTGCGGGACTTCGCGCGGGAGATCGAGGAGATGTACGGGGCGGGGGGCGCCCTCTAGGGGGTGTCTTGGGCCTGTCAGGGCCAGAGCAGCTCGCGGGCCCAGCCGGTGCCGGTGCCCGTCGCTTCTTCCCGGCGGTAGCGGAGGCGGAGGTGGCGGCGCCGGGCGTCGCCCTGGAAGAACTCGACCTCGGTCGGTTCGACCACGTACAGGGTCCAGGTGGGGGCGTGGGCGGCCGGTTCGGCCTCGGCCCGGAGCCAGGCCGCCGCGCTCGCCTCGGCGAGGGCCTCGGGGGAGTCCAGGACCTCGCTCTGCCGGCCGACGAGCGCCGAGGCGAGGGCGCCGGTGGTGCGGGCGTGGAGGTCCGCGTACGCCTCCTCGGGGGTGGCGGTGGTGACGTGGCCCCGGATCCGGACCTGGCGGCCCTGGACCGGCCAGTAGAAGCCGAGCGCGGCCTCGGGGCGGGCGGCGAGCTGGCGGCCCTTGGCGCTGGTGGCGTGCGAGGCGAAGTGCCAGCCGCGCTCGTCGGCGTCGTGCAGCATCACCGTACGGACGTCGGGCCTGCCGTCCTCGTCGGCGGTGGCCAGGGAGAGGGTGTGCGGCTCGGTCTGGCCGGCCGCGACCGCCTCCGTGAACCAGCCGTGGAAGAGGGCGAGGGGCTCGGGCGGGGCGCCCGCCGGGTCGAAGGAGGGGAGCTCGGTGTCCCAGACCCGGAGGGAGTGGAGGGCTTGCTGGAAGTCGGTCATGCCGTCACGGTAGGGCGCGGGGCGGCCGGGGCGGGAGTGGCGTTCCGCGTGGTGGTCGGTGCGGCGGGCGTCGTGGTGGCCGGTGCGGCGGTCGGCGTGGCGGTCGGTGCGGCGGTCGGCGTGACCGTCAGTGCGCTGTAGTCCTCGATCGGGACCGCGTTGGCCGCCGACTGGATCCCGTCGCGGATCTTCTTCGCGATGAGGTTCTTCCAGGGGGTCTTCGGCAGGGTCCGCACCATGAGCATGCGCAGGGCGATCTTCCACTTGGAACCGACGGTCATCTCCTTGACGAAGCCCTCGGCCATCTTCTGGTTCTGCTCCACGCCCGGCCGCATCCGCTCCTCGTAGCGGGCGAAGGCGACCGTGTGGTCGCCGCCCGCCCGGGCCAGCTCGCCCGCCAGGACGTACGCGCCGGTGAGGGCGAGGCCGGTGCCCTGGCCGGAGGCGGGGGAGGAGCAGTGGGCGGCGTCGCCGAGCAGGACGACGCGCCCCCGCGACCAGCTGTCCATCTCGACGATCGACATGGAGTCGAGGTAGAAGTCGTCGGCGTCGGCCGCGTGTCCGAGGAGCCGGGGGACCTCCCAGCCGTCGCCCGCGAACGTGTCGGCGAGCAGCCGCTTCTGGTCGGTGACGTCCCGGAGGTCGTAGGGGACGTCCTCGGGCGCGGAGAAGATGAAGAGGTTCTTGGCGTCCGTCTCGCCGCCGGCGCTGTAGACGCAGAGCAGCTTCTTCGGGAGGGCGTGGTACGTCTCCCAGCGGTCCAGGCCCAGGTGGTTGGGGGCGGTGAAGATGGAGATGTACGCGCCGAGGTGGCGCTTGAACCGCTGCTCGGGGCCGAAGGCGAGCTTCCGGGTGTTCGAGTGGAGTCCGTCGGCGCCGACGACCAGGTCGAAGCGGCGGACGGTGCCGCTCTCGAAGGTGACGGTGACGCCGTGGGCGTCCTCGTCGAGGGCGGCGATCGAGTCGTCGAAGAGGTACTCGACGTCGTCGCGGGTCCGGTCGTAGAGGATGCGGGCGAGGTCGCCGCGCATGATCTCGTCGTCCTCCTCGACGCGGCCGCCGAAGATGTCGGCGGGCAGCTCGCCGATGGTGCGGCCGGCGTCGTCGACGTACGAACCGCCGCGCATGTCCGTGGACTTGGCGCGGATCTCGTCGAGGACGCCCATCCGCCGGCAGACCTCGATCGCGGTGCCGCGGATGTCGACCTTGTAGCCGCCGGTGCGGAGTTCGGGGGCGCGCTCGACGACGGTCGGGGCGAAGCCGTAGCGGTGCAGCCAGAGGGCGAGGGCGGGGCCGGCGACCGAGGCGCCGGAGATCAGGACGGTCTTGGCGGTGGTCTTGGCGGCGGTGCCGGTGGTGTTGCTGTTCATGGCAGGACTCCTTGTCGGGTGTCTGCGGGCCGTTCCCCTGCCCGCAGACATGACTATACGGATGTCCTACACGGTTGTCTATGACGCTTGTATAGATTCTTGCCCGGGGGTCGGCCGGGGTCAGTCGCGGCCCAGCACCACCGTCCCCGAGGAGCAGAACCAGCCCCCCGTCCCCGAGGCCACCGCCAGCCGCGGCAGCGAGCCGTCCGGCCGGCGCACCTGGAGTCCGGGCGCCTCCCCGCGCAGCTGCCGTACCGCCTCCACCAGCAGGAACAGCCCGCGCATCCCCGGATGGCAGGCCGAGAGGCCGCCGCCGTCCGTGTTCACCGGGAGGTGGTCCTTGTCCGCGAAGAACGCCCCGCCCTCGCCCTTCGCGCAGAAGCCCAGGTCCTCCAGGGTCACCAGCGTCATGTAGGTGAAGGCGTCGTAGACCTCGGCGAGGTCGATGTCGGCGGGGGTCACCCCCGCCCGCTCGAAGGCGAGCCGCCCGCTGACCGCCGCCGGGGAGACCGTGAAGTCCTCCCACTCCGACATCGTGGTGTGCGAGACGTGCTCGCCGGTGCCGAGGACCCAGACGGGCTCGGTCCTGCAGTCCTGGACGTACTCCTCGGCGACGAGCAGCACCGCGCAGCCGCCGTCGCTGCGCAGGCAGCAGTGCAGCTTGGTGAACGGGTCCGCGATCATCGGCCCGTCCAGCACCTCGTCGACGGTGATCGGGTCCCGGAACATCGCCTCGGGGTTGAGCGCCGCGTTCGCCCGCGCCTGCACGGCGACCTCGGCGAGCTGCTCCAGGGTCGTCCCGTACTCGTGCATGTGGCGGCGGGCGGCCATCGCGTACTTGGCGATCAGGGTGTGCCCGTACGGGACTTCGAACTGGAGCGGGCCGCGCGAGCCGAAGGAGAGGTTCGCGGTCCTGCGCCGGGCCCGGATGTCGGCGCGGGCGGTCGAGCCGTACACGAGCAGGACCGCGTTCGCGTGGCCCGCGGCGATCGCGTCGGCGGCGTGTGCGGCCATGACCTCCCAGGTGGCGCCGCCGACGGCGGTGGAGTCCACCCAGCGGGGGCGCAGGCCCAGGTACTCGGCGACCTCGACCGGGGCGAGAGTGCCGAGCCCCGCCGAGGCCAGGCCGTCGATCAGCGAGCGGTCGAGGCCGCTGTCCGCGAGGGCGCGACGGGCGGCCTGGGCGTGGAGTGCGTACGGGGTGGCCTCGTCGACGCGGCCGCAGTCGGAGAGGGAGACGCCGACGACGGCGACGCGGCGGGGGCTGCGTGGAGTGGCAGGCATGAATCTGACGGTACATCAGATTTGCTGAATCGGGACCGGCGCTTCTCTGGGCAACCGGCCCCGTACCGCCCTAGCATGACGCACCGTCAGATACGGAGGGAGCTCCATGGACGCCGCCGACACCGCAGCGCTCGCCGCCGCGCTCACCGAGGAGCAGCAGGAGATCCGCCGCACCCTGCGGGACCTGCTCACCGAACGGGCCGGGCCACGCGAGAACCGCGAGGCCACCGCCACCCCCGAGGGATACGACACCGCGCTCTGGGCCCGGCTGTCCGGCACCCTAGGCCTCGCCGGGCTCGCCCTTCCCGAGCGGTACGGAGGCGCCGGCCGCGGGCCCGCCGAACTCGCCCTCGCCTGCGAGGAGGCCGGCCGCGCCCTCGCGCCTTCGCCGCTCCTCGCCACCGCCGTGCTCGCCGCCCCGCTCATCGCGGCCCTCGGCACCCCCGCCCAGCGCGCCGAACTCCTCCCGCGCATCGCCGACGGGAGCCTGACCTGCGCCCTCGCCGTCCCGGGCGGCTCGCTCGCGCTCGCCCTCGGGCTGACCGGCGACAACACGGCGGAGGACTGGTCGGGCGGCGGCCGCGCCGGCGGGATCCAGGCACGGGCCGCGGACGGGGGCGGGGAGGGGAGTGGGGCCGGGGCCGGAGCTGGGGCCGGGGCCGGGGGCCGGGCCGAGTCCGGAGTCGGAGCCCGGTCCGGGGTCGGGGGCTGGCGGCTTTACGGGGAGGCCGCCCAGGTCCTCGACGGGCACAGTGCGGACCTGCTGCTCGTCGCCGCCCACGCCGGCGGCTTCGCCCGGAGCCGTACCCTCCTCTTCCTCGTACGGACGGATCCGGCGACCCCCGGGCTCGTACGGACCCGGCGGACCGCCCTCGACCCCACCCGCCCGCAGGCCGCCGTCGAACTCCGGGACGCCGAGGCCGAACTCCTCGGCGAGGAACCCGTCGACGCCCTCGGCGCGCTCGCCGCCGCCGGCCGCACCGCCGCCGTGATGCTCGCCGCCGAGGCGGTCGGCGCGGCCGGGGCCGTACTCGACCGGACGATCGCCCGCCTCGGCGCGCGCGAGCGCTTCGGCCGGCCCGCCGGCCCGCTCCAGGCGGTCAGGGGCACCCTCGCCGACCTGTACGTCCAGGTCGAGGCCGCCCGCTCCCTGACGTACGGCGCGGCCCGGGAACCCGGGCCGGGGCCCGAGGGCGGGCCGCTCGCGCTCGCCCAGGCCCTGGAGGCCCTGCGCGCCACGGCGGGCGAGAGCGTCCGCCTCGACGACGGCGCCGGTGCCGGTGCCGGCGGCGGCGGGGAACACGAGGCGCAGCTCTTCTTCCAGCGGGCCGCCTCCGACG
The DNA here is from genome assembly GCF_042268445.1 of Streptomyces sp. NPDC056169. Lineage (NCBI taxonomy): Bacteria > Bacillati > Actinomycetota > Actinomycetes > Kitasatosporales > Streptomycetaceae > Streptomyces > Streptomyces sp. NPDC056169. The sequence goes on along the minus strand of NZ_JBHJUO010000008.1, from coordinate 286,381 downwards.
AACTGCTCTTCGGGCCCGCCCGGCGACTGCGCGCCCGGGCGGCGGAACGGACCGGACTCTTCGGAGAGGTGGCGGCGTAGATGCCCGTCGGCGTGAGACTGATGCAGAAGGTGTCCTCGACGAGGACGTTCGCCCGGATCGCCCCGCACGTGATCCCGGCGATGGACAGGACCGTGCACCGGCTGACGCGGGGGAAAGTGCTGCTCAGCGCCCGGATGCTGCCGGGGGTGATCCTCACCGCCCGGGGCGCGAAGACCGGACAGCCCCGGGTGACGCCGCTCGCCTGCATGCCGGAACCGGACGGCGGCTGGCTGCTCATCGGCTCCAACTTCGGCCGACCGGGTCACCCGGCCTGGACGGCGAACCTGCTCGCCCATCCGGACGTCGAGGTCAACTGGCGGGGCGAGGACGTCCCCGTACGGGCGGAGCTCCTCGCGGGGGAGGCGCGGGCGGCGGCCTGGAAGGCGGCGCTGGCGTTCTGGCCGCCGTACGCCACGTACCAGCAGCGGGTGGAGCGGGAGATCAGGCTCTTCCGGCTGACCCGACGCTGAAAGCCGGCGCTGAAGGCCAGGGGTGAAGGCCGGGGACGAATGAGGGGGAAACGCCGACGCCGACGGCAGTCGTGCTCCGTGGGGGCGGAGCGGGACCGCCGTCGGCGTCGACGACAGGACGGGGGAAGGAGGGGTGGGGGAGGGGCTATCTGGTCGGCTTCTTGCCGGTGATGCCCAGGTGCACCAAGAGGGCGAGGTTCGGCTTGAGTTCGGCCTGCTTGACGCCCCAGGTCTGGAAGCCCTTCTGGTGGCCGGCGACCGAGGCCAGCATCGCCACCAGAGAGCCCGCCATGGCGGCAGGGTTGACGTCCTTGTCGACCTTGCCCTTGGCCTGGAGCTCCTTCACCGAGTCCGTGAGGGAGTTGGTGACCGAGTTCAGGATCTTCATGCGGATCTTGTAGAACCGCTTGTCTCCCTCGGCGGCGCCGAGGTCCACGACCCGGAGGATCGCGTCGTGCTTGCGCCAGAAGTCCAGGAAGCCTTCGACGAGTTCCTCGGAGGTCTGCCAGCCGGCCTTGCCGACCCAGGAGCGGCCGGAGACCAGCTCGGTCAACCCGGCGCCCTCCTTGGCCATTTCCTCCGCGATCTCGAGAACCGCGCCCTCGACGTCCGGGAAGTACTGATAGAACGTCGCGGGTGAAGTACCCGCCTTCCGGGCCACATCGATGACCTTGACGTCCCGGTAGGGCGAGGAGCTGAGCATCTCACCGAGGCAGTCGAGCAGCTTCTGCCGCGTCGCCTGGCCGCGTCGTCCGGCCACGCGGCCGTCGACGGTGCGTACTTGTCCTGTCATGCCGTCAGCTTACCGAGGGGCGATCGGCGCGCGATTCGGCCGACTGCAAATGGGGTGCGGCCCTGCGCCGGGAGTGTTCCGGGAGGTGGGGGCGGGTCTGCGGCCCGGGGCGGAGGGGCGGGTTCAAGCCACGTCGGTGGCGTCACGGTGTCGTGGCGGTGGCGTCTCCGGGGCGGCCGGGGGAGTCCCGTACCCGAATAGGCTTATGAACAGCCTGTGGAAAACTTCGGTGGACAACTCAAGCGCCCCAAGGGTTCCGGACCCATAAATCGCCTTTATGTTCCCATGTCAGGGCGTGCGGGAGATCCCCCGCCGACCTAGCGTGGAACCATGGCGGCACGCACTGAGGGCACCCCCTGCTGGGTGGACGCACAGCTCCCCGACCTGGAAGCGGGCAAGCGCTTCTACGGCGAGCTCTTCGGCTGGACCTTCGACCCCGACCGTGACGAAGCCCTCCTCGACGGGCGCCGGGTCGCCGGGCTCCTCCCCAAGCGGGACGGCCGCATGCCCACCACCTGGACCCTCTACCTCGCCACCGAGAACGCCGGCACCCTCGCCGAGCGGATCAAGGCCGCCGGCGGCCAGATGGTCATGGAGCCGTACCCCGTCGGCCCGTTCGGCGTCCTCGCGCTCGCCGCCGACCCCGGCGGCGCCGTCTTCGGACTCCGCCAGTCCGGCGACGACGACGGCTTCGAGAAGACGAACGAGCCGGGCGCCTTCTGCTGGATGGAGGTGTACACGCGGCGGCCGGACGCCGTCGACACCTTCTACGCCACCGTCTTCGGCTACCTCGGCCGCCAGGCCGACCCCGACGAGGAGGGCCGCAAGGCCGGCTTCGACTACCGCGTCTGGTCGCCCCCCGGCTCCCGCCCCGGCGACGACAGCGCCTTCGGCGGGCGGGCCGTCATCACCGACGACTTCCCCGCCGAGATGCCCGGCCACGTCCTCGTCTACTTCGTCGTCGACGACTGCGACGAGGCCTGCGCGACTACCGTCCGCCTCGGCGGCCGGGTCGCCACCCCGCCCTTCGACACCCCCCACGGCCGCATCGCCGTCCTCCACGACAACCAGGGCGCCCGCTTCGCCGTCCTCGAGGAACCCGCCGATACGCCCTGATCCACCCCGATACGCCCCTGCCGGGGGGCCCGGAGCACCCCGCATCGGCCGACCCGATATGACCTGTGACACCCCGATCCGCCCCCGGGTTCGCAACCGGGCCCTCGGACAGGAAGAATCAGGGCCACGGGGCCGTACCCTCATGGCCCGTACGGGGAGGTGGCAGGCAAGTGGAACAGCTGACGCAGCACGACCCGAGACGTATCGGGCCCTTCGAGGTGCTGGGCCGGCTCGGCGCGGGCGGAATGGGCCTGGTCTATCTCGCGCGCTCGGCCTCGGGCCGGCGCGTGGCGATCAAGACCGTGCGTACGGAGCTCGCCGAGGACCAGCTGTTCCGGGTCCGTTTCACCCGGGAGGTGGAGGCCGCCCGGGCGGTCTCGGGCTTCTACACGGCCGCCGTGGTGGACGCCGACCCGCGGGCCGCCGTGCCGTGGCTGGCCACCGCCTACGTCCCGGCGCCCTCCCTCGAAGAGATAGTGAACGAGTGCGGGCCGCTCCCGGCCCAGGCCGTCCGCTGGCTCGCGGCCGGTGTCGCCGAGGCCCTCCAGTCCATCCACGGCGCGGGCCTCGTCCACCGCGACCTCAAGCCGTCCAACGTCCTCGTCGTCGAGGACGGCCCCCGGGTGATCGACTTCGGCATCGCGTCGGGCGTCTCCAACACGCGCCTGACCATGACCAACGTCGCCGTCGGCACCCCCGCCTACATGTCGCCCGAGCAGGCCCGCGACTCGCGCAGCGTCACCGGCGCGAGCGACGTCTTCTCGCTGGGCTCGATGCTGGTCTTCGCCGCCACCGGCCACGCGCCCTTCCACGGCGCCAACCCGGTCGAGACCGTCTTCATGCTGCTCCGCGAAGGCCCCGACCTGGAGGGCCTGCCCGACGAGCTGCGGCCCCTCATCGACTCCTGCATGCAGATGGACGTCACCCGGCGACCCAGCCCGGCCGACCTCCAGGCCCAGCTCGCCCCGCACCTCTTCGGTCCCGGCAGCGACGACAGCGGCACCGCCTCGGCCTGGCTGCCCCGCAGCGCCACCGAGATGATCGAGATCCGCCGCAACGGCGGCCGTCCGGCCCCCGGGCCGGCCGCGCCCCCGATGCCGCCGCGCCCGCCCCGCGAGCCCGCGGACTGGTCCGGCGACCCGCGCTCCCCGGAGCCCGCCGCCCGGCAGCCCTCGCACGTCGGTGGCGGCCGGCAGCCCGAGCCCGCGCACAACGGCGGCCGGCACGCGGGCCCCGCCGAGAGCGCCGGCGGCCCCGTCCGGCTCGGCGGCGCCACCGTGCCGATCGGACCCGGCCCCCGGGTCTCCGACACCCGCGCCGCGCTCGCCGTCGGCCGGAGCGCCGACGCGGGCCCGGCGACCGGCTGGATCCGGCCGCCCGCCGGCGGCCCGCACGGCGCCGAACCCGGCCCGCTGCCCGGCTCCCGCCCGGTCTCCGTGCCCTCCCAGGGCACCGAGCAGGCCGCCCCGCCGTCGGAGCCGGGACCCTGGCGGCCCTGGCGCTTCCGGATGTCGAACGACGTCTGGGGCACCCCGGTCGTCGACGGCGACCTGCTCTACGTGACCTCCTTCGAGGTACACGCCCTGGACACCGGGAGCGGCCGCCGCCAGTTCAAGACCCGGGACGTGGCCTGGTCGATGGCCGTCGCCGCGGGCCGTATCCACGCCTCCGACGGGCCCACGCTGTACGCGCTCGACGCGACCGACGGCAGCGAGCGCTGGCGGCTGCACACGGACGCCTGGGTGTACTCCCTCCGGGTCGACCGGGGCACGGTCGTCACCGGTACGCGCGGCGGCGGGGTCCAGGGCTGGGAGGCCTCCAACGGCGCCAAGCTGTGGGAGGTCACCGGCGCCCAGACCGACTTCGAGACCCCGGAGGCGGGGCCCGCCGTGCACGGCGACACCGTGTACGTGTGGCGGGAGGCCCGGCTCCAGGCCCTCGACGCCCGGACGGGTGTGGAGCGCTGGTCGTACCCGATCGGCGACGCCGCCTCCTGCGCCAACGTGCCCGTCCGGGTGGCCCCGGCCGAGGACGGCTGCGTGTACGTCTCCGCCGGCACCCGGGTCCTGTCGATCGACATCGCCTCCGGGCACGTCCGCTGGCACTTCGAGGCGCCCGCCGTCTTCCTCTCCCCGCCAGTGTTCGCGCCGGGCCCGGCCGTCACGGGCGGCGGGGTGTACCTCTCCGACCACCTCGGCACGGTGTACGCGCTCGACGCCACGACCGGCCAGGACCGCTGGCGGATCGCGACCGAGCCGCGCCAGTCGGCCGAGCCGGTGCTCGTCGCCGACGGCAACGTCCACGTCGGCAGCGGCAGCGCGCTCTACACGCTCGACGCGGTCACCGGCACCCCGAGGTGGCGGTTCGCGGCGGGCGGCGAGCTCGTCGGCTCCCCCGTCGTCGCCGACGGACGGGTGCACTTCGGCTCCGCCGACCACGTCCTGTACACCCTGGACGCGACCGGCGGCCAGCTCCGCTGGAAGCTCGCGACGGGCGGCGAGATCACCGGCTCGCCGGTGGCGAAGGGCGGGGTCGTGTACGCGTGCAGCAAGGACCGCTGCGTGTACGCGCTCGACGCGGTCAAGGGCACGGCCACCGGCAGGGGGTCCGCGCCCCGCTGACGCGCCGGCTCCCGCCGACACGCGCCGGCTCCCGCCGACGCCCGCTTCCCGTTCCCGCTAGCGCTGCTGCGGGGGCGGGCCGTCCCGGTCCGGGTCCCAGACCGGGACCTCGAAGGGCTGGGTCGGCGCGGCGTACGGGGGCGAGGCCTGCGGGTGCGGGCGGGGCCCGTCGTCGGGGAGGTCGCCGACGGGCGGGCCGTCCAGCGTGGGGTGGGTGGGCCGCGGCTCGTGGGCCACCGGCTCCACCCGGTGCGCGCGGACCCGGCCCGACATGACGAGCGCGCCGAGCAGCAGCAGGACGCCGCCGCCGAAGGCGTTCGCGACGCCGTCGCCGAGACCCCGGCCGTCGCCGGAGACCACGAGGCTGCCCTCGGCCTGCCCGACCCGCACCATCCAGAAGACCGTGAAGCCGAGGACGACGAGCCCGGCGAGGGCGACGAGCAGCCGCGAGCGCAGGACGACGCCCACCACGGTCACCAGGGCGGCGAACGCGAAGGGCAGCAGGATCGAGCCGATCACCTCGGCCTTGGCGTCCGTGATGCCCGTGAACAGCTCGTCGATGGCGTAATCGCGTCCGTGACGGCCGTCGTACCAGGCACGGAAGGGGCTCCAGACGGCGGCCGTCGCTCCGGTGAGGGCCAGGACCGAGCCGACGACGTTACGGATCATCGATCGGCCTCCTAGACGGTCCGGCTCTCGTTCACGACGCTACGCCGGGTGTGGGGGGCCCGCCATGCGGCCCGGACCATGGCCTAGGGTGTGGCGCGAACACGACAGAACGGGGAGGGCCGATGGTGCGCACGCGCCTGAAGATGGCGGCGACGCTCACGGTGGTGGTGCTCGCGCTGACCGGATTCCACACCGGCCACGGCCACGGCAGCAGCAGCGGCGGCAGCGGGAAGAGCAAGAGCGGCAAGAGCCGCAGCCACTCGGACGACGACGATTCGGGCGGCGGCTGCTCCAGCGACGAGAAGGACAACGACGACTACAGCGGCTCGGGCGGCTCCGGATCGCAGACGACGGCGCCCACCCCCACCGCCTCCCGCGCGGTGGCCGAGGTCGTGGTCGTCGACTGCGTGAAGCCCGCGCAGAAGAAGCGCAAGGGCAAGCCGGCCCGCAAGGCGGACACCACGGCGACCCTGCGGATCACCTCGAAGAGCGCGTACACGGAGACGTTCGAGGTGACCCTGGAGTTCAAGGGCTCGAACGGGTCCGCGGTGGACTCGGCCGACGCCCTCGTCACCGTCGAGGGCGGCGGGACGAAGACCTTCGAGGTCGCGATGAAGACCCCGAAGGCCGTCGGCCAGGTGAAGAACTGCTGGGTGTACGACGTGCGCGAGGACGACAGCGCGACCGACATCCCCTCGGAGACCCCCTCCGCCGCTACCTCGTCCTGAACCCCGGCCCCCGCCCCCGCCCGGTGAACAGCTCCGCCTGACGCTCCGGCGTCAGGTTCCCCAGGGTGACCAGGTGCGGCGCGTGGGCGAGGGCCGGGGCGCGGGACGGCTCGGTGACCGACCAGAGCGCCCGGACCGTGCCCTGGACGGCCTCGGTCGGGTGCGCGGCGATGACGGCCGCGGCCTGCCGGGCGGCCTCCAGGGCCCCGCCGGTCGCGGTCAGCTCGGAGACGAGCCCCGTCTCGTACGCGCGCCGGGCCGAGATCCGCTCCGCGCTGCCCATCAGGGCCATCCGGGCGATCTCCCCGTAGGGCATCCGCTGCGCCATGTGGACGGTCTCGAAGGCGCTGACCATCCCGTAGGTGGTGTGCGGGTCGAAGAAGGTGGCGTCCTCGCCGGCGATCAGGAACTCGGCCTCGCCGAGCAGGTAGAACGCCCCGCCGCAGGCCATGCCCTCGACGGCGGCGATCACCGGTTTCCACAGGTCGTTCGCCTTGGGGCCGATCGTGAGGAGGGGGTCGTCGATCGTGTACGGGGAGGAGGGCTGCGGGATGTTCCCGACGGCGTCCCGGTCGATCCCGGTGCAGAAGGCCCGCCCGCCGGCCCCGGTGACGACGATCGCGCGGACCTCGTCCTCGTACCGGAAGCCCCGCCAGACGGCGGCGAGGTCGCGGGCCATGTCGAGGGTGATCGAGTTGTGCTTCTCCGGCCGGTCGAGGGTGACGACGGCGACCCCGGTCTCCTTGTCGCGCTCGACGCGTACGGTCATCCCCGCTCCAGGAGCCAGCGGGGGACGGTGACGCCGTCGACCTCGGTGAAGGCGACCTTCACCGGGGCGCCGATCCGCAGCCGGCCCGCGTCGACCGAGTTCAGGGGTGCGTCGGGGGCGGCGACGACGTTGCCGACGAGGCGGATGCGGGGTGCCTCGGCCAGTTCGACGAGGACCGCGTTGTACCCGGGCTGGGCGGCGTAGTCGGGCAGGAGCGGCGGGTGGGGCAGGACGTACGACCAGATGCGGCCGCGTCCGGACATGAGCCGCCACTCGCTGTCGAAGGAGCGGCAGTGCGGGCAGCAGGGGCGGGGCGGGAAGCGGAGCTCTCCGCAGTCGGGGGCCGCGCAGGCCTGGACGCGGAGTTCGCCCCGGGCGGCGTACTCCCAGAAGGGAGCGCCGTCCCCGTCGGCGACGGGTGTCAGCATCGGCATCGGTGTCTCGGCTCCTCAGGCTCGAAGGAGGATCGCGGAGGTGGGGACGCCCTCGCCGGCCGTGACCAGGCAGGTGGCGGCGTCGGGTACTTGGGCGGTGGAGGTGCCGCGGAGCTGCTTCACGCCCTCGTTGATGAGGTTGAAGCCGTGGACGTACGCCTCGGAGAGGCCGCCGCCGCCGGTGTTGAGGGGCAGCCGGCCGCCGATCTCCAGGGCGCCGCCCTCGGTGAACGCGGCGCCCTCGCCGCGCCCGCAGAAGCCGTAGCCCTCCAGGGAGAGCGGGACGAGCGGGGTGAAGGCGTCGTAGATCTGGGCGACGTCGACGTCCTGGGGGCCGAAGTCGGCCTGTTTCCAGAGGTGTCGGGCGGCGGTCCAGGCGGGTCCGGAGAGCGGGTCGTCGTTCCAGTAGTTGACCATGCCGTGGTGCTGGGCGGGCAGGCCCTGGGCGGCGGAGTGCACGTACACCGGCTTCCGGCGGCAGTCGCGGGCCCGTTCGGCGGAGACGATGACGCAGGCCAGCGCGCCGTCGGTCTCCAGGCAGTTGTCGAAGAGGCAGAGGGGTTCGCTGATCCAGCGGGAGGTCATGTACATCTCGCGGGTCAGCGGGCGCTCGTACATGATCGCGGCGGGGTTCTGGTTGGCGCGGTTGCGGCAGGCGAGCGCGACGTTGAAGAGGTGGTCGCGGGTGGCGCCGTACTCGTGCATGTAGCGGCGGGCGAGCATGCCGATCTCGTCGGCGGGGCGGAGCAGCCCGAAGGGGCGGGTCCACTGGCCGGGGGTGGCGAGCTGGGCGGCCGTGTTGGTCCAGGGCCGGGGGCCGCTGCCCCGCTTCCGGGAGCGCCAGGCGACGCCGACGCTCGCCTGGCCGGTGGCGACGGCGGCGGCGAGGTGGCCGACGGTTGCGCAGGAGCCGCCGCCGCCGTAGCCGACCTTGGAGAAGAAGGTGACGTCGCCGGCGCCGATGGCCTTGGCGACCTCGACCTCGTCGGTCTCCTCCATCGTGTAGGAGGCGAAGCCGTCGACCTCGGAGGGGTCGATCCCGGCGTCGTCGAGGGCGGCGAGGATCGCCCGGCAGGCGAGGGCCTTCTCGCTCTCGGGGAGCTGTTTGGCGAAGTCGGTCTGTCCGATCCCGACGATGGCCGTGGCGTCCTTGAGCAAGACAACCTCCCGGAGTGGCAACGCTACTGACAGCGCGTCAGGTTACAACTAATCTGACGGATAGTCAGCTCACGGGAGTGGGCGGAGTGGACTGCCGGAGGTGGAGATGCGCGGTGAGATGCGCGGTGAGATGCACGGCGGGATGCCCGGCGGGATGCGTGGCGACCTGGAGTGGGGCACGATCCCCGGGCTCGTACGGGCGGCGGCCGGGCGGTACGGGGAGCGGGAGGCCGTCGTCGACGGCCGCGTCCGCGTCACGTACGCCGAGCTCGGCGAGCGCGTCGAACGGGCCGCCGCGGCCTGTCTCGCCACCGGGATACGGGCGGGGGACCGGGTGGCGGTCTGGGCCCCCAACACCCTCGACTGGATCGTCTCGGCGCTCGGCGCCGTCACCGCGGGCGCCGTCCTCGTCCCCCTGAACACCCGCTTCAAGGGCACCGAGGCGGCCTACGTCCTCCAGAGCTCCCGGGCCCGCCTGCTCTTCGTCACCGGAACCTTCCTCGGCACCTCGTACGTGGCCTCCCTGCGCCGCTCGGGCGTCGAGCTCCCCGACCTGGAGAAGGTCGTCGTCCTCGGCGACACCGCGCCCGACGAGGCGGGCTGGACGACCTGGAAGGCCTTCCTCGCGGAGGGCGACCGGGTCCCGGCCGCGCGAGTCCGCGCGCGGGCCGACGCGATCGACCCCGCCGACCCCTCCGACATCATCTACACCTCGGGCACCACGGGCCGGCCGAAGGGCGCCGTCATCGGCCACGCCCAGACGCTGCGCTGCTACGCGGTCTGGTCCGAGCTCGCCGGCCTCCGGGAGGGCGACCGCTATCTCGTCGTCAACCCGTTCTTCCACACCTTCGGCTACAAGGCCGGCATCCTCGCCTGCCTCATGCGCGGCGCGGTGATCGTCCCGCAGCCCGTCTTCACCGTGGACACCGTCCTCGCCAACATCGCCGCCGAACGCGTCACGGTCCTGCCCGGTCCGCCCACCCTCCACCAGTCCCTCCTGGACCACCCCGCCCGCCCGGCGCACGACCTCTCCTCGCTCCGGCTCGTCGTGACGGGCGCGGCGGTGGTCCCGCTCCGGCTCGTCGAGCGGCTCCGCACGGAGCTGGGCGTCGGCACGGTCCTCACGGCGTACGGACTCTCCGAGGCGAGCGGCATCGTCACGATGTGCCGCCGCGACGACCCGGACGAGACCGTCGCCACCACCTCGGGCCGCCCGATCCCGGACACGGAGGTCCGCCTCTCGCCCACCGGCGAGGTCCTCGTCCGGGGCCACCACGTGATGCGCGGCTACTTCGAGGACGAGGGGGCGACGGCGGCGGCGGTCGACGAGGACGGCTGGCTCCACACCGGGGACATCGGCGTCCTCGACGAGGCCGGCAACCTCCGCATCACGGATCGCCTGAAGGACATGTTCATCGTCGGCGGCTTCAACGCCTACCCGGCCGAGATCGAGCAACTCCTCGGCCTCCACCCCGACATCGCGGACGTCGCCGTCGTCGGCATCCCCGACCCGAGGCTCGGCGAGGTCGGCAAGGCCTTCGCGGTGCGGAGGCCGGGGGCGCGGGTGACGGCGGACGACCTGATCGCCTGGTCGCGGCGGGAGATGGCGAACTACAAGGTGCCGCGCGAGGTCGAGTTCGTGACGGAGCTGCCGAGGAATGCGAGCGGGAAGGTGGTGAAGGGGGAGCTGAGGGAGAGGGCGGCGACGGGGAGCTGACGGCGTGGGCTGACCGACGGGGGCTGACCGAAGGGGGCCCGCGTGGGGCTGACCCACGCGGGGCCGGCACGCGTGGGGAGTGCAACCAACTCCCCACATGCACACGTCATACGGGCAGTCTTACGCCTCCTTTACCCCGCCCCCTCCTCCAGGAGCAGCCGGTGTCGACGCAAGAGATCCGCCTCACCCTCACCCCGCAGCAGGCCGCGACCGGCGTCGTCATCCCGGTCAACCTGCCGACCGGCCCCGCCCAGCTCAGTGTCCCGCCCTGCCGCCACGGCGACCTCGTCCCGGCCCGGCTCGGCAACGACACGGTGTACGTGCGCATCACGGTCGGCGGCGGCCCGCAGCAGGCCAAGAAGTCCGGCGTCCTCGGCTGCCTGGTCCCGCTGATCGTGATCGGCGCGCTCGTCGGCGGCGCGTTCCTCCTGGACGACGACAAGGACTCCGCCGGCTCCCGGGGCCCGGGCCCGATTCCGACCTTCTCGGTCTCGCCCTTCCCGAGCCTCGACCTCGACCCCACCGCGACCGCCGCCCCCACCGAGAAGGAGCCCGACCCGTTCGAGAAGGGCACCTGCCTCAACGGGCAGCTGCCCGACTCCGAGACCGCGCAGAGCGTCGAGGACGTCGAGGAGGTCTCCTGCTCGGCCTCCGACGCCCACTACAAGGTGATCCAGACCTTCCCGTTCACCTCGGACATGAACAAGTGCAACGCCAACCCCAAGACGGAGTACGCCTTCTCGCACCGGTACACGATGAACGGCGCCGTCATGAGCGAGTACGTGTACTGCCTGGTCGGCCTCGGCTCCTACGCCCGCTGACGTACGAGCACGACGACCCCGGCCTCTTCCCGCACGACCCGCCACCCTGGCCCGGCGCGATCAGGATCTGTCAGGTCGGTCCGCCGGCCGTCCGCGCACACCAGAGGGGCCGGGCAGCTGCCCGGCCCCTCTTCGCGGTGGTCCGATCGCGTTGCGCACGGGCCCTGCCCGGACGGATCCCCCCTGGGTCCGTCGGGTGTCCCCCGAGTCCGTGTGCTCCCCCGTCGACCGGACCTCCCTGGGCCCCGGCAGCTCCCCCGAAGTCGCCGCCGCGGCCTTTCCCCGTCGGGAATGGTCTACTTGGCCGGCTCCGACGTCGCGTGCAGGTCGTCGGTGGTGGCGACGGGAGGCTTCTCCCGGGTCAGGACCTTGTCCGCGATCGCGTTCGCGGGCTCGGACGTGGCGTGCAGGTCCTTGGTGACGATCTGCTCGCTGCCCGTGCCCGTGGCGTGCAGGTCCTGCGGCGTGACGATCGGGTCCGTGGCGTCGATGTCGCCCATGGTGGTCCCTTCCTGATGGATGGCTTCGCGTGCTGGTGTGTGGAGCCCGTCCGGCTGTTCCCCCGTGGACGGTCGGACGGGCCCCTTGGGGCCGTTCACCCTAATGCTTCGGGGAGACCGGCTTCACCGGCGACCCGTCTGCCCCCCGACGCGACGGATCGTTGAGGACAACTCTGCCGGGGGGCGATAAACGAATGATGAACGCCCTGCGGGGGAGGCCCGGGATCAGGCGGCCACCCGTGCCGCCAGAAGGGCCCTGACCTCGGACGCTTCCGGGACCGACAACTCCTCGTAGATGTCGAGGGCTTCCTGCCAGCAGACCTGGGCGCGTCCCGACTGTCCGATGCCGTGGAGCGCCCGGCCGAGGACGGTGAGGACGTTGCCGCGCCGCCATTCGCCGCCGATGCCGCGGAGTACGGTCAGGGCCTTCTCCGCGCTCGCCGCGGCCGCCCCGTACCGGTGGGCGGCGATGTCGACCTCGGCGATGCGGAAGAGCGCCATGCCCTCCCACAGCCTCTGCCGGCTGTCCACGAAGACGGCGAGTGCCTCGCGGAGTCGCTGCCCGGCGGCCGGGAGCTGTCCGCTCTCGGTGAGCGCGAGGCCGAGGGCGTAGCGACCGTTCGCACCCCTGAGGGCATGGCCCATCTCGTCGTACATGTCGACGCCTTGCTGAGCCATGCGGACGGCGTCCTCCTGGCGGCCCGTCGCGAGGTGGATGCGGGAGAGGTTGCACAGCGCCGCGGCCTCGCCCGCGCGGTCCCCGGCGGCACGGAACTCGGCGATGGCCAGGGTGAGGTGCCTGTCCCCGTCCTCGTACCGCGTCTGGTAGAGCGCGATGGCGCCCCTGGCGTTCGACGCCCAGCACGTGGGGAGCGGATCCTGGACGGACCGGGCCATGCGGACGACCTGCTCCGCCTCCTGCTCGGCGCGGTCGAAGCGGCCCTGGTGGTGGTGCACGTACGCCAGGGTGAGGGCCGACCGGCCCTCGGTCCGTACGTCGCCCGTGCGCCCCGCCGCCTCCCGGAGGACCGTCGCCACCGCCTCGTACTCCTTCGAGTTCGCGCCCGACTCCGCGAGGTCGAGCGACGCCCACAGCAGGTCCACCGCGCGGCGGAGGGTGCCGGGGGAGGAGGCGGACTGGCGGACCGTCGCGAGGAGGCAGTTGGCTTCCGCGTAGAGCCAGTCCTGGGCCGTGTGGCGGTCGGTGAAGGTGAGGCCCTCGTGGGTCGTGGGTTCCAGGTGGTCGACCAGGCGGTCGCCCGGGCGCTCGATGGCGTACACCCGCGCCGCCGTCGAGAGGTAGAAGTCCAGGAGGCGGGAGAGGGCCGATTCCTTCTCCGACGGCGGTTGTTCGTCGCGGTCCGCGCAGGCACGCGCGTAGAGCCTGACCAGGTCGTGGTAGCGGTAGCGGCCCGGTGCCGCCGATTCCAGGAGGGACGTGTCGACCAGGGCCTCCAGGAGGTCCTCCGTGTCCCAGAGGGGGAGGTCCAGGACGGCCGCCGCCGCCGCGAGCGAGATGTCCGGGCCGTCGGCGAGGCCGAGGAGGCGGAACGCGCGGGCCTGGGCCGGTTCGAGCTGGCCGTAGCCGAGTTCGAAGGTGGCCTTGACCGCGAGGTCGCCCGCCTGGAGTTCGTCGAGGCGCCGGCGCTCGTCGGCGAGCTTCGCCGCCAGGACCGAGACCGTCCAGGTCCGGCGGGCCGCCAGGCGGGACGCCGCGATGCGGATCGCGAGGGGGAGGAAGCCGCAGGCCGCGACGACGTCGAGGGCCGCTTCCCGTTCCGCCTGGACCCGTTCCTCTCCGACGATCCTCGTGAAGAGCTGGAGCGCTTCCTCCGGGGACATCACGTCCAGGTCCACCAGGTGCGCGCCCGCCAGGTCGACCATGCGGATACGGCTCGTGACCAGGGCCGCGCAGCCCGCCGTGCCGGGCAGCAGCGGGCGGATCTGGGCCGCGTCCCGGGCGTTGTCCAGGAGGACCAGGACCCGGCGGCCGTCGAGCGTCGAGCGGTAGAGCGCGGCGCGGTCGTCGAGGGAGTCGGGGATGGCCGAGTCGGGGGTGCCGAGGGCGCGGAGGAAGGAGCCGAGGACGGTTTCCGTGGCGGCGGCGCGGTTGCCGGCGCCCTGGAGGTCCACGTACAGCTGCCCGTCGGGGAAGTGCGGCCGTGCCTCGTGGGCGACGTGCACCGCGAGGGTCGTCTTCCCGACGCCGCCGATTCCCGCCAGCGCGGAGACGGCCATGACGTGGCCCTCGGCGGTGGCGAGCCGGGCGCCGAGTTCCCGTACGAAGGAGGCCCGGCCCGTGAAGTCCGGGACGGTGGCGGGGAGCTGCGCGGGGCGTGCGACGGGCGCGGCCGCCGGGGCCGCCTCCTCGACAGGGCGGGCCAGTTCGGCGTCGCCCTGGAGGATGCGCTGCTGGAGCCGGGAGAGTTCGGGGGTCGGGTCGACGCCGAGTTCGTCGGCGAGGAGCCGGCGCGTGTCCGCGTACACGGCGAGCGCCTCCGCCTGCCGTCCGCTCCGGTAGAGGGCGAGCATGAGCAGCTCGCGGAGCCGCTCGCGCAGCGGGTGCGCGGCGGTCAGCGCGGTCAGTTCGGAGACGGCCTCGGCGTGCGCGCCGACCTCCAGGTCGATGTCCAGGCGGGTTTCGAGGAGCGTCAGCCGCCATTCCTCCAGGCGGGTCCGCTGCGTCTCGGCGTACGGGCCGGGTACGGAGGCCAGCACCTCGCCGTCCCACAGGGCGAGGGCCTCGGCGAGCCGCGCCCTGGCGCCCGCCCGGTCCCCGGAGGACCGCAGCTTCTCGGCCTCGGTGGCCAGTTCCTGCGCGGTGAGGAGGTCCAGGGCCTTGGTGCGCAGCGCGTAGCCGCCGGATTCGCTGACGAGGACCTTCGGGTCGAGGGCCTTGCGGAGCCGTGAGGCGTAGGTCCGTACGGCCGCGAGGGCCTGCGAGGGCGGTTCCTCGCCCCACAGTGCGTCGATCAGTTCGGAGGCGGTGGCGGTGCGTCCGCCGCGCAGGAGCAGGGCGGCGAGCAGGGCGCGCTGTTGGGGCGAACCGGTGGACAGCGCCTCGCCGCCACGCCAGGCCCGCACGGGCCCGAGCACCCCGAAGCGCAGCTCACCGCCGGTCGCGCGCTCGATGCCGGTACTCGTGCCGGTGCTCTTGTCGGTACTCGTGCCGGTACTCGTTTCGGTACCCGTGCCGGTGCTCTTGTCGGTTCTCTTGCCGGTGTTCGTGCGCACCTCGGAATCCGTGCTCGCGCCCGCGTCGGCACCCGCGCTCGCCTTCGGAGCCCGCTGCGCCGGAACTCGCTGCCCGTCTTCACGGTGCATAGCTCCCCCTGCCCGTACCGCTGGTTTCGCCCAGGACAGTCTGCCTTGTCCGGAGGGAGTCCGTCAGCAGCGGGTCGGCCCGGAGGCGGGGCCGGAACGGGGCTGGAACGTGGCCGTTGCGCGACCGTTGTACGCCGCGATAGCTGACGGGCCGTCAGATCGGCGCTACCGTGAAAGCCATGGAGAGCATGGAGAGCATCGAGACAGCCGCCGAGGCCTTCCCGAGGATCATCTCGGTGGACGACCACACCGTGGAGCCCCCGCACGTCTGGCGGGACCGGCTCCCGTCCCGCTTCCACGACACCGGGCCCCGGATCGTCCGCGCCCCCCTCAAGGAGATGACCTTCCTCGGCGGCAAGTTCGCCCCGGTCATGGGCGCCAAGGGCGACGACGGGCCCATCGGCGACTGGTGGGTCTACGAGGACCTGCACCGTCCCCTCACCCGGCTCGACACCGCCGTCGGGTACGACAGGGACGAGATACGCCTCGAAGTCATCACGTACGAGCAGATGCGGCCGGGCTCCCACTCGGTCCCCGACCGCCTCGCCGACATGGACGTCAACCACGTCCAGTCCGCCCTCTGCTTCCCGACCTTCCCGCGCTTCTGCGGCCAGACCTTCACCGAGGCGAGCGACCGCGAGCTCGGGCTGCTCTGCGTCCGCGCCTACAACGACTGGATGGTGGAGGAGTGGTGCGGGCCCGAGGCCCACGGGCGGCTCATCCCGCTCACCCTCATCCCGCTCTGGGATCCCGAGCTCGCCGCCGCCGAGGTGCGCCGCAACGCCGCGCGCGGGGTCCGGGCCGTCGCGTTCTCCGAGATCCCGCCGCACCTCGGGCTCCCCTCGGTCCACACGGACCACTGGGACCCCTTCTTCCGGGCCTGCGACGAGACCGGCACCGTCATCGCCATGCACATCGGCTCGTCCAGCCGGATGCCGTCCACCTCCGCCGACGCCCCGCCGGCGGTCGGCTCCACCATCACCTTCGCGAACTGCTGCTTCTCGATGGTCGACTGGCTGATGAGCGGCAAGTTCGAGCGCTTCCCGAACCTGAAGATCATGTACGCGGAGGGCCAGATCGGCTGGATCCCGTACATCCTGGAGCGAGCCGACGTCGTCTGGGAGGAGAACCGCGGCTGGGGCGGGGTCGCCGAGAAGGTGCTGCGCCCGCCGTCGGAGCTCTTCGCCGGCCATGTCTTCGGCTGCTTCTTCGACGACGCCTTCGGGCTCCGCAACCTCGACGCCATCGGGGCGGGCAACGTCCTGTACGAGACGGACTACCCGCACTCCGACTCGACCTGGCCCAAGTCGAAGGAGGTCGGCGAGGCCCAGATGGGTCACCTCGCGCCGGATGTCGTCGAGCGGATCGTGCGCGGCAACGCGATCGATCTGCTGGGGCTGACGCCGGAGGGGCTCTGGCCCGGGCGGTGAGGCCGGGTGGGGCGGATCAGGGTCCGTTCGGCGCCCTGATCCGCCCGGTACGGGCAGGTCTCAGCGCGCCGCCCACATCTGGTTGGTGCCTCCGGTGCACTCCCACTGCTGGGCCCGGGCGCCGTTGGCCTTGCTCCAGCCGGAGATCTCCAGGCACTTCCCGCTGTTCCTGTTGATCAGGTAGAAGACGTTGTCGTCGATGAAGTGCTCGTCCCACACCTGGTTGGCTCCCCCGTGGCAGTCCCACTGCCGGACGGTCGCGCCGTTGTCCTTGCTCCAGCCGGCGACCTCCAGGCACTTGCCGCTATTGGCGTTCTTCATGGTTCCCCACCAGCGGTTGCCCTCCCAGCCGCCCTCCGCGACCCAACGCTGGTTGGCGCCGTCGTGGTAGTCCCACTGGTTGACGAGGGCGCCGTCGTTCATGGCCCAGCCGCCGACTTCCAGGTACCTCTCGCTGTACAGGTTCTGCCAGTGGTGCCCGCCGAGGTCCTGCGCGGCGGCGGGCGCCGCCTGGGCGCCGGCGACGAGCCCGAGGGCCGCGGCGGCCGTCCCGAGTGCGCGCAGTGCGGTGGCCGTCTTCTGTCCGAGCATGCTTCCCCCGTGGGCTCTCCCTGATCGGGGCCGCTTACCGGTGCGGTCCCGATGTACGGCGCCGAGCGTAGGGTCCCGGATCCGACCCGGGCTCCTGCGGAGGGCGGATCCCCGTCCCGGGATGCCCGTGGGCCGTCCCAGGGACGCCCGGGACGCCTGTAACCCCTCCCCGGGACGTCCGTAACCCACTGCCTGGACTCCCGAACCCGTCCCGCGCGAGCCTTGCCTGATGAACCGTCAGGTACCAGCATGGGGGCTCGCCCGCACACATGACGGTTCGTCAGATCGAGGGGGTTTCCCATGGTGGTCTACGGGATGCAGCTGCCCGTCCAGTCGCAGTCCACCCTCTACGCCGAGGCCTGGGAGGCGGCCGCGGGGCCGGCGGACCTGCTGGCCGTCGCCCGGGCCGCCGAGGCCCACGGTTTCGACTACCTCGCGAGCTGCGACCACGTCGCCATCCCGCGCCGCCTCGCCGGGGCGATGAGCACCGTCTGGTACGACCCGGTCGCCACGCTCTCCTTCCTCGCCGCCGCCACCGAGCGGGTCCGGCTCCTCTCGCACGTCGCCGTCGTCGGGCTGCGCCATCCGCTCGTCACCGCCAAGGCGTACGCGACCCTCGACCACCTCTCCGGTGGCCGGCTGGTCCTCGGCGTCGGCGCCGGGCACGTCCAGGAGGAGTTCGAGGCGCTCGGCGTGGACTTCGCGCGCCGGGGCGCCGTGCTCGACGAGACCGTCGACGCGCTCCGGTCGGCCCTCGGCCCCGAGGAGTACCCCGAGCACCTGGGCGAACTCTTCGCCTTCAAGGACCTCGGGCAGCTGCCCCGGCCCGCCCAGGAGCGGGTCCCGGTCTGGGTGGGCGGCTCTTCGCCGGCCGCCGTGCGCCGCGCCGCGCTCCGGGGCGACGGCTGGCTGCCGCAGGGCGACCCGCGCGACAGGCTCGCCGAGCAGATCCAGCGGCTCCTGCGGCTCCGCGCCGAGGCCGGGATCGCCGAGCCGATCACGGTCGGCGCGATCACCGAGGCGCTGTATGTCGGCGAGCCCGGCTGGGCGGTCGGCCGCCGCACCCTGAGCGGCCCGCCGGAGGAGCTCGCCGCCTCCCTGCGCGCGTACGGGGAGATGGGCGTGCACCAGATCCAGGTCCGGTTCCGCTCCCGGAGCCGTACCGAACTCATCGACCAGATGGCGGCCTTCGGCACGGAGGTCGCCCCCCACCTGAACTGAGGAGCGTGGCAGGCATGGGCAAGCTGGACGGACGGGTCGTCCTCGTCACCGGCGCGGCGCGCGGGCAGGGCGAGCAGGAGGCGCGGCTCTTCGCCGCCGAGGGGGCGCGGGTCGTCCTCGCGGACGTGCTCGACGAGGCCGGCGAGGCGCTCGCCAAGGAGCTGGGGGAGGAGCGGGCCGCGTACGTCCGGCTGGACGTGACCGGCGAGGACGACTGGGCGGCGGCCGTGGCCTTCGCCAAGGAGCGGTTCGGGAAGATCGACGGGCTCGTCAACAACGCCGGGATCCTCCGCTTCAACGAGCTGCTCTCCACTCCCCTGGAGGAGTTCCAGGCGATCGTCTCGGTCAACCAGACGGGCTGCTTCCTGGGCATCCGGACGGTCGCGCCCGAGATCGCCGCGGCCGGCGGCGGGACGATCGTCAACACCGCCTCGTACACGGGGCTCACCGGCATGGCCGGGGTCGGCGCCTACGCGGCGAGCAAGCACGCCGTCCTCGGGCTGACCAAGGTCGCGGCGCTCGAACTGGCCGCGCGGAACATCCGGGTGAACGCGGTCTGCCCCGGGGCGATCGACACCCCGATGAGCAATCCGGAGGGCGTGGACCCGGCCTCCACGGCCGAGCTGTACCGGAAGCTCGTGCCGCTCGGGCGGATCGGGCGGCCGGCGGAGGTGGCGGCGCTCGCGCTCTTCCTGACGGGGGAGGACTCGGCGTACATCACCGGGCAGCCGTTCGTGATCGACGGCGGCTGGCTGGCGGGCGTCAGCCTGTTCTGAGTCCGCTCGGAGCCGCCGCTCGGAGCCGCTCCGAGCCGCTCCGAGTCAGCCAAGAGTTCTGTTCTGACGAGTCGTCAGGTATTGACGCACCCACTCCGTGGTGCGAAAGTCGGGCACATCAGAGATCTGACGGTTCGTCAGAAATAATGAGGACGGTGAACCCCTTGGAATTCGGGATCTTCGTACAGGGATACGTCGGCAAGCGCGCCGAGACCGATCCCGAAGCCGAGCACAAGGCCCTCATGGAGGAGACCGAGTACGTCATCCAGGCCGACAAGTCCGGGTTCAAGTACGCCTGGGCCTCCGAGCACCACTTCCTGGACGAGTACTCGCACATCTCGGCCAACGACGTCTACCTGGGCTACCTCGCCCACGCCACCGAGCGGATCCACCTCGGCTCCGGCATCTTCAACCCCCTCGCCCCCGTCAACCACCCGGTGAAGGTGGCCGAGAAGGTCGCCATGCTCGACCACCTCTCCGGCGGGCGCTTCGAGTTCGGCTCGGGCCGCGGCGCGGGCTCCCACGAGATCCTCGGGTTCATGCCGGGCATCACCGACATGAACCACACCAAGGAGATCTGGGAGGAGACGATCGCCGAGTTCCCCAAGATGTGGCTCCAGGACGAGTACGTCGGCTTCCAGGGCAAGCACTGGTCGCTGCCGCCCCGCAAGATCCTGCCCAAGCCGTACGGGGCGTCCCACCCCGCCATGTGGTACGCGGCCGGGTCCCCCTCCTCGTACGCCATGGCCGCGAAGAAGGGCCTCGGCGTCCTCGGCTTCAGCGTGCAGAAGGTCTCCGACATGGAGTGGGTCGTCGAGTCGTACAAGACGGCGATCAAGGAGGCCAAGGCGGTCGGCGACTTCGTCAACGACAACGTCATGGTGACCTCCACCGCGATCTGCGCGGAGACCCACGAGAAGGCCGTCGAGATCGCCGTCTCCGGCGGCCTCAACTACCTCCAGTCGCTGCTCTTCCGCTACCACGACACCTTCCCCCGGCCCGAGGGCATCCCCGAGTGGCCCGAGCTGCTCCCCGAGTACTCGGCCGAGATCATCGAACTCCTCATCCAGGAGGAGCTGATGATCTGCGGCGACCCCTCGGAGGTCCTCGCCCAGTGCAAGCGCTGGGAGCAGGCCGGGGCCGACCAGCTCTCCTTCGGCATCCCGATCGGGATCTCGTACGAGGACACGATGAACTCGATCAAGCTGATCGGCGAGCACGTGATCCCCAAGATCGACACGGACCCGGTGCACCGCACGACCCGCTTCCGCCAGGCCGCCGGTTCCTGACGGCAGGGCGGGGCGCAGCCCCCTCGTACGAGCGCGGGGCGGTGTCTTCCCGGACCGCCGCCCCGTACCTGCCCCGGCCGGTGGCCGTTCCGCGGCGGCCCCGGTCCGGGGCACACCCGCGTCCACGGACAGAAAGGGACCGTCATGCTCGACCACCTGATCACCGGCGCCACCGTCGTGGACGGCACCGGCGCCCCCGCCTTCACCGCCGACGTCGGGATACGCGACGGACGCATCGCCGTCGTCGCCGAACCCGGGACCGTCAGCGAGGAGGCCCGGACCACCGAGGACGCCACCGGCCTCGTCCTCACCCCCGGCTTCGTCGACCCCCACACCCACTACGACGCCCAGCTCTTCTGGGACCCGTACGCCACCCCCTCCATGAACCACGGCGTCACCACCGTCGCCGGCGGCAACTGCGGCTTCACCCTCGCCCCGCTCCACCCGGACCGGCCCGAGGACGCCGACTACACGCGCCGCATGATGTCCAAGGTCGAGGGCATGGCGCTGGCGGCCCTTGAGGAGGGCGTCGACTGGGGCTGGTCCTCCTTCGCCGAGTACCTCGACGCCCTCGAAGGGCGGATCGCCGTCAACGCCGGCTTCATGGTCGGCCACTGCGCCCTGCGCCGGTACGTGATGGGCGAGGACGCCGTCGGCGGACAGCCCACCCCCGAGCAGCTGGAGCACATGGTCGCCCTCCTCAAGGAGGCCATGGAGGCCGGGGCCTGGGGACTCTCCACCACCCAGTCCTCCACCCACTCCGACGGCGACGGCGCCCCCGTCGCCTCCCGGCACGCCACGCCCGCCGAGCTCATCGCCCTCTCCCGGGCCGTCGGCGAGCACGAGGGCACCCAGCTGGAGGCGATCCTCGCGGGCTGCCTCGACCAGTTCTCCGACGCCGAGATCGACCTGTTCGTCGAGATGACGGCGGCGGCCGGACGCCCGCTCAACTGGAACGTCCTCACCATCGACGCCGCCGTCCCCGAGCGCGTCCCGCGCCAGCTCACCGCCTCCGACCGGGCCCGCAAGTCCGGCGGCCGGATCGTCGCCCTCACCATGCCGATCCTCACCCCCATGAACATGTCGCTCGGCACGTTCTGCGCCCTCAACCTCATCCCCGGCTGGGGCGAGATCCTCGCCCTCCCCGTCCCCGAGCGGATCGCCGAGCTCCGCGACCCCGACGTCCGGGCCGAGATGCTGCAGCGCGCCGACTCCAAGGAGGCCGGGGTCTTCCGGCGGCTGGCCCACTTCGGCCGGTACGTCATCGGCGACACGTACAGCAAGGAGAACGAGGGCCTGAGCGGCCGGGTCGTGAAGGACATCGCCGCCGAGCGCGGCCAGGACCCCTTCCAGTGCCTCGTCGAGATCTGCGCCAACGACGACCTGCGGACCGTCCTGTGGCCGATGCCCAGCGACAACGACCCGGCCTCGTGGGCGCTGCGCCGCGAGACCTGGGACCACGAGGACGTGCTGCTCGGCGGCTCGGACGCCGGCGCGCACCTGGACCGGATGTGCGGGGCGCCGTACACGACCCGGTTCCTCGGCGACTGTCTGCGCGGCCGGAAGCTGGTCCCGCTGGAGCGTGCGGTGCGGATGCTGACCGACGAGCCGGCCCGGCTCTTCGGGCTGCGCGAGCGGGGCCGTATAGAGGAGGGCTTCCACGCCGACCTCGTCCTCTTCGACCCGGAGCGGATCGAGGCGGGCCCGGCGACCCTCGTGCACGACCTGCCGGGGGACAGCCCGCGGCTGGACTCGCGGGCGATCGGGATCGTCTCGGTCCGGGTCAACGGCGTGGAGACCGTACGGGACGACGAGGTGACCGGCGCGATCCCGGGGAGGGTGCTGCGCTCCGGCCGCGACACGAGGACGGTGGCGACACGATGACCGGTACCGCGAAGGTGAGGACCGAGCGGCTCTTCATCGGCGGCGAGTGGGTCGAGCCCGACGGCGGCCACTACGAGGTGATCGACCCGGCCACGGAGGAGGTCGTCGGCCTCGCGCCGGAGGCCTCGCGCGCCCAGGTGTACGAGGCGGCCGCCGCGGCCCGCGCGGCCTTCGACTCCTGGTCGCGGACGAAGCCGGAGGAGCGGGCGGCGATCCTCGACCGGGCCGCGGACCTCATGGCCCGGGACGCCGAGGAGAACGTCCTGCTCGCACGGGCCGAGACCGGCGCCACCACCGGCACCGCCCGCGGCATGCAGGTCGCGGTCGGCTCCTCCCGCTTCCGGCGGTACGCCCGGGGCGCGATGGAGCCGGTCGAGCAGGCGCTGCCGCCGCAGATCAACGAGGCCGGTCCGATGGGCAAGGCCGGGGTGTTCGGCGCGGTGGCGGTGCGGCGCCCGGTCGGCGTCGTCACCTGCATCACCTCGTACAACAACCCCTGGGCCAACCCGGCGGGCAAGATCGCGCCGGCGCTCGCGATGGGCAACACGGTCCTCGTGAAGCCGGCCCCGCAGGACCCGCTGTCGGTGTACGCGATGACCCGGGCCCTGGCGGAGGCCGGCGTCCCCGCGGGCGTCGTGAACGTCGTCACCGGCTCCTCCGTGGAGTCCGGGCAGGCGGCCGTCGACTCCCCGGACGTCGACATGGTCTCCTTCACCGGCTCGACGGCCGTCGGGCAGGCGATCGGCGAGGTCTGCGGGCGCTCGCTCAAGCGGCAGCTGATGGAGCTGGGCGGGAAGGGGGCCGCGCTCGTCTTCGACGACGCGGACCTGGACTCGGCCGTCATGGGCATCGGGACGACCTTCGCCTTCTACAGCGGGCAGATCTGCACGGCCCCGACCCGGGTGCTCGCGCAGCGCGGGATCTACGAGCAGCTCGTCGAGAAGCTGACCGGCTTCATGGCCTTCATGACGGTGGGGGACCCGGCGGAGCGGGGCACGGTGGTCGGCCCGGTGATCTCGGCGGCCCACCGCGACCGGGTGGAGTCGTACGTCGAGCTGGGGCGGAAGGAAGGGGCGCGGGTCGTCGCGGGCGGCGAGCGCCCGGACTTCGCCAAGGGCTTCTACGTGGCCCCGACCCTGCTCGCGGACTGCACCAACGAGATGCGGGTGGTCCGGGAGGAGATCTTCGGTCCGGTGGTCGTGGTCGTCCCCTTCGACGGGGAGGAGGAGGGCATCGCGCTCGCCAACGACAGCGACTACGGGCTCATCGACTACGTGTGGTCCGGCGACGTGGCCCGCGCCTTCCGTGTCGCGGCCCGGCTGCGGGCCGGCGGGGTGGGCGTGAACACGATCGGGCGGAACATGGAGGCGCCGTTCGGCGGATTCAAGAAGAGCGGGGTCGGACGGGACGTCGGCTCGTACGCGCTGCACGCGTACAGCGAGCTCCAGTCGGTCGTCTGGCCGGGCTGAACCCGGGCCCGGCCCGGGCTCTCCCCGGGTCGACGGCATCCCGGGGAACCGCCCGGAAAATTCCTCGGGAAATTTTGAAAACGGACATTTGGGGTACTGCTGCGGTTCCCGCATATCGGACACGGATCGACCGACCTACCAGTTGGTCGGTCCGCCCCGGTCGTCGATCTTTCAATCATTGGTCGGTGTCCGCTTCGACCCGCGCAATGCAAGGCGATGATCGATCAAATGAGCGGAGTTCGATCTTCCGGATATGGAAACCGCAGCATTTAACGTCCTGTTCATGACTCAGGTGGATGTGCGGCCCCAGGCCGGAGACACGGTAAGGCCAGTCGAGGACCCGGGCGGCACCCAGGCCGTCCGCACCAAGGGCCTCGGAGGCAACTCCGTCGGCCTGCTCGGCAGTGCCGTCATCGGCATCTCGACCGTCGCCCCCGTCTACTGCCTGACCTCGACGCTCGGCTCCACCGCCGGCGAGGTCGGCCTGCAGATGCCGGCGATCTTCCTCGCGGGCTTCCTCCCGATGCTCCTCGTCGCCTTCGCGTACCGGGAGCTCAACAAGGTCATGCCCGACTGCGGCACCTCCTTCACGTGGACCGTGAAGGCCTTCGGCCCCAAGATCGGCTGGATGTGCGGCTGGGGCCTCGTCATCGCGACGATCATCGTGCTGTCCAACCTCGCCGGCGTCGCGACCTCCTACTTCTGGCTCCTCGCGGGGGAGATCAGCGGCAGCGACTCCATCGCCGCCCTGGACGACAACAAAGCCGTCCACATCATCACGTGCCTCACGCTCATCGCCGTCGCCACCGCGATCAGCTACCGCGGCATGACCGCCACCAAGGGCCTCCAGTACACCCTCGTCGGCCTCCAGCTCGTCGTCCTCGTCGTCTTCGTGGCGATGGCGCTGTCGAAGGCCGGCGACTTCGAGACCTCGGTCTCCTTCTCCTGGTCCTGGATGAACCCCTTCGCGGTCCAGTCCTTCGCCGCCTTCACCGCCGGCCTCTCGCTCTCGATCTTCATGTACTGGGGCTGGGACGCCTGCATGGCGACCAACGAGGAGACCACCGGCAGCGCGAAGACCCCCGGCCGCGCCGCGCTCATCGCGATGGTCGTGCTCGTCGCCTCGTACCTCGCCACCGGCATCGCCGCGCAGATGGTCGTCGGCTCCGGCGAGGAGGGCCTCGGCCTCGCGAACCCGGAGACCTCCGACAACGTCTTCGCCGCACTCGCCGGTCCCGTCATGGGCCCGACGCTCGGCATCCTGCTCTTCGTCGCGGTCCTCGCCTCGGCGGCCGCGAGCCTCCAGACGACCTTCATCCCGGTCGCCCGCACGGTGCTCGCCATGTCCACGTACGAGGCGCTGCCGAAGTCCTTCACCAAGGTCCACCCGGTGTTCAAGACCCCCGGCAAGGCCACGATCGTGGCCGGCGTCGCCACCGGCGTCTTCTACACCGTCATGACCCTCGTCAGCGAGAACGTCCTGGTCGACACGATCTACGCGCTCGGCCTGATGATCTGCTTCTACTACGCCCTGACGGCCTTCGCCTGCGTCTGGTACTTCCGCGGCGAGCTCTTCCGCTCCGGCCGGAACTTCGCCTACAAGGGCCTCATGCCGCTGCTCGGAGGGCTGATGCTCACGGCCGTCTTCGGCAAGACCCTGTACGACATGTGGGACCCGGCCTACGGCTCCGGCTCCGCCGTCTTCGGCGTCGGCTCGGTCTTCGTGATCGGCGTGGGGCTGCTGCTCCTCGGCGTGGTGATCATGCTGGTCATGCAGCGGAAGAGCCCGGCGTTCTTCCGGGGCGAGATCCTGACGAAGGAGACCCCGTCGCTGGTGGTCGCCGACTGACCGGTCCGGTAGCCGAATCCTGAGTCATCCGAAACGCGAAGGCGGCGGGCCCGTGGGGGGTCCCGTCGCCTTCGTCATTCCGCCGTACGGGGTAGGGGGTACGGGGTCGGGCCGGGGTGCGGGGGGTCAGTGCCCGGGGAGCAGGTGCTCCACGGCCGCGTTGGCCGGCGGCAGGTCGGGGGTGCCGGCCGGCTTCGCCTTGGGGGTCAGGACGCCGCTGAGCGGGACGACGGAGGGCAGGTTCATGCCGCCGGTGTCGGCGGCTGCGGTCCCGGCGGTGGCGCCCGCGGCACCCGCGGCGGCGAAGACGGTCAGGGCGGCTGCGGTGAGGATCCTCTTCATGCCCGCTCCAACGCGGACGGGTCGGATCCGGTTACGACCCCGCCGGGGCGCCGCCCGGGCCGACCGGCCGGGCCACCACCGCCCCCGGCCGACTACCAGGAGGCCCCGGCCGGCTGCCGGGTCGTCGCGTTGAGCCGGTTGAAGAGGTTGGTGACCCCGAGCCACAGCACGAGCTGGGCCAGCTGCGTCTCGTCGTAGTGGCGCGCGGCCTCCTCCCACACCTCGTCCGGCACGGCGTCCGCGCGGTCCGCGAGCCGGGTCGCGTGCTCCGCGAGCGCGAGCGCCGCCCGCTCCGCCTCGGTGAAGTACGGGGTCTCCCGCCAGGCCGCCACCGCGTGCAGCCGCTCGTCGGTCTCGCCCTCCTTCTGCGACTTCAGCGCCCCGCCGACCACGCAGAAGCCGCAGCCGTTGATCTGGCTGGCGCGCAGGTGGACCAGGTCGAGGGTGGTGGCGGGTATGTCGCCGCCGGCCTGGACGGCCTTGACCAGGCGGAGGATCGCGGGCAGGGCGTCGGGGAGGACGGTGGCGGGGTTGGACATGCGGGCGGCGGCCACGGCGGGCTCCTTAGGATGCGTGCGTGGATTACGTGTATGGGGAATTGAACTGGTCGCTGCGCCCGGGCACGGCGGAGGACGTCGAACCGGTCGCCGAGCTGAGGGCGGTCGTCATGCGCGACGACCTCGTGCGGCTCGGGCGCTACGACGAGCACCGGGTACGGCAGCGGCTGCGGGACGGGTTCTCGCCCGCGTACACCTCGGTGATCGAGGTCGGCGGCGCCTTCGCGGGGTGCGTGACGCTCCGCCCGTACGGGGAGGGCGACGGGACGGGGGCCGAGTCCGGGGTCTACCTGGAGCACTTCTACCTCGCCCCGGAGGTGCAGGGGCGGGGCCTCGGGACGGCGGTGCTGCGCGGCCTCCTCGACCGGACCGACGCGGAGGGGATAGCCGTCCGGCTGGTGGTCCTGAAGGGGAGCGCGGCCCGCCGTCTCTACGAGCGCGAGGGATTCACGGTCGAGTCCGAGGAGGACCCGGTCGACGACCTGATGGTGCGGGAGGCGGCCCGTACCGTCAGAAGCCCGCGCCGGCCGGCTGCCGGACGGTGACGTTGAGCCGGTTGAAGAGGTTGGTGATCCCGACCATCAGCACGATCGACGCGAGCTGCTTCTCGTCGAAGTGATCGGCGGCGGCGTCCCAGACCGCGTCCGGCACGGCGTCCGAGACGTCGGCGAGCCGGGTCGCGGCCTCGGCGAGCGCGAGGGCCGCACGCTCCTCGTCGGAGAAGTACGGCGCCTCGCGCCAGGCGGCGACGGCGAACAGCTTCTCGTCGCTCACCCCGGCCTTCCTGGCGTTCTTCGCGCCGATGTCGACGCAGAAGCCGCAGCTGTTGATCTGGCTGGCCCGCAGGTGCACGAGCTCCAGGGTCGACTCGGGGACACCGCCCTGCCGGGCGGCCTTCACCAGGTTCATGATCGCCGGGCCGGCGTCGGGCAGGACGTAGGCGGGGTTGGTCATGCGGGCCTTGGGCTCGTGCGTCGCCATGATGATCGCTCCTCAGCGTCTCTCGTCAGCGTCTCTCGTCCGTCGCTTTCACTGCATTGACGGAGCGCGCGCCGAGGATGTGACACGACGGGAGAACTTTCTTCGAGGAACTTTTCGCGGACGCTCCTACGCCTCCGCGATTACGCCTCCGCGATGAGGGCGGTCGCGATCGTGCGGAAGCCGAGGCGCCCGTAGAGCCGGGCCACGTCCGCGTCCGACGCCGTCAGGAACACCAGCTCGGCGCCCCGGGCGCGGGCGTCCGCGACGAGCGCGGCCGTCACCGCGAGCCCGAGGCCGCGGCGGCGGGCCGCCGGGACGGTGCCGACGCCGACGACCTCGGACACCGGTCCGACGGGCTGGTGCTGCCCGGCCGCGAGGGCGGTGCCCGCGCCGTCGAGGGCCGCCGCGAGCCGGGTCAGACCGGCGGTGATCCGCTCGGCGACCAGCGCGGCGGTGCCGGGCGCCGGGTCCATGCCGAAGGCCGCGTACGGGGCGGCGACGGCGGTCTCCAGCGCGGCGTCGTCCGGGTCGACGAGCCGGACGGTGACTCCCTCGGGGTCGGGTACGGCGAGCCCGTCGCCCTCCAGGACCATCAGCGGGTGCTCGTGCACGGTGAGGCCGCTCGCCTCCACGGCCGCCCGCAGCCCCGGCGTCGTCTCGGCGACCCACTCGAAGGCCTCGGGCACCCCCAGCTCGCGCTGCCGGGCCCGCACCTCCTCCACGGCGTCGGCCGGCACGTCGCCGGTGTGGCCGAGGGCGGGGCGGGCGTAGTAGGGCCAGCCCTCGCCCTCCCGCACGAACAGGGTCAGGGGCCCGTGCGCCTCGGCGCGGGCGGAGGAACGGGGGACGGCGTCGTAGAACGCTTCGATTCGCTGGAGCACCGGGCCACGGTAGGCGGCGGCGGGGAACGGCGCAGGTGGTTATCGGGCGGGCCGGAAAGGAACCGTCGACGGCATGATCCCGTCACCCAGTTCAGGACGTGACGGGGGAACAGTCGAGGGGGAGCCATGAGCAGGACGCACGCCTGTCCGGGATGCGGCCAGGACGACCGGGTGCAGGCCGTCCCGGCCGTCTACCTCGCCGGCCGGGACGCGGTCACCAGCCGCGAGCGGAACCGCGACGGCGACATGCGGACCGTGACGCGGACGGTGACCACCGGGCTCTCCGACGCGCTCGCGCCGGTGCCCGAGTCGTCCGCCCACCCCGTCACCTGTCTCGGCATCCTCGCCGGGTTCGTCTGCGTCGGCTCGTTCATGGGCTGGGTCTTCGTCGGCGGCGCCCTGGAGGACGAGACGGCTTCCGAGGAGGACTTCGGGATGTTCGGGACGCCGCCCGAGCTCGGCCCGGACCTGGGGTTCCTGGGCTGGGTCTCGGCCGTCGCCCTGGGCGTCACCGTCCTGGTCCTCCTTGAGCTCCACCGGCGCCGGACCGCCTTCGCCCGCCTCACACGCGGCCGCCACCGCGCCGAGGAGCTGTGGTCGCGGGGCTGGTACTGCCACCGCTGCGGCACGGTCCACTTCGAGGACGCCCCCGGCGAGGACCGCGCGCCGCTCACCCTCCAGCGCTTCCGCGAGCGGGTGTGGGAGGAAGGCGGCTACGGCGACCTGGCGGCGGAGCAGCGGGCGACGGACCCGGTACGGCGCCGCTGACCGGCAGGGCGCGCCTCCGCGTCGGGCAGGCGCGCGCGCCCGTGTCGTATCGGGCAGGCGCGCCCGCCCGCGTGTCGTAGTCGTACCCGACCGGAAGGCGCGCGCCCGCGCCGTGTCGTACCCCTCGGAAATCCACCCCCCACCCCCTACCGTGCCGCCTATGCGGATCTCGACCACGATTTTCCTGACCGACGAGACCATCACCCCCGTGCGGCTCGCGCGCGAGCTGGAGGAGCGCGGCTTCGCCGGGCTGTACCTCCCCGAACACACCCACATCCCCGTCGAGCGGACCACGCCCTACCCGCAGGGCGGCGAACTGCCCCGGGAGTACAGCCGCATCCTCGACCCCTTCGTCGCGCTCGGCCAGGCCGCCGCCGTCACCGAGCGGCTCGGGCTCGGCACCGGCGTCACGCTGATCGCCGAGCACGACGCCATCGCCCTCGCCAAGCAGATCGCGACCCTCGACCACCTCTCCGGGGGCCGCTTCACCCTCGGCGTCGGCTACGGCTGGAACCGGGAGGAGGCCGCCGACCACGGCGTCGACTGGTCCACCCGCCGGGCCCTCACCCACGACCGGCTGGCCCTGATGCGGGCCCTGTGGGCACCGGAACCCACGGCGTACGAGGGAGCGTTCGGCCGCTCCGTCCGCGCCTCGGAGGCCTGGCCCAAGCCACCGCGCGGCAACGCGCCCCGCATCCTGCTGGGCGGCGCGGCGGGCCCGAAGCTCTTCGCGCGGATCGCCGCGGAGGCGGACGGCTGGATGCCGATCGGCGGCCGGGGCCTGACGGAGTCGCTCCCGGTCCTGCGCGAGGCCTGGGAGTCCGCCGGCCGCGACCCGAAGACCCTCCGGCTCGTCCCGTACGCGGTCCTCCCGAACCCCGGCAAACTCGCGCACTACGCGGACCTGGGCTGCGACGAGGTCGTCCTCCAGCTGCCCCCGGGCGACGAGACGGAGGTCCTGGGGGTCCTCGACGCGTACGCGGCGTACCTCTGAGCGTGTATGCCGCGCCCCGGCATCCCGAGGACACCGACTGACCGTCCTTCCTACGGGGACCCGAACCCGCCCCGTGGCGCCCGCTCGTATGCTCGGTTCATGACGGATCACCAGGCAGCACGTCCCACCGAGAACGCCATGCGTCGCGCACTCAAGCGGGCCAGGGACGGGGTCGCGCTCGATGTCGCCGAGGCCGCCGTCCTGTTGCAGGCGCGCGGGGAGGATCTGGCGGACCTCGTCGCGTCCGCCGGGCGGGTGCGGGACGCCGGACTCGAGGCCGCCGGGCGGCCCGGGGTCATCACGTACTCGAAGAGCGTGTTCATACCGCTCACCCGACTCTGCCGTGACAAGTGCCACTACTGCACCTTCGTCACCGTGCCCGGCAAGCTGCGCCGCGACGGGCACGGGATGTTCATGTCGCCGGACGAGGTCCTCGACATCGCCCGCCGCGGGGCCGAGCTGGGCTGCAAGGAGGCCCTGATCACCCTCGGCGACAAGCCCGAGGACCGCTGGCCCGAGGCCCGCGAGTGGCTCGACGCGCACGGCTACGACGACACCCTCGCGTACGTACGGGCCATGGCGATCCGGATCCTGGAGGAGACGGGTCTCCTTCCGCACCTCAACCCCGGCGTGCTGTCCTGGACCGACTTCCAGCGCCTCAAGCCCGTCGCGCCGTCCATGGGCATGATGCTGGAGACCACCGCGACCCGGCTGTGGAGCGAGCCCGGCGGCCCGCACTACGGCTCCCCCGACAAGGACCCCGCCGTGCGGCTGCGGGTCCTGGAGGACGCCGGCCGCTCCTCCGTGCCGTTCACGAGCGGGCTGCTGCTCGGCATCGGCGAGACCGTCGAGGAGCGCGCCGAGTCGCTGTTCGCGCTGCGCCGCGTGGCCCGCGCGTACCACTCCGTCCAGGAACTGATCATCCAGAACTTCCGCGCGAAGCCGGACACGGCCATGCGCGGCATGCCCGACGCCGAGCTGGACGACCTCGTCGCCACCGTCGCCGTCGCCCGGCTCATCATGGGCCCCTCCGCCTGCCTCCAGGCCCCGCCCAACCTGGTCGACTCCGAGTACGAGCGGCTCATCGCCGCCGGCATCGACGACTGGGGCGGCGTCTCCCCGATCACCATCGACCACGTCAACCCCGAGCGTCCCTGGCCCCGGATCGAGGAGCTCGCCGAGCGGTCCGCCGCCGCCGGCTTCGAGCTGCGCGAACGCCTCTGCGTCTACCCGGAGTTCATCCAGCGCGGCGAGCCCTGGCTCGACCCCCGCCTCCTCCCGCACGTCCGCGCCCTCGCCGACCCCGAGACCGGCCTCGCCAACCCCGACGCGCCCGTGCGCGGCCTGCCCTGGCAGGAGCCCGACGAGGCCTTCACCGCCACCGGCCGCACCGACCTGCACCGCACCATCGACACCACGGGCCGCACGCACGACCGGCGCGACGACTTCGACGAGGTGTACGGGGACTGGGAGGCGCTCCGCGAGGCCGCCGCCCCCGGCATGATCCCCGAGCGCATCGACACCGACGTCCGCGAGGCCCTCGCCGTCGCCGCCGACGATCCGACGAAGCTCACCGACGCCCAGGCCCTCGCCCTGCTGCACGCCGACGGGCCCGCGCTCGACGCCCTCACCCGGATCGCGGACGACGTCCGCCGCGCGGCCGTCGGCGACGACGTCACGTACATCGTCACGCGGAACATCAACTTCACCAACGTCTGCTACACCGGCTGCCGTTTCTGCGCCTTCGCCCAGCGCCGCACCGACGCCGACGCGTACACCCTCTCCCTCGACCAGGTCGCGGACCGCGCCCAGCAGGCCTGGGAGGTCGGCGCCGTCGAGGTCTGCATGCAGGGCGGCATCCACCCCGACCTGCCCGGCACCGCCTACTTCGACATCGCGCGCGCGGTGAAGGAGCGCGTCCCCGGCATGCACGTGCACGCCTTCTCGCCGATGGAGGTCGTCAACGGCGCGACCCGGACCGGCCTGTCGATCCGGGAGTGGCTGACGGCCGCGAAGGAGGCCGGGCTCGACTCGATCCCCGGCACCGCCGCCGAGATCCTCGACGACGAGGTCCGCTGGGTCCTCACCAAGGGCAAGCTGCCGACCGCCACCTGGATCGAGGTCGTCACCACCGCCCACGAGCTGGGCATCCGGTCGAGCTCGACGATGATGTACGGGCACGTGGACCAGCCCCGCCACTGGCTCGGCCACTTCCGCACGCTCTCCCGCATCCAGCAGGAGACCGGTGGCTTCACCGAGTTCGTGACGCTCCCCTTCATCCACACCAACGCGCCCGTCTACCTCGCGGGCATCGCCCGCCCCGGCCCGACCGCCCGCGACAACCGCGCGGTCATCGCCATGGCCCGGCTCCTCCTCCACCCGCACATCCCCAACATCCAGACCAGCTGGGTGAAGCTGGGCACCGAGGGCGCCGCCGAGATGCTCCGCTCGGGCGCCAACGACCTGGGCGGCACCCTGATGGAGGAGACCATCTCCCGTATGGCCGGGTCGAGTTACGGCTCGTACCGCTCGATCCGCGACCTGGTCGCCATCGCCGACGCGGCCGGCCGCCCCGCGAAGCCCCGGACGACGCTCTACGGGGAGGTCCCGGAGGAGCGGCAGCGGACGGCGACCGCCTCCGACGGCCACCTCCCGGAACTGCTCCCGGTCCTGGAGAGCTGAGTGCATGATGCGTCCATGACGCAGATCATCAAGGGGGGAAACCTTCCGCTGAGCGGCGAGCCCATGCGGGTCGCCGTCGTCCGCCGGTCCGGCGGTCCGGGAGAGCCGCAGGTCGACGCGGCGGCGCTGCTCGTCGCCGCGGACGGCACGGTCAGGAGCAGGGACGACCTCGTCTTCTACAACCAGCCGGAGCACGCGGGCGGCGGGGTCCGGCTGCTGGGCCCCGCCCACGGTGAGGACGGGGTCCTCGCGGACTGGCTGGAGATCGACCCCGGCCGCGTGGAGCCGTCCGTGGAGCGGATCGTGGTCGCGGCGTCCTGCGACGACGCGACGTTCGGTGAGGTCGAGGACCTGTACCTGCGGGCGGTGAGCGCGACCACCGGGGAGCAGCTGGCGCTGTACGCGGTCGAGGACGCGACGACGGAGACGGCGATCGCGCTGGGCGAGTTCTACCGCAGGGCCGGCGGGTGGAAGTTCCGCGCGGTGGGGCAGGGGTACGACTCCGGACTGCCGGGCCTGGCCGAGGACTTCGGGTTCTCGGTGCCGGAGGTGACGGTGCCGGAGGTGACGGTGGAGGCGGAGCGGGAGCCGGAGGATGCGGTGGTGCCGGCTCAAGCCCTCGCGCCCGCACCGGCCCCCGTAGAGGCACCTGCCTTCGTGCAGGCACCGGCTCCCGTCCCCCTCGCCGTCGGGGCCGTCGGCAAGATCCACGAGCACGTCCCCCTCTCCGTGCCGTCCTTCGGCGTGCCCCTGGCGCGGTGCAACGACCTGCCGGGGGAGATGGGTCCGGAGTTCCCGGCCGTCGAGTTCTCGGGGCGCGGGAAGGAGGACGTCGAGCCCGGTCTCGCCCTCCCCAAGGGCTTCGTCGTCGTCGACGTGCTGAGGAAGGGCGACGGGTACATCGAGGTCGTCACGCTGACCGTGCGCGGGCGCCGATGGCGGGAGGTCCTGGGCAGCGGCCTCCCGGACCTGAGCGGGGTGGGCGTCTTCCACCACGACGGCCGGACGCCGCTGCGGCTGCGGGTCGACGCGCCGGGCATGGCCGCGTGGACGATCAGGCTCCGGCCGGTGTCGACCCTGCGTACCTTCGACGGTCCCGTGGAGGGGTACGGGCCGGACGTCCTGGCCCACACCGGCGACGAGACCGACGTCAGGTTCCGGTTCCGGGGCGACGAGGACAAGGAGGGGTACTTCGGCGTCCACGTCCACCGGCGCGGCGGACACGCGCAGCACACGTACAGCAGGCGGAACCGGGGGCGCGGCAGCGGTTCGATTCCCCGAGGCCCTCGCCTGCTGGTGATCGAGGCCGACGGCGACTGGTCCATGGAGCCCGGCGCGTCGAGGATCACGAGCTTCTGGACCCGCCGCCGCTAGGGGGTGTCGTGAGCTACCCGACCAGCAGGTCCTCCTTCAGCTCCTTGAGCTCCTGCCGGTCGAGGCCGAGGCCCTTCCGCAGGTACGCGCGGAAGGAGCCGTACTCCTCCTCGACCTCCGCGAAGCTTGCGTTGAGGTAGGCGGGGCGGACGTCGAGGAGCGGCTTGTAGACGGCGGCCTGCGGGGCCGGGAGGTGGGAGAGGATCGCCTCGTTGGCGGCGGCCCGGTAGGTGTTGCTGGCCAGGTAGTCCGCCATGACCGTCTCCTCGGGGACGCCGAGGGCGGTGAGCAGGGCCGCGTTCGACCAGCCCGTGCGGTCCTTGCCCGCGGTGCAGTGGAAGAGGACGCCCCGGCGGTCGTCGTCGGCGATGCCGTCGAGGACGGCCGTGTAGGCGGTGCGGGCGGTGTCGCCGCTCACCATGAAGCGGTTGCCCTCGACCATCATCGCCTCGGCCTCGGCGGGGCTCTTCGGCATCGAGGTGAAGGTGCCGCTGCCCGCGAGGACGTCGGCGACGACGTGGGTCGCGCCGGCCGGGACCCGGTCGGGGGCGGTGCTCCGCTCGGACTCCATGCGCAGGTCGAAGACGGTGCGGACGCCGAGGCGCTTCAGCTTGGCGAGGTCGGCGTCGGTGAGCTTGTCCAGGGAGTCGGAGCGGTAGACCTCGCCCATCTTCACCCAGTGGCCGTCGCGGGTCCGGTAGCCGCCCGCGTCACGGAAGTTGACCGTGCCCTGGAGGCGTATCAGCCGGTCGGCGAGGTGCAGCGGCGTGCCCCGGTCGGGGACGAGGTCGAACCAGCGGCGGTCGGCGGCGGCCAGGCCGGAGACGGTGACGGAGCCGGTGGCGCCGCCGCGGGCGACGGTCCGGCCGCCGGTGCGGACCGTGACGCCGTGGGTGCCGGGGGCGGACCACGTGACGGTGTAGGTGCCGCCGGTGTTCTCGGTGACGGTCGCGGAGGCGAAGGGGATCCGCCGGTCCGACGGGGAGTGCGGGTGCGCGGAGGCGGCGGGCGCGGTGATGCCGAGGAGCAGCGCGGCGGCGAGGGCCGCGGTCGAGAGGGTCTTGACTCGTGTCACGGGGTTCATGCCGCGGATGGTTCAAGTCGCAACCGAACCTCGGGTGAACTGCGGTCAAAAGTGGACTGAAGGGCGTCGGATCACATAACGTTCCGGCCCCTGAACACGCCTACCCGGTCGATTACAGTGCGGCAAGGAACCGTCAGCGAACCGCCGACCGGGGGAGGGCACGTCGTGGCCACGACAGCCGCAGCCGTGTGGGGCCGTGCCGAACAGCAGGACTTCCGGGCCCGCGTACGGGGCTGTCTCCTCGGTGGAGCCGTCGGCGACGCGCTGGGCGCCGGGGCCGACGGACTGACCCTCGCCCAGGTGCGGGAGGCCCACGGACCTGACGGACTGACGGAGCCCGTGCCCGCGTACGGCCGGCGGGGCGCCGTCACCGCCGCCACCCAGATGAGCCTGTTCACCGTCGACGGCCTCGTCCGCGCCCAGGTCCGCCGCGACACCGGCGCCTGGCACCCGCCGACCGACGTCCACCGGGCCCATCTCCGCTGGGCCGCGACGCAGCGCGACTGGGGCCCCGACGAGCGCCGCAAGGACAACGGCTGGCTCGCCCGCGAGGAGTGGCTCTACGCCCGCCGCAACCCGCCCCGCGCCTGCCTCACCGGCCTCGGCGACGAGCTGCTCGGCACCCTCGACAAGCCCAAGAACCCGCAGGCGGCCGACTCCGGCGCGCTCGTCCGCTCGGCCCCCTTCGGGCTCCTCGTCGGCTGGGAGCCGCAGCTGGTCTGCCAGCTCGCGGTGGAGTGCGCGGCGCAGACGCACGGCGCCCCGGAGGCCACCCTCGCGGCGGGCGCCTTCGCCGTCACGGTCCACGGGCTCGCGCGCGGCGGCTCCGTCGAGGCGGCGGTGGCCCGGGCGGTGGAGCAGCTCGCGGAGCGCCCCGGCCACGAGCCGGTCACCGAGGCCCTCACCGGGGCCCTCGGAGCCGTACGGGAAGGGGAGCCGGACGCGGAGCGGGTGACCGGTCTCGGGGCGGACGAGGACCGGGCCGAGGGGCAGTTGGCGGCGGCCGTCTACTGCGCGCTGGTCGGCGAGGACGTCCGGCACGGGCTGCGGCTCGCCGTGAACCACGACGGGCCCTCGTCGGTCACGGGGGCGCTCACCGGCGCGCTGCTCGGCGCCCTGCACGGCGAGACGGCCCTCCCGCCGGCCTGGCTGGCCGAACTGGAGGGCCGTGCGACGGTCCTCGAACTGGCCGACGACTTCTCGATGGAGATGACCCAGGGTGCCGCTCTGCACTCCGCGACCGAGGCCTCCCCGGGCTGGCTGGCGCGTTACCCGCGGGGTTGATCGGCGGTCCGCCCGGGCCCGCCCTGCGCGGGTACGGAGGCGGCCCCGGCGCTCCCGTCCTCGTCCCCGTCCGGGTCCGTGCCGATCCGGTCCAGGAGGGCGTCCCGCTCCGGGGTGTCCTCCGGGCGGAGGAAGCCGATGAGGACGTACAGGACGAGGGAGGTGGCGAGCGGCGAGACGATCTGGATCTGGAGCTCGATGCCGTCGAGGCCGTAGTTGGTGAGCCAGAAGACGAAGAGCCCGGCCGCCCAGGAGACGAGGGCCGCCGTCGGGCCCGACTTCCGGAAGGCCTTCAGGAGACCCAGCATGAAGGGGATGGCGATCGGGCCCATCAGGCCGGCCACCCACTTGATGACGACGGTGATGATGTCCTTGAAGGTGGGGGAGTTGACCTGGGTGGCGACCGCCATCGACAGGGCGAGGAAGGCGATCGTCGACCAGCGCGCGGCGATCAGCCCGGCCCGCTGCGTCCAGCTCCGCGCGGCCTTGCTGAGGACGGGGGCGATGTCCCGGGTGAAGACGGCGGCGATGGCGTTGGCGTCGGAGGAGCACATGGCCATCGTGTGCGAGAAGAAGCCGACGACGACCAGGCCGAGCAGTCCGTGCGGCAACAGCTGCTCGGTCATCAGGGCGTAACTGTCCGAGGCGTCGGGCTTCTTCGGGTCGACGAGCAGCGGCGCGACCCACATGGGGAAGAAGAGGACGAGCGGCCAGACGAACCACAGGACGGCGGAGAGCCGGCCGGAGCGGGTGGCCTCGCGGGCGTTGGGGGTGGCCATGTAGCGCTGGGCCTGGTTCCACATGCCGCCGCTGTACTCGAAGGTCTTGATGAAGAGGTACGCGAGGAGGAAGGTCAGGGTGTACGGGCCGGCGGTGGGCGCGGTGTGCCCCTGGAGCTCGGGCCGGTCCCAGACGTCCCACAGCGCGCTGAACCCGCCGAGCTTGGCGAGGACGGCGACGAGCATGGCGATCCCGGCGAAGAACTGGATGACGAACTGGCCGAGTTCGGTGAGCGCGTCGGCCCACAGGCCGCCGACCGTGCAGTAGATGCCGGTGATGACGCCGGTGATGAGGATGCCCTGGTTGAGGGAGATCCCGGTGAAGACGGAGAGCAGGGTGGCGATGGCGGCCCACTTGGCGCCGACGTCGACGATCTTCAGGAGGAGGCCCGACCAGGCGAGGGCCTGCTGGGTGGGGAGGTTGTACCGGTTCCTCAGGTACTCCAGCGGGGAGGCGACGTGGAGCCGCGAGCGGAGCCGGTTGAGGCGGGGCGCGAAGAGGTGGGCGCCGATCGCGATGCCGATGGCGATGGGGAAGGACCAGGTGACGTACGAGGTGACGCCGTAGGTGTACGCGATGCCGGCGTACCCGGTGAACATCACGGCGCTGTAGCCGGACATGTGGTGCGAGATGCCGGAGAGCCACCAGGGCATCTTGCCGCCGGCGGTGAAGAAGTCGGAGACGTTGTCCACGCGCTTGTGGGACCAGACGCCGATCGCGACCATCACGCCGAAGTAGCCGATGAGCACGGCCCAGTCGAGACTGTTCATTGAGCCCCCTCCAAGGGGTCCGGTCCGCCTTGTGAACGCCGTTCATGGTGTGGCGAGTTACAAGGCAGGGACAAGGCAATGGAGGGTCAAGGGACAGTAAAACCGTTCTGTTTACTGACCCTTGTTCACATCTATGAATTTTTGGAGGGGGCTCCGGAGCAGGCTCCGGCCGGTGTCAGCGCATCAGCTCCCCGGCGTTGACCAGCAGCGACTGCCCCGTGATGGCCCGCGCCCGGTCCGAGGCGAGGAAGGCCGCGGCCTCCGCCACGTCCCCGTCCGTCGCCAGCTCCGGAAGCGCCATCCGCTCGGTGAGCCGGGCGAGGACCTCCGCCTCCGGCACGCCCTCGGAGTCCGCGGCGAACCGCACGTACGCCTGGACCGGCGGCCCCCACATCCAGCCCGGCAGCACGGTGTTGACCCGGATCCGGTGCGGCCCCAGCTCGTGCGCGAGGGAGTACATCGCCGAGGTCAGCGCCCCCTTCGAGGCCGCGTACGCCGCCTGCCGCACCTGCGTGGGGGCGGCGATCGCCGACTGTGTACCGATCAGGACCACCGAACCGCCGCGCTCCTTGAGGGCGGGGAGGCAGGCCCGGGTCATCCGCAGCGTGCCGAGGAGGTTGACGTCCAGGACCGCCTGCCAGGTCGCGAAGTCGGCGTCCTCCAGGCCCCCGAAGTAGGAGTCCCAGGCGGCGACGTGGACGACCGCGTCGACCCCGCCGAAGCGCTCGACCGCGATTCCGGCGAGCGCCGCGCACTGCTCCTCGTCGGTGATGTCCGTGACCCGGTAGGCGGTACGACGCCCCTCCGGGTCGATCTCGGCGGCGGACTTGGCGAGGTTCGCCTCGGTGCGGGCGCCGAGGACCGCGTTGCCGCCGTCCCGCACCACCGTCTCGGCGATCCGGTGCCCGAGCCCGGCCCCGACACCCGACACGACGACCGTCTTCCCCTGGAGCAGCATCCGGACCCTCCTCGACCCTGGCGAAGCATCTGACGGTCCGTCAGAGTAGGTCTCCGTCACCGACTTGGGAAGGGATGCGCGAGTGAGCGACACGAACGATGCGAGCGGGACGAGCAGTACGAGCGATACGAGCAGCACGGGCAGCACGGGCAGCGCGGGCAGCGCGGGCAGCGCGGGCAGCGCGGGCAGCGCGAGCGACACGTATGCGGAGCTGGCCGCCGTCGGCCCGTACGGCGTGCGCCCCGGCCACGCCCTGATCACCATGGTCGAACCGCACCCGGGCCACGAGTACGCGTACAACCGCTGGTACGAGGACGACCACTACTACGCGGGCGCCATGGCCATGCCCTGGATGTACGCGGGCCGCCGCTGGGTCGCCACCCGCGAGCTCCAGGAGCTGCGGCGCCCGGAGAAGTCCGCCGTCGCCCGGCCCGTCACCGCGGGCTGCTACCTCTCCACGTACTGGATCACCGACGGCCGCTACGACGAACACATGAAGTGGACCGTCGCCATCAACAAGCGCCTCAACCGCGACGCCCGCGTCCACCAGGACCGCACGCACGTCTTCACGGCCTTCCAGGACCACGAGGCGACCGTGTATCGCGACGGGGCGGGCGGCCCGCGCGACTTCCACGCCCTCGACCACCCCTACGCCGGCCTGATCCTCCAGGTGGTCGACACCGAGGGACCCGAGGCGCGGGCGGAACTCCTCGACGGGCTGCGCTCACGCGAGCTGCCCCGGCGGCTCGCGGGCTCACCGGCGGCGATGGTGACGGTCTTCCGTCCGACCCCGCTGCCCGGCGACCGCATGACGTACGTGAAGCAGGTCGAGGGCGTCGACACCCGGCTGACCCTGCTCTGGTTCCTGGAACGGGACCCGAGGGAGTGCTGGGCGGACCACTTCGCGGACCTGGAGACCCTCGGGGCGACCGCCGGCGGCCGGGTGGAGCTGGTGGCCCCGTTCATCCCCACGATCCCGGGCACGGACCGGTACGTGGACGAACTGCGCTGACAGGGAAGGGGAAAGGGAAGGGGAAGGGAAGAGAAAAGGGCTGAGCCCCCTCGGCCAGGACGGCGGACCGGTCGAGAGGGCTCTTCGGGTACTGCGGGTCGTGCGGGTACTGCGGGTACTGCGGGTACTGCGGGTACTTCGCGTCCTGCGGTGCTTCGGATGAAGACGGGCGCATCGGGGCTCAGAGGGCCCCGTTGCTCACCTCGCCGACGAACGCGTTCCACGAACCCGGTCCGAAAGAGAGGGACGGGCCTTCGGGAGCCTTGGAGTCACGCACCGCGATGGCGGCCACGACGGGGGACTTCACCTCGACGCAGGCGCCGTTCCCGCCGGAGTACGAAGACTTCGTCCACACGTCCGTTGCACCCTGAAAAATCGCCATTATGCTCAACTCCCGGTCAGCCAGTGGGGGTGTCTTGCCGACGTTCTTGCCGACGTGATCGACGTTACTTGCCGACTCCGCCCGGCGGGACCGGCGTTCACCCGACCGGGTGGCATATTCCAACTGCGCTTCCATGGGAGCGATCACGCGGTGTACGGTGCCTGACCCGCCCGCCCGTGACCCGTCCGGGCTCAGCCCTGGGCGTGCTTCTTGGCCATCTTCGCGATGAACTCACGGGTCTGGTCGACGTTCAGCGCCTGCGCCCTGAGGTGCTCGTACATGACGCTGTACTTGCCGACGTCCTGGGCCTTCTCCAGGTACAGGTCGCTCGTCACGCCCTCGATGTAGACGACGCTGGAGTCGGACGTGTCCGGGAACTCCAGGATCGAGTACTGGCCGCTGATCCCGGGATGCGCGCCCATCTCGAAGGGGATCACCTGCACGGTGACGTGCGGCAGGTGCGACTGCTCGATGAGGTGCTCCAGCTGCTGCACCATCAACTGCCTGCTGCCGACGATCCGGTGCAGGGCGCCCTCGTCGATTACCGCCCACAGGCGCAGCGGACGCTCCTCGTCCCGGATCCGCTCCTGACGGCGGGTGCGGACCGTGACGCGCTTGT
The DNA here is from genome assembly GCF_042268445.1 of Streptomyces sp. NPDC056169. Classification (NCBI taxonomy): domain Bacteria; kingdom Bacillati; phylum Actinomycetota; class Actinomycetes; order Kitasatosporales; family Streptomycetaceae; genus Streptomyces; species Streptomyces sp. NPDC056169. The sequence goes on along the minus strand of NZ_JBHJUO010000008.1, from coordinate 245,203 downwards.
CGATGTCCGCCGGCGTCGACTCCGGCATCGCGCCGGAGATCACGGCCTCCGCGTACGCGGGGGTCTGCAGCAGCCCGGGGATGATCTGCGACTCGTACATCCGCAGGCTCTCGGCGTCCGTCTCCAGACCGATGTAGACGCTGTACGGGATGTCGCCGAAGGCGTGCCACCAGCCCTGCTGGCGCGAGTCCTTCGCCATCTGCATCAGCGAGTCGACCATGCGCTCGTCCTCGACCTCGTACACCCCGCAGAGGTCGCGCACGTCGCGCTGGCTGATGGAGCGACGGCCGTTCTCCAGGCGGCTGATCTTGGACTGGGAGACGAGAAGGCGCTCGGCGACCTGCTCGGCCGTCATGTTCTTCGCTTCTCGGAGCTTGCGCAGCTCCTGGCCCAATCGGCGTCGCCTGACGGTGGGGTTGACGTTGGACGCCACGGAAACTGCACCTCCGGCTGCTGTCTGCCTGCGTAGCTGTGAGTATCTACTGCTTGGCAGACTGCCACCAAAGGTCCGGTGTGCGCTGGGAAACCGGCACAACGTACGTGTGCGGGGCGGTCGTCACGACCGCCCCGCACACCTGTGCGGCTCCCGGAAGGGTTCCTTTGTGGTTCCTTGCGCGTCGGCTCAGTGAGCCGCCGCGCGGGCCATGCTGCCGCGGGGCTGCGCCGGTACGCCCGCGGCGGGCGCACGGCGCGGCTGTGCCGCCGCACCGTTCTGGACGTCCATGACGGCGTGCGCCACGAGACCGCCCATCGGGTCGTGCCGGATCAGATCGCGCAGCCGGGACCGCGACGAACGTCCTTCATTGCCGGGGTACAGGTGCTTCCCGAGACCGACCGCGTGGGCCAGTGCGGCAAGCGCCGCGGTCCGCGGGTCCGGCGGTACGCCGGTGCGGATCGCATTGTCCAGCCGGGAACGGATCTCCCTGCTGATCGCCGTCTCCGTCGCCTGGTAGCGAGTCGTCGGCAACACCCCGCACATCTGGGTCTCCACGGCATGCACCATGCCGCATCGCTCCAGATGCGAGAGATACGTCTGACGGAGCCCCAGTCGGGGTCCGCCGATCCAGTGGACGGCCCGAACCGGGCTGCCGCGCCTGCGCAGCAGCTCCAGTGCGGAGTCCAGTGTCGGATCTCCGGTCGGCCGTGGCATCACCACGGCGATACGATCCCCGTCAGGGGCTATCCGGCCTGCCAGCGCCAGCTCTACTAGCTGTGCTCCGGCCAGACCGAGGTCGAGCGACTGCGGCTGCGCTGTGGTACCCGTGGTCGGGTCCAGAGCGAGCAGTAGAAGCTCTTCCGGAATGGTTCTGCGGCTCCTGCCCATCCATGCCTCCCCGCGTGGATGAATGACAGGGTGACCCCTCTCACATTCATCTGTCGAGAGTGCCTGGGTGGTTCATCCGGGAACCAGTAGGTATGTCGTTCTCGTCTAGCACGGGAGCCAAGGGGTTCACACAGGACACTGGTAGACGGTTCGGACGTACGCATGACGCATGGAGGAGGCACGGTGGCGGGCGAGTCCCCCGACAAGTCGGAGCAGCAGGGGTCGTCGGAGGAGACGGCGGCCTCGGGCGGCGGCGGCCGGGATCCTCGGCTTTCCGCCCTCCGGGAGTCAGATTCCGCGTCGTCTTCGTCGCAGTCGTCGTCGCTTTCGTCGTCTTCATCGTCTTCGTCGTCTTCGTCGGTTCAGGTCGATCAGCCGACGGCCGTGTTCAAGACGCTGGCTCCCCGGACGCCGGAGGACGACGCGCCGAAGCCGGCCGCGTCCGCGTCCGCGGACGAGCCCGAGAGCGAGCGGCTGAAGGCGGCTGTGGCGGCGTGGGTCGCGTCGGCGGACGACGAGGACTCCGAGCGCGCTTCCGAGCCGGAGAGCGCCGCCGAGGCCGAGGACGCCGCCGAGAGCGAGGCGGAGCCGGAGCCGGAGTCGGAGGACGGGGCCGAGGTCGAGGCTGAGGTCGAGGCTGAGGCCGAGGAGTCCGACGTGCCGGACGCGGAGGCCGCGGCGGACGAGGCTCCCGCCGACGAGCCCGCCGACGAGCCCGTCGAGGACAAGGCGCCCGCCGCGTCCTGGTTCGCGGCGCGGAAGCCCGGCGAGGCCGAGAAGGCCGAGAAGGCCGCGGAGAAGCCCGCCGCCGAGTCCGCGCCCGCCGCCGAGTCCGAGCCCGAGCCCGAGGGTGAAGGCGAGCCCGCGGCCGATGAGCCCGCCGACGAGCCCGTCGATCAGCCGACCGCCATGTTCAAGATCGTCCGGCCGCCCGTGGCGCCCGCCGTCGATCAGCCGACGACGGCGCTGAAGCTCCCGCCCACCCTGCGCGCGGAGTCCGCGTCCGGGTCCGCGGCCGATTTCGACAGCGAGCGGACGAGCACCTTCCTGCCGCTGCGTGCGGACATCCCCGCCGAGCGGAAGGCCGAGGAGGCCCAGGAGGCCCGGAAGGCTCCGAAGGCCCCGGAGACCCCCAAGGCGCCCGCGCCCGCCCCCAAGGCCGCGACAGGGGCCCCCAAGGCCTTCGCGCCCGCCGCCGACGCCCCCGTACCGCCGGCGTCCCTCGTCGAGGCCGAGCGGACCCGGCAGCAGCCGCTTCCGCCGCTGCCTCCGCTGGACCTGCTCGCGGAGCTCACGAACACTCCGCCGCCGAAGCCGAACGCCCTGCGGACGACCGTGCGCCGGGTGCGGATCTGGACCCCGCTGGTCGTGCTCGTGCTGATCGTCTTTGCGATCGTGCAGATGGTCCGGCCGCTGCCCGCGCCCGCTCTGACCCTCTCCGCCGCGCCGACGTTCACCTTCGAGGGCGGCGAGCTGAAGATGCCGTGGCCCACCGAGGGCCAGGGCGCCGTCGAGGTCGAGGGCGTCGGTTCCATGGGCACGTACGGGGCGCAGAAGCCGGCCCCGATCGCGAGCGTCACGAAGACGATGACGGCGTACGTGATCCTCCGCGACCACCCGCTCAAGGGGAGCCAGAAGGGCCCCGAGATCGAGATCGACCAGAAGGCCGCCGATCAGGGCAAGGCGGCGCACGAGTCGACGGCGGCGGTCCAGAAGGGCCAGACGTACACGGAGAAGGAGCTCCTGGAGCTCCTCATGATCCCGTCCGCGAACAACGTGGCCCGGCTGCTCGCGCGCTGGGACGCCGGTTCGGAGGCCGCGTTCGTCGAGAAGATGAACGCCGCCGCGAAGGACCTGGGCATGACCCAGTCCACGTACACCGACCCGTCCGGTCTGCTCGACAGCACCGTGTCGACCCCGCAGGACCAGCTGAAGCTGGCGAAGGCGGTCATGCAGTACGACGTGTTCCGCGAGATCGTGAACATGCCGAACGTGACGGTGGACGGCATCCCCGGCCGGATCGAGAACAACAACAACATCCTGCTCCAGCCGGGGGTGAGCGGCATCAAGACCGGCTCCTCCACCCCGGCCGGCGGCAACCTGCTGTGGTCGGCGAACACCGTCGTGGACGGCGAGACCCGCCGCGTCCTGGGCATCGTGATGGGTGCGAAGGACGCGGACCAGCTCGGCGAGAAGCTCCAGCTCGCCATCGACAACAGCCTGAAGCTGATCCAGCAGGCCCAGAAGGACGTCACCTCCGCCGCCGTGGTCCGCAAGGGCCAGGTGATGGGGTACATCGACGACGGGCTCGGCGGCCGGACGCCGGTCGTGGCCACCAAGGAGCTCAAGGCCATCGGCTGGCCGGGCCTCCAGGTGAAGCTGACGCTCACGGACGGCGGCAAGGCCGTCCCGCACGCCGGCAAGGCGGGCGACATCGTCGGCCAGGTGTCCATCGGTACGGGTGTGGGCAAGGTCAGCTCGCCGGTCGCCCTCCAGGCGGACCTGGTCGAGCCGGGCTTCGACAAGAAGCTGACGCGCGTCGGCTGAGCCGGCGCCGGCCCGGCCGCTGCTGCCGCCGCGGCGGCAGCCACCGGCTGGGCGGCCACCCGCCCGGGCCACCCGCCCCGCCACCCGCTCGGCCGGGTGCCCCGGACCTCCGGGGCACCCGGCTGTTAGCGTTTCCGGGGGACGAGAAGCGAGACGGTACGGGCAAGCACGGGAAAGGGCAGCAGTGACCACCGCTGAGCCGACACGCGCGGACCGCGCCGACCACGCCGACGGCGAGGACCACACGGATGAAGCCGACCGAGCAGCAGACCGCACCGATTCCCTTCCCGAATCGGCGGCCTCTTCCCTTTCGCGAATAGTGCTTCCGTCCCAGCGGCCCGCCCCGGAGCCCCCGGCGTCTCCGGCCCGCCCCCAGCCCGCCGCACACCAGACGCCGACCCCGTCGACCGCTCCGACTCCGTCGACCGCTCCGACCCCGCCGACTCCGCCGACCCGGTCGACCCCGTTCTGGCGGCGGAAGCGCCGCTACACGGTCATGGCGGCCACCGGTGTCGCGGCCGTCACCCACATCCTCTGGTTCTTCTTCTTCGCGAACAGCGGCGGCGACCTGGCCGCGCAGGACGCGTGGGCCGAGTTCGTCGGACGGCACCCGGACTCCGCGTACAACCTCGCCTGGTACGGCGGGATGCACCCGGTCTCGTACAGCGTCGTCTCGCCGTACCTGATGTCGCTGCTCGGCGTCCGCAGCACGATGATGGTCGCCGGGACGCTGTCGGCCGCGCTGACCGCGCTGATCCTGGTGCGGGTGCCCGCCGTCCGTAACCCCATGGCCTGCTCGCTCGCGGGTGTCTTCGCCTTCCTCTGCAACGCCATGTCGGGGCGGGTCACCTTCGGCCTCGGCATGATGTTCGCGCTCGGCGCGGTCGCCGCCGTCTTCTGCTGGCCGCACCGCTGGCGCCGCAAACGCTGGGCCAAGGCGGCGGTCGCCGCCCCCCTCGCCGGTCTCGCGACCGCGTGCAGCCCGGTCGCCGGGCTGTTCCTGGGGGTCGCGGCGGCGGCGCTCTTCCTCAACAAGCGGCGCCCCGGCGCGTACGCCCTCGGCCTCGCGCCGGTCGCGGTGGTCGCGCTCTCCTCCTGGCTCTTCCCCTTCTCCGGTACGCAGCCGATGGCCTTCGGCTCGACGGCGCTGCCCCTCCTCTTCGGGGTCCTGGTCTTCGTCCTGGTCCCGGGGGACTGGCGGACGGTCCGCACCGCCGCGGCCGTCTACACGGTCGGCACGCTCCTGACCTGGCTGATCGACTCCCAGATCGGCTCGAACATCTCGCGGCTCCCGATGCTCTTCGCGGGCGTCGTGCTGCTCGCGGCCCTGCCGTACACGGCGCCGCGCTCGCGCCGCTGGTACGCGCTCGTGCTCGCCTTCGCCGGGCTCAACTTCTGGATCGGCTTCAAGGGCGTCGACGACGTCATCCGCACCGCGCCGGACGCGTCCTGGGCGCGCGAGCTCGCCCCGCTGGTCAACCAGCTCCAGGTGCGGGACGCGGGCAAGGCGCGGGTCGAGGTCGTGCCGGCCTCCAGCCACCGCGAGTCCTCCGCGCTCAGCCCGTACATCAACCTGGCGAGGGGCTGGAACCGCCAGGCCGACATGGAGCGCAACCCGCTCTTCTACGACGACACGCTCAACGCCGTGAACTACCAGGACTGGCTCGACCGCTGGGCCGTCCACTACGTGGTCCTGCCCACCGGCGCCCCCGACTCGGGCGCGGAGCAGGAGGCGGAACTGGTCGGCGAGGGCCTGTCGTACCTGAAGCAGGTCTGGTCGGACGAGAACTGGCGGCTGTACGAGGTCGAGAACCCGACGCCGCTCGCGGACGCTCCCGCGCAGGTGATCAGCGCGGAGGAGAACGAGGTCGTGATCCGGGTGGGCAGCCCCGGCCGGGTCCAGATCCGCGTCCCGTACTCGCCGTGGCTCGCGCTCATGGACGAGAACGGCGGCAAGATCGAGGCGCCGCAGGAGACCGAGGCCTCGAAGGCGGCCCGCGAGGAGTCGGAGACGGAGCTCCCGAAGGCCTTCGCCAACGAGGAGGGCTGCCTGTTCAAGGCGGAGGCCGACGCGGAGGGCGACGAGTGGACCGAACTGGTCGCCCCGAAGGCGGGCGTCTACCGCCTGGGAGCCCCGTACAAGCTCTCCCGGGGCACGCCCTGCCCGGAGGAACTCCGCTGAGGCGCCCAGGGCCTTTCCGGCGGTTCATGGCCGGGGTCGGCCCGGATGGCCGGGGCCGGCCCGAATCCGCGGGTCAGGCCCTGGCGGGACAGGCGCTGGTGGGACAAGCCCTGGTGGGACAGGCCCTGGTGGGACAGGCCCTGGCGGGCCGTCACGGGCGCCGGTAGCCGGCGAGCAGCCGTCGCATGCCGAAGGCGTGCCCGCCGCTGCCGATGACGAGGAGCCGGTAGACCCGCCCTGCCGGCCCGGGGAACACGGCCCGCGTCTCGGCCGTCAGCCGCGACCGCCCTTCCCCGAGCTCCTGGAGCCGAAAGACCAGGCTGTACGTGGAGAACCGGTGACGGCCCTCAAGGGCCAGCTCCCGCCCCGGTACGACCCTGACGGCGCGGAACCCGGGGTACCGCGAGCCCTCGGCGAGCGGCCGCGGCCCGGCCGGCTCGCGGGGGTCGGCGCGGACGAGCCGGGCGTACCGGGCTCCGGCCTCCCGCGACAGTGACCTCTCCAGGCCGGCGAGGAGCCTGCGCCACAGTTCCTCGACCCCGGCGTCCACGTCCACGGCGTGCTCGTCGACGTACGGAAGCGTGCTCATGCCGTCACCCTATGGGCCGCCCTCGGGGCGGAGGCGGGGTCGCCCGCTCGGTCCCGCTGCGGGATCTGCCGGACCCACCAGGTCGCGAACCATCCTATTTCGGGCAAAGATGTCGAATCGTGGACCGGCTGTCGTCGAACCTTCTGGAGGGCAGGGATGTCCGAGCTCATCGTCATCGGATACGACGATCCCGACGTGGCCGAGAAGGCGTTCGGCACCGTGCAGGAGCTGCAACGCGACTACGTCGTGCACCTGAACGGGCTCGCGATCGTCTCCGTCGACGCCGACGGCAGGACCCACGTCGACACGACGAGCCGCATCGTCGGCGTCTCCGCCGCCTCGGGCGCCCTGTGGGGAGCGATCTTCGGGATCCTGTTCCTGCTGCCCGGCGTCGGGCTCCTGACCGGTGCGGCACTCGGCGGCCTGGTCGGCAAGCTCAGCAAGTCCGGTGTGGACGAACGGTTCCGCGAGCAGGTGCGGGATCTGCTGAAGCCGGGCTCGGCGGCGGTCGTGATCATGGCTTCGAAGATCACGGACGACAAGTTCACCGCGGCGATGCAGCCGCACGGCGGCACGGTCCTGAAGACGTCGCTCAGCGACGAGGACGAGAAGGAACTGGCCGAGCAGCTCGCCGGCCCCCAGTAGCGACCGCGTAGCCCCCCGCCCGTACCCCCTCGTAGCCCGCCCCTCGTCGCACCCGCCCATAGCCCCCTCGTCGCACCGAACCCCTCGCCGTACCCCGCGTCACGGCCCCGGGATCCCGGGGATTCCCACGAAAGGTTCCTTCATGCACCCCGCGCTCGACTCCGACGCCCTGGCCGAGCTGCGCCGGCCCCGCCCCTACCCGGCCGTGTCGGTCGTGATGCCGACCCACCGCCGTGAGCCGGACAACGCCCAGGACCCCGTACGGCTGCGGAACCTCCTGGCCAAGGCGGCGAAGGCCGTCCAGGACGACCCGGGCGTGACGCGGGAGCGGCGCGCGGACGTGCTGGAGCAACTGGAGCGGGCCGCCGCCGAGATCGACCTCGTCCACGCCGAGGACGGCCTGGTGATCTACGCGGCCCCCGGAGAGCACCAGGTGTGGTCGGTCGCCCGAACGGTCCCCGAGCGGGTGGTCGTCGCCGACACCTTCCTCACCCGCAACCTCGTCGCGGCCCAGGCCGCCGAACGGCCGTACTGGGCACTGACCCTGGCGGCGGACCGGGTGTCGCTGTGGAGCGGCGGGCCGGAACGGGCCGTCGAGCACACAGCGGACGGCTTCCCGCTGACGCGGAGCCTGGAGGACCCGGACGCGGAACGCAAGGAACAGGTCGGCGACCTCCCGAGCACCTTCCGCGACGAGGACGCGCGCACCTTCTACCGCGACGCGCACGAGGCCCTGCGCACCGTCCTCGCCGCCGAGCCCCGCCCGCTGTACGTGCTCGGGGAGCCGCCCGCGGTCTCCCTCCTGGAGGAGACCGGATCCCTGCCGCTGGGCACGACGTCCCTCCACCAGGGCGGCCTGGGGCGCGGGCCCGAGGCGGCCGTGCGCAAGGCCGTGGCCCCCCTGCTCGCCGCCCACGAGGCGGCCCTGACGGCCACCGTCGTGGCCGAGCTGGACGCGGCACAGGGCCGACGGGAGTACGCCGGCGGTCTCGACGAGGTGTGGAAGGCCGTGAAGGAGGGCCGGATCCGTCTGCTGGCCGTCGAGGAGCACTACCGCACCGCCGTCCGCGACGCCGGCGACCACCTCGAACCCGCGGACGCCTCCGACCCCGGCTCCCGGGACGACATCGTGGACGAGATCGTCGAACAGGCCCTGGAGACCGGCGCCGAGGTGAGGTTCGTACGCGACGACACCCTGGCCGGCAACGGCCGCGTCGCAGCCGTACTGCGCTACTGACCGCGACGGGACCACCAGGCCTCACCCAACCCAACGCAACCCAACCCACCCCAACGCAACGCAACGCAACGCGATCAGGACCCGACCCCACCCATCACGCCGGAGGAACCCACCGTGAACCCGTCATCGTCCCGCGGGAGGCGACCGCTCCGCGTCCGGGCCGCCGGCGCCGCCGTGGCCGTCGTCGTCACCGCCCTCGGCGCGGCCGCCCTCGTGTCCTGCGACTCGGGCGGTGACGACACCGGCGGCCCGACGTTCAGCGAACGCCCCACGGCGCCCGACACGGCCTCCTTCTCCGGTGAGCATCCCTCCTCCGTCGCCTCGGCGGCGAAGTCGGCGGTCGCGTCCGTGCAGGCGTCGGCGTCGTCCGCCGCGGCCTCGGCCTCCGCGCGGGAGGCCGAGCGCAAGGCGTCGATCGGAGCCGAGGTCGAACGCTCCCGGCAGGCGGCCCAGGACGCGCTCAAGGGCGTCGAGGGCAGCGGGAACGCCCTGAGCGAGGTCGGGATGACCGGCAAGCCCCGGGCCGACACGGGCGGCCTGCTCACCGTCGTCGTCACCATCACCAACAACACGGACGCGACGGCGTCCTACGCGGCCCAGGTCGACTTCCTCGACCCCTCGGGCAAGGTCGTCGAGACGCAGTTCGTCGGAGCCGAGGACCTTCCGCCGGGCGAGCGGAAACAGCCCCTGGCCATCAGTCGGCAGCCGGCCGACACACCGCTGACGCCGAGGCTCACCAAGGCGCAGCGGTACTGAACGCAGAGACCCAGGAGGAGAACCGCATGTCCGAACTCATCGTCATCGGCTACGACGACCACGCGGTCGCGGCCAAGGCCTTCAAGGCGGTCCAGAAGCTGCGTGACGACCACGCCGTCGAACTCAAGGGCCTCGCCGTCGTCAGGGTGGACGCGGACGGCGAGACCCATGTGGACACCCCCAAGAAGTCCGAGGAGGTCGCGCTCTCGGCCACCGCCGGCGCCCTGTGGGGGCTGGTCCTCGGCATGGTCATCCTCACCCCGGGGATCGGTGTGGTGGGTGCCGCGGTCGGGGGCCTCATCGGCAAGCTGAGCCAGATGGGCGTCGACAACGGCTTCCGCAACAAGGTGAAGGAGCTGCTGGAGCCCGGCTCGGCGGCGGTCGTGATCATGGCCTCCCGGATCACCGAGGACCGGTTCGCCGAGGCCATGGAGCCCTTCGGCGGCACCGTCCTCAAGACCACGCTCCCGGAGGACCGCGAGCGGGAGCTCGCCGAACAGCTCACCGGCTCCGGCTCCGACGCCGAGACGGCGGGGTGACCCGGAGCCGTACGGCCGTACGTACCACCGCTCGGCTCGGAACGGACGCCCGCAACCCGCGGGCGTCCGTTCCGGCGTCTTCCGGCGTCTTCCGGCGTCCGTTCGGCGTCCGTTCCGGCGTCCGATCCGGATCAGAAGTCGACCGCGTCGCGGACCAGCGGGCAGGTCATGCAGTGGCCGCCGCCCCGCCCGCGGCCGAGTTCGGCGCCGACGATGGTGATGACCTCCACGCCCGCCTTGCGCAGCAGGGTGTTGGTCTGGGTGTTGCGGTCGTAGGTGAAGACGACGCCGGGTTCGAGGGCGACGGCGTTGTTGCCGCTGTCCCACTGCTGGCGTTCGGAGGCGTACACGTCGCCACCGGTCTCGATCACCCGGAGCCCGGGCAGCCCGAGGCCCTTGGCGACGACGTCGACGAAGGGGGTGGTGCCCTCGTCGATGATCTCCACGCCCGGCGCCTTGTCGCTCGGGCGCAGGGAGAACGTGCGAACGGCGTCCATGATCGTCGGGTAGAGCGTGACGATGTCGCGGTCGGCGAAGGTGAAGACGGTGTCGAGGTGCATGGCCGAGCGCAGCTTCGGCATGCCGGCGACGATCACGTGCTGGGCCGCCCCGTTCGCGAACAGGGAGGCGGCGACCTGGGTGATGGCCTGGCGTGAGGTGCGTTCGCTCATGCCCATGAGGACGACTCCGTTGCCGACGGGCATGATGTCGCCGCCTTCGAAGGTGGCCTGGCCCCAGTCCTGTTCGGGGTCCCCCCACCAGACGGTCGAGCCCTTGAAGTCGGGGTGGAAGGCGTAGACGGCCTTCATGAGGAGGGTCTCGCCGTGCCGGGCGGGCCAGTACAGCGGGTTCAGGGTGACGCCGCCGTAGAGCCAGCAGGTGGTGTCGCGGGTGTAGAGCGTGTTCGGCAGCGGCGGCATGAGGTACTCGCGGGCCCCCACGCCCTCCCGGGCCAGCGACACGTACCCGGAGCGGAACTCGTCGGGCAGGTCGGCGGTGGACAGTCCGCCGATGAGGAACTCGGCCAGCTCGCGTGGGGGGAGGGAGTCGAGGAAGGCCCGGGTGTCGTCGACCAGACCGAGGCCGACCTCGTTGGGGACGATCTTCCGGTCGAGGAGCCACGCCCTGGCCTCGGGGAGGGCCATGGTCTCGGCGAGCAGCTGGTGCAGCTCGACGACGTCGACACCGCGCTGGGTGAGCTTGTTGACGAAGTCGGCGTGGTCGCGCTGGGCGTTCTCCACCCACATGACGTCGTCGAAGAGCAGGTCGTCGGAGTTGGTCGGGGTCAGCCGCCGGTGCGCGAGGCCGGGGGAGCAGACCAGGACCTTGCGGAGCCGCCCCACCTCGGAGTGGACGCCGAGCGCGGACGGGGCGGTGCGGGAATCGGTGGGGGTGGTCATGGTCAGCCTTTCCGATGGAGCGTCGGACGTGTCTTCTCGGAGGGGGCCGGAGGTTCCCGGCGGGGGGTCAGAGCTCGATCCAGCCGACGGCGAGGGCGACGACGCCGATCACCGCCCCGATGACGGAGACGGCGCAGATGACGGCCTCGCCGGGGGAGAACAGGCGCCGGTTCTGCTCGCGCCTGGCCTTGATGAACAGGAAGGTGGCCGGGGCGTAGAGGATGAACGAGACGAGGACGAACTTGAGGCCGGCCGCGTACAGGAGGAAGGCGGTGTAGAGGGTGGCGAGGGCGCCGACGACCAGTTCGCGCCGGGTGCTTCGCCCCGCGACGTTCTCCGCCCCGGGCCTCCGCGCGATCTTCACGGCGAACGCGGCGGCCAGGAGGAACGGGATCAGGCTCAGGGCGCTCGTCAGGTCCAGCGCGAAGTTGAAGGCGTCGTCGGAGAAGGCCGTGACGATCAGTACGACCTGGCTGAGTGCCGTCGTCATCAGCAGCGCCGGGACCGGGACGTCGTCGCCGCTGGAGCGGCCCAGGAAACGGGGCATGTCCTCGTCCTTGGCGGCGACGAACAGTACCTCGGCGGCCATCAGCGTCCAGGCGAGATAGGCGCCGAGGACGGAGATGATGAGGCCGACGCTGACGAAGACCTTGCCCCAGGTGCCGACCGCCGCCTCCAGGACGCCCGCCATGGACGGCTGGCGGAGCTCGGCGATCTCGCTCATCGGCAGGATGCCGTACGACACGATCGTCACCGAGGCGAAGACCGCGAACACGCTGACGAAGCCCAGGAGGGTGGCCCGCCCGACGTCCTCGCGGCGCTTGGCGTGCCGTGAGTACACGCTCGCGCCCTCGACGCCGAGGAAGACGAAGACGGTGGCGAGCATCGTGCCCCGGACCTGGTTGAACAGCGAGCCCGCGTAGTCGGCGCCCGCGAAGTTGTCGGCGAAGACGGACGGATCCAGGTAGACGAGCGCCAGGACGATGAAGACGAGGATGGGGACGACCTTGGCGACGGTCACGATCCTGTTGATCGCGGCCGCCTCCTTCACCCCGCGGCGGATGAGGAGGAAGAACCCCCACAGCCCCGCGGAGGACAGGACGATGGCGAGGGCGGTGTCGCCGTCGCCGAGCGCCGGGGCGATCGCCCCGATCGTCGACATGATCAGGACCCAGTAGGTCACGTTGCCGACGCAGGCGCTGGCCCAGTAGCCGAAGGCCGAGAAGAAGCCGAGGTACTCGCCGAAACCCGCCTTCGCGTACGCGTAGACGCCGGCGTCGAGGTCCGGCCGCCGCACCGCGAGGGTCTGGAAGACGAAGGCGAGCATCAGCATGCCGAGGCCGGCGACCGTCCAGGCGATCAGCGCGCCGGCGACGCCCGTCTCCTGGGCGAACCGCCGGGGCAGCGAGAAGACACCGGCCCCGACCATGGAGCCGACCACCATGGCGGTGAGCGTCAGCAGGGTGAGCTTGGCCGTCGGCGGTGTTCCACCGGAGGCGGTCTCGGTATCGGTGTCCGCACGGGTCATGGGGTGTCCTCGTAGACGGGGCCGGTGCCGTTGCGACAGCGGCTGGGACCTGGGCGGCACATGCCCAGCAGCCAGGACCGGCCGACGCCTCAAGGAAGCGGCCGACCGGACGCCTCGACCGCCCATTGCCACGAAAATCTAATCCGAATGCCCCGCTTTGTCCTGATAAACACGAGCCCGTACGCCACCAGGACCTCTCGACTGGCACCCCCGCCCGCCCACCCGGCTGCTGCGCCCACCCCGAACGCCAAAGGGCACCCCTCGACATCGAGAGGTGCCCTGTGCGCTTGTGCCCCCGGCAGGATTCGAACCTGCGACACCCGCTTTAGGAGAGCGGTGCTCTATCCCCTGAGCTACGAAGGCGTGGCGTGCTTGCCGCCGCCAGTGTAGCGGGTGGTGTGCTTGGCGCACGGTGGAGACCTTCATGGCAGGTAGTGGACTTGCACGTTGGTGCGCCGGGATGCGCTGGACCCGGTCGGCGGGGCTGGTCGAGCATGGAATGTGTGGTGGGGCGGGGCGCGTGTCAGGTGTTCGTGTGCCGGGAGCTGGGGACTAGGGCGGTGGGTCCATGGGGCGTCATGACGTGTCGACGGCCGGTGGGACGGCGGCGGTCGGGGTTCGGCAGATCCGGGAGATGAACGACGAGGCGGCGCTGTCGGCGCTGCTTCGGCGAGGGCGGGCCACCGCGGGGGAGCTGAGTTCCGAGCTCGGGCTGTCCCGGCCCACGTCCTACGCGCTGCTGTCCCGGCTCGAAGCCGCGGGGCTGGTCGTCGAGACCGGGCGTCGCGGGGGGAGGACCGGGCCCCGCGCGAAGGTGTACGAGGTCGCCCCGGGGCTGAACCAGATCGTGGGGATCGAGCTCTCCTCGACGCGGATCACCGTGGCTGTTGCGGATCTCGTCGATCTTGTGGAATGTGCGGGCCGGCCTCTGGCCACTGCTTCCTGGCCGCTCCTTGAGCGTGAGCCCGAGGCCGTGGCGCGGTTGGCCGGAGCTCTTGTGCGGCGGTTGAGCGGGTCCCTTCCCGCCGGGGGGCGCGCGGTGCGGCACGCCGTCGTCGGGCTTGAGGCCGTTCTGGATCCGGAGACGAACGCCGTGACCTCGGCGGTGGTGCCCGAGTGGGAGAAGCCCCGCTTCCGGGAGCTGCTCGCCAGGGAGCTGCGTTCCGAGGTGACGTTCGCCCGGGGCACGGAGCTGGCCGCGATCGCGGAGAACACCGAGGGCGTCGCGCGGGGCGCCGGCTCCTGTGTGCTGTTCACGGCGGGGGAGCGGGTCGGTGTGGCCGTGTCCGTGGACGGGGTCGTGCGCCGGGGGGCCCGGGGGCGTGCCGGGGATGTGGGGCGCGTTCCGCTCTTCTCGGCCGGTGAGCTGTCGCGGCGGTACGGGGCCGGGGTCGCGGCCGTCCTCGCGCCCGTGGTGGTGGTCCTCGATCCCGAGATCGTGGTGCTGGCAGGGCCGCTCTGCGCGGCCGGCGGCGAGGTCCTGCGCGGCGAGGTCGAGCGGGACCTCCGGGGCCTCCTGCCCTCCGTGCCGCGCGTGCTGCTGTCCCGGCTCGGTGATCAGGCCGTGCTCCGTGGCGCCCTCCACGTGGGACGGCGCCATGCCCGGGAGTCCGTCTACGAGACCGCTCGCGTGTACGCGCTGTCGTCGGGACGATGACCGGCGCGGCACTCCCTCAGCGGCGCTTTCGGCCGCCCCGGCCTCGGGCGCCCTGCGTGCGGCCGCCGTGGGTTCTGGCGCCGGGCGGGGGGTTGCGGGCCATGTAGAGCTCCACCCAGTCCTGCGGATCGAGTTGCTTGACGAGCGCGCCGGCCGGGACCTGGGCGCGGCGCAGCCAGTGGCTCGTCGAGCCGCGGGCCGCCTTGCGGAGCGCCGTGCCGATGTCGGCGTGGCCCGTGTCGTACACCGCCGCGACGAAGTCCTGGTAGGTGCGCCGCTCCCGCCAGTCGATCTCCCATTCCTCCCGGGGGATCACGAACAGCGTGGACGTGTCCGCCCGGGGGACCGGCTGGAAGGCCTGGCGGGGGAAGGCCCGGCCCTCGTGGAAGGTGTACCAGGGCCACCACTGGGCGTTGAAGGAGTTGCCCCCGTACCGGCCGACGCGCTTCGAGACGTACTCCTGCTGCATGAGGAAGACGGCTTCGAGGAGGGAGTACGGGCTGAACTCGAGGCATCGGCGCAGGATGTCGGTGCCGGTGCCGAAGGGGAGGTTGCCGATGGCCACGAAGGGGTCCTCGTGGGGTTCCCATTCGAGGAAGTCCCCGCACTGCACGTCGACGTTGGGGAGGCCTAACGCCGTGACCTTCTCGTGCCAGTGCTCGTCGATCTCGACGGCGACCACGGGATGGCCCAGGCGGGACAGGGAGGTCGTGATGCGGCCGGAGCCGGGGCCGATCTCGACGACGCACCGGGCGTCCTCGGGGTACGTCAGCTGCTCGGCGAAGGCGCCGGCGTCGGAGGGGCTGCGGAAGAAGTTCTGGCTGAACACCCTTCGCCGTGTCCCGGGATCGGGGTCCGGCGCGATCCCCTCGGGCTGCGGGCGCGAACTCCCCCGCTGTGGATGGAGAGTTCCGGAGACGTTCGGCCGGTCGGCCTTTCGCGTCGACTTGTTGGGCATCCCTGAGTTCCAGCCTTATGTCCGTGCTGATGTCCGTGCTGAGGTGTGTGCTTGGCGCGCGGCGTTCGTTATTTCTGGGCGTCCGGCTGGCGGGCCGCGGGGTCCAACGCGCCCGTGCTGGCGGCCAGATATCCGCCTTGGAACCTGCTGTTCGCCCCCATGCCCTGGAGGAGTTCGGCTATGTGGCGGCGGCAGGTGCGTACGGAGACGCCGATGCGGCGCGCGATCAACTCGTCCTTGTTGCCCTCGATGAGCATCTGGAGGATCGTCCGCTTGGTGTCGTCGAGGTCGTCGGCGAGCGGTTCGGTGAAGGGGTCGGCGCCGTGCCATAACTGGTCGAAGACACTGCAGAGGAACTCGACGATCGACGGTTCCCTGGTGAGCACCGCACCGTCCTTGCCGGTGTGCGCCGGAATGAAGGCTGCTTCGCGATCGAAAATGATCATGCGTCCGAAGAGTTCGCCCACGGTCCTGACCTCGCCGCCGATTTCCTCGATGGTGGAGACGTACTGCTGGGTGGGAAAGCTGAATCGCGCGGTGTGCTGATAAAGGACGCGCATGCGGACGCCCCGTGCCAGCATGGCGCGGTCGCGCTCCACGGCTTCCTTGAGGATGTGGGAAGGCCGGCCACCTCCCGGCTGGATGGTCATGACCTCCTTCTTGCACTGCGCGGCCATCCGGGAGAGCACGGAGACGACGGTCGGAGCGTCGTCGAGAATGTCCACGGCCTCGCGGGGGCGGCGCAGTTGCCGCCTTTCGAAATAGAGCGGTAAGAGGGAGGAGAGGTCCGAACGGATCTGCTCGGCCGCTTCCTTGTAGCTGCGGATCTCGGCTTCCAGCGGGGTGATCAGCTGGGCGACGGCCGCCTCCGGACTCACGGGGACCAGTCGGCTGTCCACGCTGCCGATGGGGCGGAGAAGATGGAGGGAGAGGAGTTTCCGCAGCGTCTGTTCGACCTGCGCGCGAGGCAGTCCGGTCATCTCCGGGACGGCTTCGGGGTCGAGGTAGCCGTGATCCAGGGCGAGCTGGTAAACCACGGTGCAGAATTTGTCGAGCTGTGGAACGGGACGTTCGCGGTCGGACATCCATCCCCCCTGATTTCGAGTCTTCGCCAGATTGGGAACCGGTTTCAGGTGGGTGCGTCGGACGCGCTGGAAGCTCCGATCCCGGCCGAGCCTCGGTAGCCCCAATCCCCGGTAAACGAAAGGGACTTGATCCTTCGCAATCGTAGTGGATCAGCCTAGCAGCTCGCCCGGACGGGTCAAGATGATTAAGGCGGGCGTGAGCAATAGCGCCTCATGTGCGCATTTGTCATCGGAATATGGAATCTTTCCGTCAATATCTTGCCGTGTCGGAGAGGAATCGAACCTGCATTTGGGGGAGAGGGGTGGCGGGTGGCCGGCGGGTCGGAGCGCTTCACCAAGCTGCACGACCTCTAGCTGTCACATGTCCCGATGGCCTGGCCTCCGGTGCGGCGGCGCCCTACCGTAAATCCACTATGAAGAAATTGGATTCCCGATCCGTCGTCGTGCTCGCAAGAGACCGGGACGACTTCGACCTGAAGGTCCTCTCCTCGATGCTGGGAAGTCGTGGGATCGAGTTGCAGATCGCGGACCCGTTGGATCTCGCCATCCAGTGCGAAGGCCCCGAGATCAGAATGTGGAACAACGACTCGCCGGTCCGTCCGGGCCTCGTCATCGGCTGGCGGAGCGGGGGTGCGGCCCTGCATGCGATAAAGCAGTTGGACGCGATCGAGCAGGCGGGCATCGACGTGCTCAACTCGGCCGTCGTTCTGCTGCGCGGGCTCAGTCCGTTCCTGAAGAGCGTCACGTTGCAGACGAATTCTGTGCCGCACTATCCCATCATCTCGGGAAAGGCTCCCTCGGGGGTGATGAGCATGGCGGACAGGGTCGGATATCCGATGGTCGCCCGGCCGCTGATGACCCGGGATCTGGACGCGAACGCGGCGGTGCGCGGTCAGGACATCGTCTTCGAGGACGCGTCCACGCTCAAGGAGTTCGTGACCGGGAAGGCGGCCAGCGGGCATTTCTACATGCAACTTCGGCCGCCCAGGACCGGGCAGCGGCTGAGGGTGTTCTGTGTGAACCATCACCCGGTGGCCTGTCTGCCCGACGTGCCGGACGAGCGGCAGTCCGATCCGCTGGCGATCCTCTCGGAGCCGGCTGCGCACGTGGCCGGCCTCGCCTCCCGGGCGATCGGCGGCCACCCGTCCATGGTCGAGATCTCGGAGGACCGGCCGGGCAGCCGCAACTGGCGGGTCGAGGACGTCACGGTGTGTCCCGGACCGGACCCCGATCTGTCGAGATCAGGCCTCCACGAGACCGTCATGCGGGCGCAGGCCCGGTTCCTGGCCGCCCGGCTGGAGGAGGGCCCGGCGGCGCGGGGCGGCCGGCGGTCGTGGTCCGCGGCGCACGATTCGTGGGCGTAGGTGTGTGGGCGTAGGTAGGTGGGTGGGTGTGTGGGCGTGGGTGTAGGGGGTGGGGGTGCTCAGGTTTGTGCGAGTCCGTGGTCCATGCCCTCTCGGCGTTCCAGGGCGACCATCGCCGCCGGGCGGAAGTTGAGGAAGTAGGCCCGCCGTTGGCGGTCCGGTGTGGTGTTCCCGCGCGAGTAGTGGAGAGTACGTCCGCCGTGGGCGGCGGCGAAGCCCGGCTCCAGCTCCACCCAGGTGGCGCCGGGATCGGTCTCCGACCCGTCGCACTCCAGCGCGTAACCGGTGCCCGCCTGCCGGTGGGGGCGTACGGGGCCGAGGTGCGAGCCCTTGATGTACCACATGCAGCCGTTGTCGAGGACGGCCTCGTCCAGGGCGACCCAGATCGAGGCCTCGCGCTGGTCGGGAAGGTCGATCTCGTAGGAGATGTCCTGGTGCCAGGGCGTGACGGTGTCCGTGCCCGGGGCCTTGTTGATGAGCATGTCGAAGTCGAACTCGGCGTCCGGGCCGATGAGTTCGCGGGCGAGCGCCAGAGCCCGTCCGTGCAGGGGGAGATCGAGCAGCTCGGGCGCCAGGACCGACGGCCACATGATCTGGGTGATGCGCTCCGGGGCGCCGTCGGGGCGGTCCTCGCCCGCGAGGTCGCAGCGCTTGGTCCCGCAGTGGATCTCTCCGTTGAGGAACCGGTCGTAGATCTTCAGGTAGGCCCGGACCTCGCCGGGTTCCAGTAGCCGGCCGAGCTCGGCATAGCCGTCTCGCCGAAAGGCGGCCCGGACGTCGGGGGCGGTGAGCGCGGTGATCGTGTTCATGGTCGCGACGGTAGGCCGGTGGACGAGAGGTGGCGTTCCTCCCTCTCCTGCGGAATCTCGTGGACACGAAGGAGGGCGCGCGTGCTGCCGACCGGTCGTACCACCGCGGCTCCGGCCGAGGGGCTGGGCGTCGTGACCCTCTCCGGACGGGGGCTCGACCCGCTGCTGACGTTCCGTCACCATCGGTACCCGGACGGCTGGTCGGCACGTTCCGTGCGACGTGACAGTAGCCGCATTCTGCTGGTCCTCCCGTCGCGCGGCGGCATCGGGTGCGAGGTCGACGGCCAGTCGTACAGCCTGCGGCCGGGGCAGTCGCTGCGGATCCCGCCCGGTGTCGCGTACCGGACCCGGCACGCCCGGCCCCACGACGCCTGCTGGACGCTCGCGATGGGCGCGCCGCGGGGCGCGCCCGCGGTCACCGCGCTGGAGCGGGCCGCGGTCCTGCTCGCCTCCGCCCCCGGGCCGCTGCTGCGCCGGACCTCGCGGGAGGCCGACGCGGCCCTGGCCCGGCTGCGGGTCCCCCGGCAGCCCGTCCACTGGCTGGCCGAAGGGCTGTGGGAGCACACCCTCGCCACGCTCGTGCTGCTGCTCGCCCGTGAGCACGCGACGGCCGTCCCCGCTCCTCTCCGGGAGCTCCACCCGGCCGTCGCGCGCGTGATCGGCTGGATCGAGGACCACGTGGAGGAGGCCGTCGACGTCGCCAGGCTGACGCGGATCTCGGCGCTGTCGACGAGCAGGTTCTACGACCTGTTCACCTCGCAGGTGGGCACGAGCCCCAAGGACTACGTGCTGCGGCGCAAGACGGAGGTGGCGCGGGACTGGCTCCTGGCGGACCCCTCGGTGACGGTGACCCAGGTGGCTCACGCGCTGTCCTTCTCGACCTCGCAGCACTTTGCCACGGTCTTCCGGCGCTACCAGGGCACGTCGCCCTCGGGCGTGCGCCGGCCGGCTGCGGCGACCCCAAGTGGAACATACGTACGACTTCGGGAGGTGCAGCTCGGCGGGCCGGCCGGTGGGGAAACGGAACAGTGCGAAACGCCCGTACGCCGCTCCATTCGGCCGGCCGGAACTCCGTCACGCACCGGCTTCTCCGCCCGCCCGTCCGGTTGTTGACATGCATCTTGTTGAGGCCGGGGCGTGTAGACGGAGGTCGGAGCGATGGTCAATAGTCGATTGGGCCAGAGGCGAACGGGAGTTCCGGACAGCGGGACCCGGTGATCTGGTTCCATTCCTCGACAACGCAAACGGGAGATTCGACGTGCACTCTGAAAGGCTCGCCGGTGTCATCTGCGCAGTCATCGCCTGTGTCGCCCTCGCGTACTCCGGAGGACACACCGACGAATCCGACGCCGGCAGCACCACCCACACGGCGTCCGCGATCAACGGCCAGGACATCGGGGACGACACCGGCTGGGGATGAGAAGCGAATACACCCGGCGCGCCTAGGGTGGGAAAGCGGTATGCGAAGCGGTACGGAGAGTGGTCCAGCAGGCTTTGAGGGGGGAGCTGAGATGTGGTCGGCCGGAATCTCGTGGGACGTCCTGGGATACGAAGTCTCCTGTGTGCACGACGACGGCAGAGTGCTCCGCCCCGCACGTTTCGCGTCGAATGAGGTGCCCCTTCTCGCCGCCTATCTGAACGGGATGTGCGGCGACCGGGTGATCGCTGTCGTCGACAGCACCAACGGCCTTCTCGACGGCCCTCTGCGCCATGCGGGAATCCGTGTCTTCCGGGCCGATCCGTGGGATCTTCCGCAGCGTCCGGTCGCCGGATCCGTCTCCGCGCACGCCCTCGCCCTCCGGGGGAGGGAACGTGCCGGCGGACTCGTCGAGACCGACACCGAGAACGGCACGCTGAAGGGCCGCTTCGACGAGCTGGACCGGGGCGTCGAGAGCAGCGCACCGCGGGAGGCCGAGCTCACCCGGCGGGGCTACTGCCTCACCCGCGGCGCCACGACCGCCCCCAGAGTGGCGCTGACCTTCGACGACGGACCCAGCGAGCCCTACACGGGCCAGGTCCTGGACGTCCTGCGCGACTACGGCGTGGCCGGCACGTTCTTCTGCGTGGGACTGCACGCGAGTACGGCCCCGGGGACGCTCTCCCGGATCCGGGAGGAGGGCCACGCCATCGGCAACCACACCTGGTCGCACCCGTTCCTTCCGGACCTCACGCACGACGAGATGCTGTTCCAGCTGGACGCCACCAACAAGTCCATCGCCGACGTGACGGGTGAGGCTCCCACGCTCATTCGTCCCCCTTACGGCTCCCGCACTCCCGAGACATTGCGCTGGACCGCGGACCACGACATGACCACGGTGCTGTGGGACAGGGATTCGTGGGACTGGGCAAAGCCCGGCCCGGAAACCATCGTGGAAAACGCGCTGGACGGAATCTCCAACGGCTCGATCGTGCTCATGCACGACGGCGGAGGCGACCGTTCACAGACGATCGCGGCGCTTCCCGTGGTCATCGAGTCGCTCCTGACCGACGGATTCCGGCTGGTGACCGTCGACCAGTTGCGCGGCAGCCTGCTGCAGAGCTGAAGAAAAGGACTGCGAAAGATGCCTGCCCCACCCGAAATACGTCTCAGTACCGTCGTCATGCATCACCCCTCGCGCGCCGCCGAATTACCGGAGCTGCTCTCCCGGCTCGCCGCTCTCCGGCCGCGCGTCGTGTGCGATCCCGACCCTTCCGGCCCCCCGAGCCCGCTGCGTACCGCGAAACTCGCCTGGGCCGCCATCGAGCCCGGAGCCACCCATCACGTCGTATTCCAGGACGACATCCACCCGGTCGCGGAAATAGCCCAGGACCTGCTCGCAGCGGTGGCGGCCCGGCCGGACCACGGAATATCGCTCTACGTCAACTGGAACAGCCCCCAGAATTCCTACCTGGTCCGCAGAAGCGCCGCTCTGGGCTCTCCCTGGGCCCCCCTCTCGCCCAGGGAGTACACCCCGACCCTCGGCCTGGTGCTGCCCGCCGGCGCCGCCGCCGACCTCGCCGCGTACCTGAGCACCCTGCCCGACCACCTGCGCGACGACGACGAGATGGTCACCCTGTTCTGCCGCGGGGCCGGCATCCCGGTCGTCGCCGCCGTGCCCCACCTCCTGGACCACGGCGGCGACCGGAGCCTCGCGGGCAACGACAACCACGGCTCCCGCCACGCCACGGTCTTCCGGCCGGAGCGGCGCACCGGCAGGGGTCACTGGACGCCGGAGCCGACGGTCGCGGAGCTCCCCGCCCGGCAGCCGGGCTCCGGACCCGCCCCGCGCTACGCCGTGGAGCTGACGGACTCGACCTGCCGCATCCGCTTCGTGCTCGCCGGCGTCGACGAGCCGATCGAGCACCCGCTCGGCTGGTACTGGTACGACTGGTGCGCGCTGCTCGGCATCGACCGGGACCGTGTCGTCGACTCCTGGCGCGCGGTGGTCTCCCCGCCGACGTCGCTTCCCGGTGCCGGCCCGTTCGCCACGACCGGCGACCACGCCGCACTGGGCCTGGAACTGTGGGCCGCCTGCTACCTGTTGGGCGCCGACGCGGCCGGGCTCGCCGAGGGCCGCGACGTGACGGGCACAGCCATCGCCGCACACGCCACCGCCACGCACGCCGCCACCGCCGCTCACGCCACCCCCACGCACGCCGCCACCGCCGCTCGCGCCACCGCCGACCTGGCGCGGAAGGCGGTCGGGTCCTGGGTCGCCTCGGGGCTCGGCGTCCGTGACCACGAGCTCCTCGGCGCAGAGGAGCGACGCGGCCTCGTCGAGCTCGGCATGGCGGCGCTGGACCGGGGATGGCGCGACCGCGCGGCCGGCCCCGGACACCGGCCCGGCACACGGTCCGGACTGGAGCAGGTCCATGCGTGAACCGGCGCTCGCGCTCCCGCAGCGCGCGGCGATCGAGCGGATGGCGCGGCGGGAGGCGGCCGCCCAGCTGCTTCCCGCCCTCGACGCCGCGGTCGTCACGGTCGACGTGCTGGAGTGCCCCACCTGCGGCGGCGGCGAAGAGGCGTCACGCGCCTCCCCGTTGGCGGTGCGGCCGGGCCTCACCGTCTTCGGGGACGTACCGGACCCGACCGCCGTGGTGGGGCCCGCCGTCACCGTCCTGGGGTGCGAGATCCTCACCCCCCGTGCCCTGCTGCCCGCCCTCGTCCTCCGCCACCACGACGGATCCCCCGCCGTGTGGCGGACCCGGGCGGTCGCCTGGGCGCAGTCGGCCGGTCCGGGGGTCGACCGGCGCGGTGACGTGGAGCAGCTCATCGTCGAACTCGCCGAGGAGGAAGCCGAGTCGGACGTGGCCCTCGCTCCGGTGGGCGGCCACCGTCTGCCGCCCCGCACCTCGCCGCGGGCGCTGGTCCTCCCCGCGTCGACCCGGCTGAACCCGGCCGCCGTGGGGCTGCGGGAGAGCGCCCCACCGGCCGCCCGCTTCCTCTCCCCGCACCTGGACGGGCCCCAGGCACAGCTTTACGAGAAGGCCTACCGCGGCTCTCTCTTGCGCGTGGTCGCCGCCCACCTGTGATCGCCGGCCACCTCTGATCGCCTCCCACCCGTGATCGCCGCCCACCTGTGAGTACCTCCCACCTGCGATCGCCGCCCACCTGTGGCGGCCGCCCATCTGTGACCGCCGTCGGCGATCAGGCACATCCCCTACCGAGGAGCTTCGATGTCCCCGTCTACCTGGACCGGCAGCGCCATCCTCTTCGACCTGGACGGAACGCTGGTCGAATCCATGAGCACCATCGAGCGGCACACCCGGCTCTGGGCGCTGCGCCACGGCCTGGACCCCGACCACACCCTGGAGGTCTGGCACGGGCGCCGTGACAGCGACGTCATCGCCGACTTCGTACCCCCCGACCAGGTCGAGGCCGAGCTCCAGTGGATGCGGGACCTGTCGTGCCGCGACGTCACGGGCATAGCCGCCGCACCGGGCAGCCGGGAGCTCGTCGCCGCGCTGCCCGAGGACGCCTGGGGCATCGTGACCTCCGGCGAGCGCGAGGTGGCCCGGTGCCGGCTGGCCGCCGCGGGCATCCCGGAGCCCCGGGTCCTGGTGTCGGCGGACGACGTCGTGAACGGGAAGCCGCACCCCGAGGGCTTCCTCAAGGCCGCGGCCGCGCTGGGCGTCGATCCCACCGGCTGCCTGGTCTTCGAGGACGCGATGGCGGGCGTGGAGGGCGCGCGGGCGGCCGGCATGGAGGCGATCATGCTGGGCGACGCGGCGACGTCCGGTGCCGGTGTCCGCTACCTGTCCGGCTTCAAGAAGGTGCGCGCGGCCGTGGCCCCGGAGCCCGGGACGCCGAGCCGCCTGCTCCTGCGCTTCACGGCCTGAGCCGGCCGTGACCATCACCCCCACCGCCCCGGTCGACCCGCGGTCACGGCTCGGCGGCGCGTACCGGGCCACGGCCGTGACCTTCTTCCTCAACGGACTGCTGCTGTCGACCTGGTTGATCCGGATCCCCTCCATCAAGGAGGCGACCGGGCTCGGCACCGGCGCGTTCGGCACCGTGCTGATCACCCCGGTGATCGTCTCCCTGCTGTCCATGCAGTTCGCGGGCCGCCTGCTGGCCCGCACGAGCAGCCGGACCTTCGTCCGGGTCAGCGTGGTGGCGACGGCCGTCGCCCTCGTGGCGACCTCCCTGGCCCACACAGGGCTCCAACTCGCCCTGGCGCTCGCGCTCTTCGGGATCTTCGACGGTCTGCTGTTCGTCGCGTCGAACGTGCAGGGCGTGGCGGTGGAGCGGCTCACGGGCAGGCCCTGCCTGAACTCGTTCCACGCCGCGTGGAGCATCGGCAACCTGTCCGGGGCGCTCGTCGGCAGCGCGTTCGCCTGGTTCGGAGCCGGTACGACGACCCAGTTCGTCCTCGTGGCCCTGCTGGCCACGTGGGCGTCCGGCGCGCTCCTCCGCCCGCTGCTCCCGCCGGCCGAGGCCCCGGCGCCCGGTGCGGAACCGGGGTCCGGTTCGCAAGCGGGGTCCGGTCCGCAACCGGCATCCGGGCCCGGGTCCGGCGGGTGGCGTGCGGGCTGGAACGGCCGGGTGCTCCAGCTCGGACTCCTCGGGCTGTGCTGCCTGGTCGCCCAGGGGGCCCTGGAGGACTGGGGAGCCGTCTACCTCCGGGAGGAGCGCGGCGCCTCGACCTTCCTGGCCATGGCCGGCCTCGTGGCCTTCAGCGGCACGCTCGTCGCCGGCCGTCTGATCGGCGACCGGCTGCGCGAGAAGTACGACGACGGCACGCTGCTCCGCGCGTTCGCGCTGCTTGCGGCGGCCGGCCTCGGACTCTCGCTGGCGACCTCGTCGTACGGGGTGTCCCTCGCCGGATACGCCCTGTTCGGCGCCGGGCTCTCCGTACTCGATCCGATCGTGTCGAGCGCGGCGGGACACGCGGCGGCCGACGACCGCGAGGAGACCATCGCCTCGGCCGTCGCGCACGTGGCGACGCTCAGCCACACCGGGCTCCTGCTGGGGCCGCCGGCGATCGGCTGGCTCGCGCACGGGGTGGGCCTGACCCGGGCCCTGGTCCTCCCGGCGCTGCTCGTGCTGGTCGTGGCGGCGGCGGCGCCCGCCGTCTTCCGGGCCCTGAGGAACAGCGCACCCACACAAGGACACATCTCAGCCGAAAGGTAACCGGTGACCAGTCTGCCTACCAGCCTGCGGAACACCCCCCTCACCTCCGACGAGATCGCCCGGTTCCACAAGGACGGGTACCTCCACCCCAACCCCGTCCTGACGCAGGACCAGATCGACACCGTCCTCCAGGCCGTCGACGAGCACCGCGCGGGCCTCTTCGACTCGAAGACGTTCGAGCTGACCGACCCCGTCGCGATCCGCCGCAGCCAGGGCGAGGAGGGGCAGGACGTCTTCGAGTACGAGAGCAACGAGGGGACGGTGGGGCACACCTTCTCGTTCCTGTTCAACATGCGCCTGCGCGACGAGCGCATCCGCGACCTCGCCGCCGACCCGG
Organism: Streptomyces sp. NPDC056169; assembly: GCF_042268445.1. Classification (NCBI taxonomy): domain Bacteria; kingdom Bacillati; phylum Actinomycetota; class Actinomycetes; order Kitasatosporales; family Streptomycetaceae; genus Streptomyces; species Streptomyces sp. NPDC056169. The sequence goes on along the minus strand of NZ_JBHJUO010000008.1, from coordinate 219,633 downwards.
TGATCGCCGGCATGGCACGGCAGCTCCTGGACGCCGACGAGGTCGTGATCATGGAGGACAACGTCGTCGTCAAGGAACCGGGCTCGAAGCTGCTGCCCTTCCACCAGGACTACTCGTACTGGCCGCTGGCGACGCCCGACGCGGTGACGGTCTTCATCGCCCTGGACCGGATCACCGTCGACAACGGGGCCATGATGGTGGTCCCCGGTTCGCAGAACGCCGGCGAGCGCCTGCCCGTGTCGTTCGGCGAGGTCGAGTCGTACATGAAGGACGAGCGGCCGGGCGTGCCCGAGGTGCCGGCCGACCCGGCGGCCGAGGGGCATCCGGTCTCGTACATCGAGCTCCAGCCGGGCGAGTGCTCCATCCACAGCTCGATGGTGTGGCACGGGTCGACGCCGAACACGACGCCGAACCGGCGGCAGGCGCTGATCCTGCGCTACGTGAAGGCCGGGACGATCTGGCTCGGCAACGAGCGCTTCCCGTACGACGAGGTGCAGTGCGCCGTCGGCGACCCCATCGGCGGACCGGTCTTCCCGGTCGTGCCGACGGCCTTCTAGGGCCGCCCGTCCGTCGACCGGCTCGCCCGTCCGCCCGTCGATCCACCGGGGCCCGCCCGTCCGTCGATCGACCGGCCCGTCCGCCCGCCCGTCCGCCCGTCGATCCACCGGCTCGTCCGCCCGTGCGGCGCCCGGTCCCGTTCCCGTGGGCCGGCGCCGCACCGGGGCGGCGCACCCTTCCCCGATCCGTACCAACCGAACGGAGGCGTGATGGAATCTCCGCGCATTCCCCAGCCGAAGATCATCCTTGAGGGAACGCATCTGACGCGCAAGACCGACATCGCCTTCGCGCTGGCGGAGCACCCCCGGATCATCGGCGAGCGCAAGCACCGGTGGCACATCCCGCTGGTCTCCTCGGAGTGGGACACCTTCTCGGACGAGCAGCCGACGAAGGCGAACCCCGGGCGCAGCATGATCGAGTACGAGCCGTACCAGGAGGCCCGGGCGCTGGAGGCGTTCCACACCTACACCCGGCTCTTCGAACTCCAGCGGGACTACTACTGGATCGTCGACCGCTTCCACATCTCCACGCTGTCCTACCAGTCGACGGAGCGGGGCCGGGAGGTCGACTTCGACTGGCTGGAGGAGCGGCTGCTCGCCCTCGACTTCCACCTGGTGCTGTGCAGCCGGCGCCCGGAGACCTTCGAGCGGGCCAGGGCCGAGCGCCTCGTCTACTCGGAGAACCCGCGGCGCTACGACGACCTCCAGGTCTTCGTCGACGAACAGGACACGATGCGCCGGTTCTTCGAGAAGTCACGCCTTCCGAAACTGGAGATCGACGTCTCGGACCACGACGAGCACCGGGCGGCCGACAGCATTCTCGACTGGGTCGAATCGACCGGCGGATTCTGGCGCAAGGAAATCGACGAAGAAGCAATCGGAAACAACGACACGACTGGGGGAGCGCGTTGAGCAACTCGGCAGGAATTCAGGTCGGAATGCCGGACGTCGTCGCCGCCTCCTCCTTTCCGCAGTACGCGTACGGGACCCTGCTCGCCGCCTTCCTGGCCCGCCGGCTGGGGCTCGGCGAGGTCTCCGTCGCGGAGCTGGGGGTGGCCGGCGGCAACGGTCTGGTGGAGCTCGAACGGGTCGCCGCCGAGATCGGCGCGGCGCAGGGGGTGAAGGTCGGCACGTACGGCTTCGACCTCGGCAGCGGCATGCCCACCCCCGTCGACCACCGCGACAACCCGTCCATGTGGCAGCACGGCTTCTTCAGGATGGACGAGGACCTGATCAGGTCCCATCTGACCTCGGCCGAACTCGTGCTCGGCGACATCGCCGACACCGGCCCCCGCTTCATGCGGTCGGGGGCGCCGCCCATCGGGTTCCTCTCCTTCGACCTCGACTACTACTCCTCGACCGTGGTCGCCATGAAGGCCCTGCTGGACGAGTCGCCCGAGCAGTACCTCCCGCGCATCGTCTGCTACTTCGACGACACCGTGGGACCGCACGAGGAACTGCACTCCGAATTCACCGGCGAACTGCTGGCCATCAAGGAGTTCAACGCGGCGCACGAGCACCGGAAGATCGGCCGGATCAACGGCCTCCGGTACAAGCTGCTGCCTATGACGGAATCCAACGACGAATTCTCGTGGATCGAGGGAATGTATGTCCTTCACCTTTTTGATCACCCGCTCTACAACCAGTACGTCTACCCGGAGGCCGACCGGCAGTTCCCCCTCGGCGGCTGAGGGCGCGGCGGCTCACGGCCAGGAGACTCGCGACGAATCGGAGAGGCAGGGAGAGCGGTGGGATTCCGGCAGCTGGTGGAAGAACCCGGGCCTGTGGGGGCGCGGCAGGGGAAGCCTGGGCTCCGGGGCGCTCTGATCGGCTACGGCACGATCGCCGAGGGCCATCTCACCGGGATCTCGCGGACGGACGGCCTGGAGATCACCGCGGTGGTCGACGTGTCCCCCGCGCGCCGGGCGGCCGCGCGCCGCGAACTGCCCGGCGTCCGGGTCTTCGCGGAGCTCGACGAACTCCCCGTGGAGGAGCTCGACTTCATCGACGTGTGCACGCCGCCCCACGCGCACCTCGACGGCATCCGCTTCGGACTGCGCCACGACCTGGCGGTCCTCTGCGAGAAGCCGCTGCTCCTCGACCGGCAGGAGCTGGAGGCGCTGGAGCCGGCGGAGAAGGCCAGTCGCGGATTCCTCTTCCCCTGCCACAACTACCGGTTCGCCCCCTCCGTGATCGCCATGAAGGCGGCGCTGGACGGCTGCGGGGCCCCGGACGGCGACTTCCGCGGACACTTCCGCACGCTGCGCACCTCGCACGCCCGGGGGACGGCCGACTGGCGGCCCGACTGGCGGCGCGAGCGGTCCGTCGGCGGCGGCGGGATCCTGCGGGACCACGGCCCGCACAGTGTGTACCTCGCCGCGCACCTCGTCGGCTCGCGGCCCGACCGGGTCCGCTGCGACCTGCGCCGCCCCGAGGGCGGCCCGTACGCCGACACGGAGGAGTACGCCTTCCTCTCGCTCTCCTTCGCCTCGGGCGCCGTCGTCGACTTCGAGCTGGACTGGACGGCCGCCGGCCGGCAGACCAGCTACCTGGTCTCCGGCTCCTGGGGTCATGTGCGGCTCATCGACGACGAGTTGGAGCAGTGCGTCGACGGGGCGGCGCTGCGGAGCCGGCTGCCGTCGGACTTCAACGACCCGCGGCACGGCAACTGGTTCAAGGGCGTGTTCGAGGAGTTCCTCGCGGAGGTCTCCGAGGGCGGCCGGAGCGCCCGGCTGCGGGAGGACGCCGCCGTCACGATCCGCGTCATCGAGGCGGCCTACCGGTCCGCGGCGCTCGGCGGCCCCTGGATCGACGTGTAGCCCGGCGACGCGTCACCCGCCGTTCGAGTGACCCGCCGTTCGAGACCGACAGCGAGAAGGGGATGGCACGGATGCAGAGCGAGACCACGCGGGGCGAGACCACGCGGAGCAAGGCAGCCATGCGGAGCGAGGCCACGCGGGGCGAGACCACGCGGAGCGAGGCCACGCGGGCAGCCGAGACCACGCGGGGCGAGACAGCCATGCGGAGCAGGACCATTCTGATCAGTGAGCCGCAGGGCGCGACCGGCGAGCTGCAGTTCGACAACGCGAAGCCGTACTTCCCGTACATGTGGGCGATCCTCAAGTCGTACTGGGAACGGAACGGCGACGCCTCGGCGGGCTACGAGTGGCTGGAGCCGATCTGGCGCAACGACGCGCCGAGCGTGCTCCTCGACCCGTACCGCGACACGGAGATCGGCGTCCTCGGGCTGAGCTGCTACACCTGGAACTGGGAGATCCAGTGCGAGCTCGCCCGCGAGGTGAAGGAGCTCAACCCGGACTGCCTGGTCGTGGCCGGCGGACCCGAACCCGACTACAAGGACCCGGAGTTCTTCGCCAAGCACCCGTACATCGACGCGGTGGCGATCAAGGACGGCGAGATCACGTTCCGCGAGATCCTGGTGAAGGCGGCGCGCGGCGACCGCGACTTCTCCGACATCGGCGGGCTCTACCTGCCGGGCGGGGAGGGCGGGACGATGGTCTTCACGGGCCCGCCCGAGGTGCCGACCGAGTTCGAGCACAGCCCGTACCTGGACCAGGCCGCGTACTACGACCGGCTCGTCGCGGAGCACGGCTCCGACGCCTTCGAAGTGATCATGGAGACCAACCGGGGCTGCCCCTACGGCTGCAGCTTCTGCGACTGGGGATCCAACACCAACTCGAAGGTCCGGCGCTTCGGCATGGAGCGCGTCGCCGCGGAGATCGACTGGCTTGGCCACCTCAGGATCGAGAGCGTCATGCTCGCCGACGCCAACTTCGGGATCCTCCCGCGCGACCTGGAGATAGCCGACAAGTTCAACGAGGCCCGCGACGACCACGAGGGCTACCCGAAGTACATCTTCTACAGCGCGGCGAAGAACAACCCCGACCGGGCCATCGCCATCGCCATGAAGTTCGCCAAGAGCGGCATCTGCACGGTGCACTCCCTCTCCGTCCAGCACACGAACAAGGAGGTCCTCGCGGCCACGGCCCGCAAGAACATCTCCGCCGACAAGCAGGTCCAGGTCGTCAAGCACATGATGGACGCCCACGTCCCCGTCGAGGTCCAGCTCATCCAGGGCATACCCGGCGACACGTACGACATGTGGAAGGGCTGCCTCGCCGACCTCATGGAGTGGGGCATCCACGAGGACTACCTGATCCAGGCCTACCGCCTCCTGCCCAACGCGCCCGCCGGCGAGCGCGCCTTCCTGGAGGAGTGGCAGGTCGAGACGATCGACCGGATCACGTACGACCTCACCACCCGGGAGATCGACGAGACCCGCCGGGACGTCTTCCGCAAGCCGGAGCGGATCCTCGCCTCCACCAAGTCGTACACCCGCGAGGACTGGGTCCGTACGTCCGCCTACTCGGCCTTCATCAAGGCCCTGCACAACTCCAGCGCCACCCAGCGCGTGGCGACGTACCTGAGGCTCACCCACGGCGTCCCGTACCGGGACTTCTACGAGAGCCTCCTGGAGGACCCCGCGGTCCGCACCCCGCTGCTGCGGGAGTGGCAGCTCAAGGTCCTGGACCACTACCAGTACTTCCTGACGCACGACGACGCCAGCGACCACATCCGCGTCGACGAACTGCCGAGCCTGGCCTACACCCTGCACCCGTCGCGCTGGCTCTACATCCAGGTGTGCCTGCACCTCGAACGGTTCTACGACGAGCTGAAGGAGTCGCTCCTGAAGCGCTACCCGGAGGTGGCCAACCTCGCCAGTGTCATCGACTACCAGCGCGACATCGTGATCATGCCCGACTACGACCGCGAGGCCGGAAAGCTCATCGAGTCGGACTTCGACTGGCCGGCGTACTTCGAGCAGGCCCGGGTCAGGGACGGCTCCCAGCCGCTGCTCGACGAACCGGCGCCGCTGGACGGAGCGGTGCTCCAGGCGGTCGACCGCGTCTCCGGCGAGCGCCCCACGATGCGCGACGGCGTCCGGATCGGCGGCTTCTACGGCGAGCCCCTGGAGTGGGGGACCGGCGACCTCGGCGAGCGCTGGGCGACCTGGGTCCAGCGCGTGGCCATCGGCCGCAGCTCCGCCGGCATGCACAACCACAAGGAGTTCAAGGTCCTGGGGCAGCGGCCTTGACCAGGAGGGAGGAAGACATGGACGCGGACGTGAAGGAGCCGGACGCGGACGGGAAAGGCGTGGACGCGGACGGGAAAGGCATGGACGCGGACCTGACCGGCCGCCGGTTCGCGAAGTCCGAGGAATGGGCCCGGCGGGGGGAGCGCAGCGACGCCTGGGCCGCCACCCGGGGCGACATCCTCGCCGACGACCGGTTCACCCGCGGCTATCCGCGGTACGTGAGCCGGGCCCAGGGCGCCTACCTCTGGGACGTCGACGGGAACCGGTACGTCGACTACATCCTCGGCTACGGTCCCGCGATCCTGGGCCACGCGCACCCCGAGGTGACGGCGGCGGTCACGCGCGAGCTCGCGCTCGGCAGCTGCATGTCCCCGCTGTGGAGCCCCCGGCAGGTCGAGCTGACCGAGCTCCTCACGTCGGTGATCCCCGGCGCGGAGATGGCCTATCTGATGAAGACGGGCTCCGACGCCACCAGCGCGGCGGTACGTCTCGCACGCATCCACACCGGCCGGTCGAAGGTGGTGCGCTGGGGGTACAACGGCTGGCACGACTGGACGGCGCCGCGCCCGGCCGGGGTGCCGGAGTCGGTCCTGGCCGACACCCTGAAGTTCCGCTACAACGACCTCGACTCGCTGCGGGCGGTGTTCGCGGAGCACCCCGAGTCCGTCGCCTGCGTGATCATGATGCCCTTCGAGGTCGAGCCGCCCGAGCCCGGCTTCCTGGCCGCGGTGCGGGACCTCGCGCACGCCCACGGCGCGCTGTTCGTCCTCGACGAGATGCGGTCGGGCTTCCGGATGGCGCTGGGCGGGGCCCAGGAGTTCTTCGGGGTCCGGCCCGACCTCTCGACCTTCAGCAAGGCGATGGCGAACGGCTTCCCCATCTCGGCCGTGGTGGGCCGTGAGGACGTCCTGCGCGGCCTGAGCGAGACCCACATGTCGTCCACGTTCTACGGCAACCCCGCCGAGATGGCCGCCGCGCTCACGACCGTCCCGATCCTGCGGGACACCGACGCCCTCGCCACGGTCTGGCGCCTCGGCGAGGCCCTGCGGACGGGGCTCGCCAAGCTGGTGGCGGAGTCCGGTCTGCCGGCCGAGGTCGTCGGCTACGCGCCGGCCCCGTTCCTCCGCTTCGACGACGGTCACGAGGCGCTGAAGCTCTCCTTCTACGAGGAGACGACGCGCCGGGGGGTCCTCCTGCACCCCAACCACCAGTGGTTCCTCTCCGCCGCGCACACGGACGAGGACGTCGAGTTCACCCTGGACGCGATCCGGGAGGGCCTCGGATCGGCACAGGTCGCCCGGAAGCTGGAGACGCTCGATGCCGGCTGACGCGCCGGAGGCGGGCCTCGCTGAGGAGCGGGGCCCCGCCCCGGAGGTCGACCTCCACATCCACACCCACTTCAGCAGCGACGCGGACCATTCCCCGGCCGAGGTCCTGGGGATGGCCGCGGCCCGGGGGCTCAGGGCCGTCGCGATCGCGGACCACGACGTCGTCGCCGGCTCGGCGGAGGCGCTGGGCCTCGCGTCCGCGTACGGCGTGGAGGTCGTCCCGTGCGTCGAGCTCACGACCTTCCTCGGCGGCCGGGAGTTCCACGTCCTCGGGTACTTCGTCGACCCGGCGGCCCAGGGCTTCACGGACAGGCTGGCCGAGGTGCAGCGCCGGGACGAGGCGCGCGCCCGCGCCCTGGTGGACGCCCTGGTGCGGCTGGGCGTGGACTGCACCTACGAGGAGGCCCGGGCGCTGACCCCGCGGGCCGTGCCCAAGTGCTCCGTGGTGGTGCGGGCCGCGATGACGAACGGCCGCAACGACGACCTGGCGCTGTTCGACGACTACCGGGAGGGCGGGCCCCGTGCGGGCCAGCCGTACCACAACTTCTTCCTCGACCACATGCGTCCCGGCGGCACCGCCTATGTGGAGTCGGACAGTTCGTTCTCCACGGTGGCCGCCGTCGCGCTGGTGCGGGAGTACGGCGGCGTGTCCGTCCTGGCCCACCCGGGCGGAAGTCTGCCCCGAGGCGAGGGCACCGCCCTGCTCGACGAGCTGCGCGCGGCGGGCCTGGACGGCATGGAGGTCTTCTCGCCGTACCACTCGGAGCAGGACGTGGCCGGGCTGTCCGCGTACTGCGAGGAGGCCGGTCTCGTACGGACGGCGGGCTCCGACTTCCACGGCGAGACCGTGAAGCCGGGGCTGCGGATCGGTGGTCCGGCCCGGAGCCCGTACAGCGTGGTGGAACAGCTCAGGGAACGGGCCGCGTATGTATGAGAGGGAGTGGCGTTCGTGAGTCTTCTCGCCCGGCGGCTCGCGGCCACCGAGGCCGTCGTCTTCGACTTCTACGGGACGCTCGTCGAGCACGACACGGAGTTTCCCGCCATGTGGGAGTTCCTCGACGGCCTCGGCTACCGCAGCCACCCGGAGCTGGAATCGGCCTTCGAGCCGAACGCCTTCGACGGGTGCCTGACGCCGGCCGTCACGGACGATCCGGACCACCAGAGCTGGCTGGAGGGGAACTGGCGCGGCTTCCTCCGCCTGAGCGGGGTGCCGGAGGCCGACGTCGACCAGGTCCTGAAGCGGCTCCAGGAGTTCCAGGCCACCTATCGTCCACGGGCCGTCGCGTGCGCGAACGCCCTCATCGGAGTCGTACGGGAACGGGGGCTGAAGGTCGGGCTCTGCTCCAACTGGGAGACGCCGATCCAGCCTTGCCTGGACGAGGCCGGACTGGCGCCGTTCGACGCGGTGACCGTGTCGGCGGAGGAGGGCGCGCGCAAGCCGCACGGTCTGCTCTTCGCCCGCGTCGCCGCCGAACTCGGCGTCGCCGCCGACCGGATCGCCTTCGTCGGCGACACCTGGTCGGCGGATGTCGTCGGCGCGCTGCGCGCCGGCATGTCGCCGGTGTGGATCCGGGGAGGCAGGCCGTCCCGTGGACTCCCCGACCTCGTCGCCGAGTTCGACACCCTGGGCGATTTCCACCGATATATACGCGATTCCCTGTGACGAGAGCGAGGATGGGAAAGCCATGGAGAAGATCACCGTCATCACGCTCACCCGAGGACGCCCGGACATGCTCCGGCGGTCGATCGAGTCGGTCCGACGGCAGGACTACCCCGGCCCGGTCGAGCACCTGGTCGTGATCGACGACTGCGAGCGGACCGCGCGCGAGATCGCCGACGAGGTGAGCACGGACCACCGGAGGCTGACCACCCACCTCGTACGGCGCCCGGGCTACGAAGGTGACGGGGGTGACGGAGGCGACGGAGGCGACGGAGGCGACGGGGGCGACGGGGGCGCCGGAGGCGACGTGGGCGACGGGAGAAGCGCGGGGGGTGCCGGCGACACGGACTCCCGGGCGTGGATCTACCCGCGGATCTCCCGCCTCCTGAACAAGGGCGCCGCCCTGGCCGATTCGACCTGGATCTCGTTCCTGGACGACGACAACGAGTACCGGCCGGACCACCTGCGCGGACTCATGGCGCTCGTCGAGAAGACCGGCTACCCCGCCGTGCACTCGGCGCGCAGCATCCACTGGGCGGACGGAACCCCCTACCTGGAGCCCCGCTTCCCGTGGGCCCATGTCCCGGGGACCGCCGAGGAGATCTACGAGCTCATGTGCGCGCGCGGCATCTGGGTGCGGGGCACGAACGTCCTCCGGGACAGGGCCGTCCCGATCGACGTCTCCGTCTTCCGCAACAGCACGATCATGACGTCACGGGACGCGCCGTTCCTCGTCGACCAGAACATCTGGCTGATGCGCCGCGACCTGATGCTCGCGCACCCGATCCCGGACGCCTTCTCCGCGCGCGACCTGCACGAGAACATGGGGCCGGACGACATGCAGCTGAAGGTGCTGCTCTCCCAGGGGATCCCCATCGCCTCCACGGGCGAGCCCACCGTCCGGTACTACCTCGGCGGCGTCTCCAACAACCTGAGGCCGGTGCCTCGCGGGTGACTCACGCGCTTCATCCCGGATCCGGATCCGGATCAGAGTCAGGATCCGCGTCCGCGTCCGCGTCCGCCTCCACCAGACGGCGCCAGTTCTGGGCCGCGTCCTCGCTGTTCGCCGTCATGGGCTTCCACACGGGCGTGTGGACGGTGCTGCTCGTCGACCTGTCCCACTGGTTCGGTCTCGACCTGCAGACGCTCGGTACGTTCATGACGCTGGCGTGCGTCGCGTCCGTACCGGTCCAGCTCGCCGGCGGATGGCTCTCGGACCACTTCGGACGGCGTCCGCTCCTGTTCGTGGGGCTGGTCTGCATGGGCCTCACGCTCACGCTGCTCACCGTGGCCCGCAGCGACGTCCTGGCGTTCTCCGTCTTCGCCCTCATGGGGCTCTTCGGAGGAATCCTCGACCTCGGCGTGAACAGCATAGGGAGCGACTACGAGAGCCAGTACGACGTTCCCGTCATGACCCAACTCCACGCCGGATTCAGCGGTGGAGCCATAGGCGGGGCGCTTTTCGTGGCCCTGGCAATGGGGGGCCTCGGCTGGGATTTCCGGGTCGTCTACGGAATCGACGCGGTGCTCCTGGTGGCGTTCGGCGTACTGGCGCTGCTGCTCCCGCTCTCGGGGCGCGTATCCAAGCCCGACGGAAAACTCCGCGGCGGCTTTGCGGAACTGCGCAAGCTCGCCGTGGTCCTGCCCGCTTCCCTGCTGTTGGCGCTCTATTTCTTCAGCGACAGCGCGATCGAGAACTTCTCCTCCCTCTATCTCCGCGATCTCCTCAAGGGCGGGGTGGTGGTCAGCGCCGTCGGCGTCGCCGGTTTCTATTTCGCCTCCTTCGTCGGCCGGCTGTGCGGCAGCGCGATCATCGGACGGCACGGCGAGGCGCTCCTCGTGAGAGCCGCGGGACTCGGCATGTTCGCCGGCATCATCCTCATCGTGACCGGCGGATCCCCTGTGGTCGCGGCGGCCGGGCTGCTGCTCTTCGGCCTCTCCGAAGCGCCCGTCGCACCGGTGGGATTCTCGCTGGCGGGGCGGGCCACGTCCGACCGGGCGGGCCTGGCGATGGCCGTGGTGAGCTCGATCAGCTTCGGCGCGTACAGCCTCAGCCCGCTCGTATTCGGGGTCATCGCGAGTACGTCGTCCTATCAGGTGGCTTTCTCCACTCTCGCCGGAACGGCACTTCTCATCTTCTTCTTCGGGTTTTCGCGAAAGGCCGGACTCTCGGGCGCCGCGCCGGTGTTCACCTCGCGACGTCAGTGAACCTCCTGTTAAAGTTCGTGACCGGCTGTTGAGTCAAGCCCGCGGAAGAAGTGTGGTCATGCTGAGCGGTGCGATTGTTTCAGGGCGCGAGAAGACGGAAAGCGCGACCCTGGCGCAGACCCTCCTGGGGGGAATTCCCGTGATCGGGAGAGGTGATCGCAGCCGGCTGGAAACCTTCTCGACCGCCTGGTCCACGCGTGACGGGAAGGCGACGCACCATGTCGTTCTCGGCGAGGGCGCCGAGCCCGGCCGGGGTGCCCTGGAGAGTCTCCGGCTGGCGGCCGAGACCTTTCCGGAGGCCGCTGTCTCCCTCTACGCGGGATGGGACGAGCCGAACGGCTCGGCGGTCCGCCTGGCGGCGCTCTCCTCCTGCTCCTGGGTGGAGGGAATCCAGCTGCATTCCTTCCCCGCGACGGCCGTCATGCTCCCGATGGGGCAGGCGGAGGAGTTCTCCCGGTTCCTGGAGCGGTTCAAGGAGCTCGAACCGAGCTGCGACGCGGCGCTCTTCGACTTCCTCCAGCTCGCCGGCATCGACGTGTACACGATCCTTCCCTCGCCGGTGGAAGCCGAGGGGAAGGCGGCCTGGTTCGCCCCCGAAGCGGGCCGTCCTTTCGCGGGCGGGGGCGCGGGAGGCGCACGGGGCGCGGGAGGCGCGCGGGGCGTGCTGCGCGGCTACCGCGTCGTCCCGCACTTCCAGCGAGGCGTTCCGTACTGCCTGATCCGGTACGGCGGCGGGGGCGCGGGCGCAGACGACCACACCTGGCGCCACTTCCACTGGACGCGCCAGGCGCCCGAGTTCGGTCTCGACCCGGCGCAGCTGCGGCACGACTTCGACACGACGATCGCGAAGTCGGCGTGGGTCGAGGAACGGCCGGTGGCGGAGCGGGAGTTCCTCTTCGGCTTCTGGATCACCGCGCTGCTCCTCGCGGTCGTCGCCCGCCGCACGACCGCGGAACCCGCGTCGCAATCCGGGTCGCAATCCGCGTCGCAATCCGGGTCGGAACCCAGGTCGCAATCCGGGCCGCAATCCGGGTCGGAACCCGCGGCGGCGATCCCCGACCGGCTGGTGGAGACCCTCGCCCTCGGCGGTCTCGTCGGGTCGGCCCTGCCCGCGGGCACGTTCACGGGCCTGGAGCCCGAGCTGAAGTCCATCGCCCTGGACGGGTACGCGGCCGGAACGGCGCAGGGGGTGGGCGTGTGACCGCCGCATCGCCGCGCCTCTCGCCCGACGGCCTCGTCTCGCTCGACGGTGTCGTGATGACCCATCCGCGCCGGAGCCACGCGGCGCGGGCGCTGTCGGCCGAGCTGGGGGACCTGCGGATCGTCATGGACCCGCACCCCGGCGGGTCGAACGCCCTCATCACCTCCATCGAGGCGTGGGGGGCCTACGCGGCCGACGCGACCCACCACCTCGTGCTCCAGGACGACGTGATCGTGCGCCCCGACCTGCTCCGGCAGGTCCGGCGCGCCGCGGAGCTCTTCCCGGACGCCGCCCTCTCGTTCTACGCGAACTGGGACAGCCTCAACGGCGCCGCCGCGCGGCTCGCCCTGATGGCCGGCTGCGGGTGGGTCGAGGCGGTGCGGTGGGAGTTCTTCCCGACGCTGGCCACGGTGCTGCCCGTGCGGCTCCTCGACGAGTACGGACGGTTCGCGGAGGCCGCGGCGCAGGTCCACTTCGAGGACGACGAGGTCCTGTTCGACTTCCTCCAGGTGAAGGGCGTGCCCGGATACGTGTCCGTGCCCGCGCTCGTGGAACACGGCGACCTGGCCAGTCTCGTCGGCAACCCGAAGCGGAGAGCGGCCTGTTACGGAGGCGGCGAGCCGCTGCGGGGGCCGGGGCAGGACCGGCTCGCCCACTCGCTCACCCTCTGCCCGTTCTTCTACCGGGGCATGGCCTTCCTCCTGGTCAGGGTCGGGGAGCCGGACGATCACGCGTGGCGGTACGTCCACTGGAGCCGCGTCGCCCCGCGGCTCGGCCTCGCCCCCGAGGCGCTGCGCCGGCGCTTCGACCGCGAGTTCGCGGCGTCCGTCGCCCCGTGGGCCTCCCCGGGGCAGAGCGAGTTCCTGTTCTCGCTGTGGATCGTCGCGCTGCTCCTCGGCCTGATTCCGCGCACCGGGCACCTGAAGATCTCCGGCCCGCCGGATTCCGGCGCGGCGGGGGAGGCCGACGAGGCACAGCACCAGGCGCTGATCGCCGAGGCGCTCGGCACCCTGGCCCCGGGGGCGCTCATGGACTCGGCGCTCCCCGACGACGCCTTCGCGGGCCGGAGCGAGTGGCTGCTGAGGATCGCGCATGATGGTTACGAGGCGGGCCGCGCGGGGTTGACCTGACACGGGGAGGCGCATAGCGTCGCGGCGCTGGGGTGAGCAAGCGCTTAGGAGGTCCTCGTGGTGGTGTCCGGTGGGCAGACGGGCGAGGCGGGCCGGACGGGCGGCCAGGCAGGCCGGACGGGCCGGACCGGGGAAGCGCGGCTCAGCGAGCCCGGGGCGCCCTTCGCCGTCGAGGACGGGGTGTACGCCGTCGGGCCGCGGACCCTGCGGGAGTTCGTGGAGGCCGTCTGGGCCTACGGGGACCGGGTGTTCCTGGTGTCCGAGACCGGGTCGACGACCTATCGGGAGTTCTTCGACGCCGCCTGCGGGCTCGCCCGGCAGCTCGTCGGGGAGTACGGGCTGCGGCCCGGTGACCGGGCCGTCGTCGCCATGCGGAACCTTCCCGAGTGGCAGGTCGCCTTCTGGGCCACCCAGCTCGCCGGCCTCGTCGCCGTACCGCTCAACGCCTGGTGGACCGAGGACGAGTTCACGTACGCCCTCGACGACTGCGCACCCGGCGTGCTGCTCGTCGACGGGGAGCGCGTCGGGCGCGTGCGGGCCTGGGCGCGGCGGCACGGCGTGCCCGGGGTCGTCTTCCAGGGCGAGGCGGAGGAGGGGTTCGCGGCGTACGTCCCCGATCGTGATCCCTTCCTCGGGCCGCCGCCGGTCGACGTCCTGCCCGAGCACGACGCCACGATCATCTACACCTCCGGCACCACCGGCCGGCCCAAGGGCGCCGTCGCCACCCACCTCGCGCAGGCCGGGGCCGCCATGCACCCCCGCTTCTTCGCCGCCGCCGCGGCCCTCGCGCGCGGGGAGGTGCCCGGGACGGGACCCGCGCCCGTGTCGCTGACCACGTTCCCCTTCTTCCACGTCGCCGCGTTCACGTCCTTCTACGCCGTCATGGCGGCCGGCGGGACCCTGGTGATGATGCGGAAGTGGGATGCCGGGACCGCCCTCGGGCTGATCCGGAAGCACGGCGTCACGCATTACGCCGGGGTGCCGACCACCGCGCTCCAGCTGATCGAGGCCGCGCACGACGCCGGCGACGAGCTGAAGAGCCTCGTCCTCCTCAGCACGGGAGGCGCCGCCGCCCCGCCCGGGATCGTCGCCGGGATCACCGCCGCGTACGGCGAGCGCGTCGAGCCCCGCAACGGCTACGGGCTGACCGAGACCTGCGGCGGCGTCCTGTCGAACGTCGGCGCCGAGTACCGCGCCCACCCCGGGAGCGTCGGCCGCCCCTCGCCCGCCACCGAGGTGCGGATCGACCGGCCCGACGCGGAGGGTGTGGGGGAGCTGTGGCTGCGGGGGCAGTCGTTGATCCGGGGGTACTGGGGGAACGAGGACGCGACCCGCGCCGCCTTCACCGACGACGGGTGGTTCCGGACCGGGGACCTCGCCCGCGTCGACGCCGACGGGCGGGTCAGCGTCGTCGACCGGCTCACGGACATGGTGATCCGCGGCGGCGAGAACGTGTACTGCGTCGAGGTCGAGGCCGTGCTCCACGAGCATCCGGACGTCCTCGACGCCGCCGTCCTCGGCGTCCCGCATCCCGTGCTCGGCGAGGAGGTCGTGGCCGTCGTGCGGCTGCGCGCGGGGGCCGCCGGCACCGACGGGGAGGCGCTGCGGGCGCACGTCGGCGCGCGCCTCGCCGCCTTCAAGGTGCCCGCCCGTGTCCTCGTACGGGAGGAGGAGCTGCCCCGGAACCCGACAGGGAAGATCCTCAAGCGCCGGCTCAGGGACGACTTCAGCGGGTTCGACGGGGCCAACGGAGCCAACGGGGCCGACGGGGCCGACGGAGCCGACGGAGCCGACGGGGCCGACGGGGCCGACGGAGCCGACGGAGCCGACGGAGCCGACGAGTTCAGGACCGCGTGACGCGGATGCGGTACGCGCCCGTCGGCTCCTCGGCGAGGACGCTGATCCGGATGCCGTTGGCCCGGTCCGTGAAGATCTCGCCCGGACGGTACGGGGCGTCCGACAGCTCCGCGTGGACGTTCGGGCGCCGCGTGCAGCCGCCGCTCGTGTGGTCGCTGTCGGACACGGTCACCGGCCCGTGGCCGGTGTCCACGTCGGACTCGACCCGGTAGACGAGGACGCCCTGCTCGCAGACCGCCTCGTCGTTGCCCTCCTTGCTGCGGACCTCGACCGCGTACCCCGAGGTGCCGGAGAGCGGGACGAAGGTGAGCTTGGGGCCGCCGGGGACGGCCAGCGGGGTGAGGGTGTAGTCGGTGCTGCCGGGGCTCGACGCGCAGTTGATCTGGTCGTTGTCGAGCCAGCCCAGCTTCCACTTGTGCCAGCCGAGCAGGTCGTTGTTGGCCCCCCAGTCCTCCGACATGATGTCCCAGTGCCCGACGGTGCCGCCGCCGTCCGAGGTGTAGAGGTCGGGCAGGCCGAAGACGTGGCCGTTCTCGTGGGGCAGCACCCGGTAGCCGGTCTCGTCGAAGTTGCCGGAGCCGTCGTCCTGGCGGCTGTAGACGAAGGACGTGTTGGCGAGCGGCACGCCGTCGGCGTAGGGGGCGTCGTCGTTGCCGGAGAAGGTCACGGACAGGACGGTGTCGAGGGCGGACGGCCCGGCGTTCGGCGTCACGAGGACGTTGACCAGGTCGTACGCGCTGAAGTCCACCTTCGCGTCGGCGGCCTTCACGATGTCCTCGACGAGGGAGCGGTAGCCCGGCTCGTACGGTGAGCCGCGCTCGATCCCGTACGCGGAGAACGGCCGGGGCATCCGCAGCCAGTCGGTCATCGGGACCTCGGCCTGGTACTTCAGGCGCCCGTACGAGCTGGTGCGGAACCAGTCGGCGGTCTGCGGGAAGAACTCGCGGAAACGGTCCACCGCGGGGCCCTCCCCGACGGCGTCCGGGAAGTCGACCATCAGGGTGAGGGCCCTGACGCGGCCCGTGGAGCGCACGTATCCGGGGGCGGTGGGCAGCCCCTCCGACATCTGCACACCCATCGTGGTGGCGATCCGGCACGGCCCGAGCTGCGCGTTGCGCGGCGCGGCGGCCACGGGGCCCGCCGACGCCGGTGCGGGGTCGGGGAGCGTCGTGCTCGCGGAGGCGAGCAGCGCGAGGGAGAGGGCCGTGGTCGCCGCCAGGGCGACGGGTCTGCGTATCCGTCGGCGGGGGTGCTGCATACGGGCGCCTCTCCGGTGGGGGCAGGTCTGCGGCACGGATCTCCTGCGCGGGGAGGCATCTCCTCGGGGGAGACGGAGATCCGTGCCGTGCGATCAGCCTGTGGTGATCGGCTCGGAGGCGCGCGCCGGGTGGACCGATCGTGTGGGTATCCCGCGCGGCGTGTCGCATGTGATCCAGGTCACATAATGAAGGGAAATAAGCGGGGAGCCCGTCCCCGTTTAACCCTGTGTTCCACGAAGTGGGGAGTCCGTCCCCGGATCCGTCCCCGGATACGAGTCGTAGAGGAGGCTGTGGCGTGATCAGCACCCCGGACACCGCGCCCGCCCGCCGCGTACCCCGCCCGCGCGCCGACGCCCTGCGCAACCGCGAGCGGATCGTGACGGCGGCCCGCGAGATGTTCGTCGAGTTCGGCCCCCAGGTGCCGTACGACGAGGTCGCGCGCCGCGCCGGCGTCGGGAACGCCACGCTCTACCGAAACTTCCCCGAGCGCGCCGACCTCGTCCGCGAGGTCGTCCTCTCCCTCATGGCCCGCGTCACCGAACTCGCCGAGCGGGCCACCGAGGAGGAGACCGACACCTTCGCCGCCCTCCGCCGCTTCACCCACGCCGCCGCCGACGAACGCATCGGCGCCCTGTGCCCGATGCTCGACGGGGCCTTCGACAAGGACCACCCCGACCTGACCGTCGAGCGCGACCGCCTGGAGGAGGCCGTCCAGGGCCTCGTCGAGCGGGCGCAGCGCGCCGGCCGGCTCCGCGCCGACGTCGGCGTCGGGGACCTGATGGTGGCGGTCTCACAGCTGACCCGCCCGCTGCCGGGCACCGCCTGCGTGAACTTCGACCAATTCGTCCACCGTCACCTGCAGCTGTTCCTCGACGGCCTGGAGGCGCCCGCGCGCTCCGAGCTGCCGGGGACGGCCGCGACGCTGGAGGACCTGAGACGCGACTCCTGCCGGCGGTCGTGACGCACTTCTAGCACTTTCGCCTGACGCCTTTACGTCCTTTTTTCACCTGTACGCGCCAAGAGGTGGCTACCCCCATGTCCAAAATCCCCGAGAGCCCCGCGATCCAGGGAGCCGACCCCGGCCGCTGGAAAGCGCTCGTCTTCATCGCCCTCGCCCAGCTGATGGTCGTGCTCGACGCGACGATCGTGAACATCGCGCTGCCCTCCGCCCAGCAGGACCTCGGGATCTCGGACGGCAACCGGCAGTGGGTCATCACGGCCTACGCCCTCGCCTTCGGCGGTCTCCTCCTCTTCGGCGGCCGCATCGCCGACCTGTGGGGCCGCAAGCGGACCTTCGTCGTCGGACTGATCGGCTTCGCCGCCGCCTCCGCCCTCGGCGGGGCCGCGAACGGCGAGGCGATGATGCTCGGTGCCCGCGCGCTCCAGGGCGCCTTCGGCGCGCTCCTCGCGCCCGCCGCGCTCTCCCTGCTCGCCGTGACCTTCACCGACGCCAAGGAGCGCGCGAAGGCCTTCGGCATCTACGGCGCGATCGCCGGTGGCGGCGGCGCCGTGGGCCTCATCCTCGGCGGCTTCCTCACCGAGTACCTGAACTGGCGCTGGACGTTCTTCGTCAACATCCCGTTCGCGATCGTCGCCGCCGTCGGCGCGTACTTCGTGATCCGCGAGCCCGCGGGCGGCCGCAACCGCTCCACGCTCGACATCCCCGGCGTGATCCTCTCCACCCTGGGTCTGGTCGCGCTCGTCTACGGCTTCACCCGCGCCGAGTCCGAGGGCTGGAGCGACGCCGGCACGATCGGCCTGTTCGTCGGCTCCGCCGTGCTGCTCCTCGCCTTCGTGTTCACCGAGGCGAGGGTGAAGTCCCCGCTCCTGCCGCTGCGCGTCCTGACCGACCGCAACCGCGGCGGCGTCTACCTGTCGCTGGGTCTCGCCGTCATCGCGATGTTCGGCCTGTTCCTCTTCCTGACGTACTACCTCCAGGTCGTGAAGGGGTACTCGCCGGTCAAGACGGGCTTCGCGTTCCTGCCCATGATCGTGGGCATGATCGTCGGCTCGACCCAGATCGGTACGCGGCTGATGACCCGGGTCCCGCCGCGGCTGCTCATGGCCCCCGGCTTCCTGACCGCCGGCGTCGGCATGCTGCTCCTGACCCAGCTGGAGATCGGCACCTCGTACGCCGGTCTGATCCTGCCCGCGCAGCTGCTGCTCGGTCTGGGCATGGGTACGGCGTTCATGCCGGCCATGTCGCTGGCGACGCTCGGCGTGGACCCGCGGGACGCCGGTGTGGCCTCCGCGATGGTCAACACCTCGCAGCAGGTCGGCGGCGCCATCGGTACGGCCCTGCTGAACACGATCGCCGCCTCGGCGACCACCGCCTACCTGGTCGACCACGCGGCCGGCGCGACCACCCCGGCCGCGCAGAAGCTGGTCCAGCTCCAGGGCATGGTCGAGGGTTACGCCGCGGCCATCTGGTGGGCCGTCGGCATCCTGGTCCTCTCGGCCACGATCGCCTTCGTGCTGATCAACACCGGGAAGCCGGAGATGGGCGTCGTCGCCGGGTCCGGTGCGGACGACGAGGTGAAGGTCCCCGTCATCGCCCACTGATTCCCGACGCCCCGCAGTCCCTGCCCCGGCCCCTGCCCTGGCCCCGCGTATTCAGCGGGGCCGGGGCAGGTCCGCGTCCTGGCCCCGCGTACTCAGCGGAGCCAGGGCAGGTCCGCGTCCGGGTCCGACGGTTCGAGGCCCTCGGCCATCACGCGCATGATCGCCCCGAGCTGCTCGACCTGCTCCTGCGAGAGCCGGTCGAACAGGGCCTGGCGGACGGCCGTCACGTGGCCGGGCGCGGTGCGGCGCAGGACGTCCATCCCGTCCTCCGTGAGCCGTGCGAACTGGCCCCGCTTGTCGGAGGGGCAGTTCTCGCGCGCCACCCAGCCGTTCGCCTCCAGCCGGGCGACCGCGTGGGAGAGGCGCGAGCGGGTGATCTTGGCGCTCTTGGCGAGCTCGGTCATCCGCAGCCGCCGGCGCGGCGCCTGGGAGAGCTGGACGAGCAGCCCGTAGTAGATGTGCGGCATCCCGGCGTCCCGCTGCAACTGGCGGTCGAGGTGATCCTCCAGGAGCGTGGTGGCGTGCAGGTAGGCGCGCCAGGTGCGCTGTTCCTCGTCGTCGAGCCAGCGCGGTTCGGTCATGTCTCCCATGGGTCCCATCGTACGACTCGTTCTTGAAAGTTGAACTACATAGGTTTACTCTGCAGATATCGAGCTTGAAGTTTCAAGTACTCGCCCGCACGTCACGAGGATGCCGGAGGCCGTCGCCATGGACGCCACGCTGGAACGGATGCCCGCCCTCTACCTGTCCCACGGCGCCCCGCCGCTCGCCGACGACCCCGTCTGGCCCGGCGAGCTCGCCGCCTGGTCCGCGGACCTCCCGCGCCCCAAGGCGATCCTCATGGTCTCCGCCCACTGGGAGGAGGCCCCGCTCGCGCTCGGCGCCACCGAGACCGTGCCCCTCGTCTACGACTTCTGGGGCTTCCCCGAGCACTACTACCAGGTCCGGTACGGGGCTCCCGGCGCCCCGCGGCTCGCCGACGCCGTCCGCAAGCTGATCCGCGGGCCCGGCACGCCCGTGCAGGACATCCCCGACCGGGGGCTCGACCACGGCGCCTACGTGCCGCTCGTCGAGATGTTCCCGGACGCCGACATCCCCGTACTCCAGATCTCCCTGCCCACCCTCGACCCGCGCCGCCTCATGGACATCGGGCGCAAGCTCGCCCCGCTGCGCGACGAGGGCGTCCTGATCGTCGGCAGCGGCTTCTTCACCCACAACCTCGCCGCCCTCCGGCACACCGGCGGCGGGGTGCCGGGCTGGTCCGCCGAGTTCGACGACTGGGGACACCGCGCCCTGGAGGCCGGTGACGTCGACGCGCTCCTCGACTTCGCGCACAAGTCCCCGGCCGGACGCCTCGCCCACCCGCGCACGGAACACTTCGCGCCCCTCTTCGTCACCCTCGGCGCGGCGGACGCGGCCGGCGACCTCGACTCCGAGCGGTCCGTGATCGACGGCTTCTGGATGGGGCTCGCCAAGCGTTCCGTCCAGTTCGGCTGAGGGCTAGAAGATCGAGGGGTTCAGCTCGATCGAGCGGACGGCGGCGGCCAGCGCGAGCGGGTCGCCGACGTCGAGCGCCGCGTCGGTGAACTTGATCGTGTGGTCGTCGCCGTGCGCCGCCGCCCGCTCGAAGACCTCCTCGGAGGTCAGATCGGTCTTCTTGTACGGGAGCGGGTCCCTCGGGGTGTAGGCCGCCGTCACCGCGGCCGCGGCCGCCCAGGCCGCGCCCAGGCTCGGTACCCACAGCTCGCGGGGGAGCGCGGGCAGCGTGCGGAGCACCGCGTTCGGTGCCGTCGCCGCGTGCACGAGCATGATCGGCTCGCCGTGGCCGTGCGTCGCGTACCGGTGCGTCGCCGCCGTCACCAGCTCGGTGAGCTGCTCTTCGGCCGTGTCGGGATCCGGAGCCGCGCCCCACTGCGGGAACGCCGTCAGCTGGTCGAGCCGGGCCGGCATCCCGCCGTCCTGCTGCGCGACGGGCGGTACGGCCTCCAGGGCGGCCGCCGCGCTCGGCGCCACGGCCAGCGGGGCGAGCGGCGGCAGCGGCTGGTGGCGGGCCGCCCAGTAGCCGAGGGCGTGCGCCAGCTCGGCGCGGCGCGGGGCGGTCGCTTCCCCGTCACCGCCGCTCAGGAGCGTGCGTACGGCGTGACCGGTACGGATCACCGGATGCGTCGACCCGCCCGCGATCCCCGGGAGCAGCCGCGGCCACCACTCGGCGAGGACCTCGCGCCAGGGGCGGGCGTCGGGACCGTCGAGCCGCCGCGCGAAGAAGCGCGTCCAGTCGGTGATCCGGGACGGGTCGCCGAGCGCCTCGCGCCAGTCGTCCGCCGTGACGGGGCGGTTCGCGGGCGGCAGCTCCTCCAGCTTGTGCGCGTAGTGGTCGAGCCAGCGGTGCACGGCCGGGGCCTGGCCGTGCCGGACGAGCGCCTCGACGGCCATCGGTGCGTGATTGGTGAGCCGGCCGTTGCGCTCGGGGCCGGTGGTGTGGAGGCGTTCGAGGGCCTCGTCGAGGGTGCCGGACGTGTCGTTGCTGCCGCTCTTGCCGTTCTTGCCGCTCGTGTCGCTCATGGGGACGACGCTAGGGCGGGGCGCGCGGCGGCGTAACGGGCTGCGGACCTAGGCCTGGGGGCCGAGGACCGCCACGGGCAACCCGATCGCCGGCGATGACGTCTGAACAGATGGCGCCGCGTGTGATCGCGGTCTCACCGACAGTGTGGTCGGAGCCCCCGCGGGCGGCGCCGCAACACCCTCCGTGCCCGGTCTGACCTGCACCTCCGTGGGTTTCCCCGGCATGCCCGAAGGGGCGACGGGCGCGCAGGATACTGCATGATCGCGAAAATCCATGTGCCGGGTGGGAATTCTGTCCTGATTCCAGTCGTTGTTTCCGTCGGATGCAGGGCACCCGAAAAGGTGTCGCGACCTACTCAGCAAGGGAGCACGCATGGCAACCCGTGCCGTCGCCCGTCGTCAGACCTCCGCCAAGAGCGGGGCGAGCCGGGCCAGCAGCGTTCGCGCCGTGGGCGGGGACATCGCCGACCGCGACCTGGTCGGCATGTACCTCGACGAGATCGCGCGTACACCCCTGCTCGACGCCGCCAAGGAGGTCGAGCTCTCCCAGACGATCGAGGCGGGCGTCTACGCCCAGCAGATCCTCGACGGAGACGTAGAGAGCGAGGGAGGCGGAGCGGCCCGTGAGGAGCTCGAAGCGCTGGTCGCCGAGGGCGAGCGTGCCAAGGACCTCTTCATCAAGTCCAACCTGCGGCTCGTGGTCGCCGTCGCCCGGCGCTATCCCCGCAGCGGTCTGCCGCTGCTCGACCTGATCCAGGAGGGGAACGCGGGCCTGGTGCGCGCGGTCGAGAAGTTCGACTACGCGAAGGGCTTCAAGTTCTCCACGTACGCGACGTGGTGGATCCGGCAGGCCATCACCCGCTCGATCGCCGACCAGTCCCGCACGATCCGGCTCCCCGTCCACCTCGTGGAGGAGCTGGGCCGCATCCGGCGCGTGCAGCGCGAGTTCAACCGGGAGCACGGGCGCGAGCCGGAGCCGGCCGAGATCGCGGCCGAGCTGGACACGAAGCCCGAGCGCGTCGTGGACGTCCTGGACTGGGCGCGCGACCCGGTCTCGCTGAACATGTCGGTGGACGACGAGGGCGAGACCCAGTTCGGCGACCTCCTGGAGGACACCTCGGCGATCTCGCCCGAGCAGTCGGTGCTCACGCTGCTGCGCAGCGAGGAGCTCGACGACCTCATCGCCAAGCTCGACCACCGCACGGCCTCGATCATCCGCATGCGGTACGGCATCGAGGACGGGCGCGAGCGGACACTGACGGAGGTCGGCAAGCAGCACGGCCTGACGCGCGAGCGGATCCGCCAGATCGAGAAGCACGCCCTGCTGGAGCTGAAGAAGATGGCCCACGACACCGGCTTCGACGCGGTGGCCTAGAGCGGCCGGCGCGTCGAGTGTCACTCCGCGGAGGGGTCTTCCGGGGCCCTCCGGGGTTCCGCGCGCGGCGTGCTCGCGCCCGCGGCGAAGGGGCCCGGGGACTTCGGTCCCCGGGCCCCTTCGCGTACGGCCGCTCCGGCCTCCCCTACCCCCGCGTCGACGCCGCCAGGCGGGTCGACAGCTCCTCGACGTAGCCGTGGAGGGCCGGCGGGCCGTGGATCGTGAAGGGGGCGTCCACCAGGGCCAGGCGGAGCGCCAGCCACTCCACGGAGTCGGCGGAGCGGGTACGGAGACGGCAGGCCGTCGGGCCCGTCGCCGTCGGGACCAGATGGGACGGGAGCCGGGCCGTCACGAAGTCGGCCGGGGCGTCGAAGCTGACGTCGAGCTCCAGCTCGGGCTGCGCCCGGGACATGGAGCGGACGAGGAGCTGGGCCGCGTCCCCGGCGGGGAGCTCGCGCGGGGTGAAGCGGGCGCCCGTCGCGAGCGGGTCGCTCACCCGGTCCACCCGGAAGGTCCGCCAGTCCTCGCGCGCCAGGTCGTACGCGACGAGGTACCAGCGGCGCCCGGTCGAGACCAGCCGGTACGGCTCGACCAGCCGCTTCGACTCGGCGCCGTCGCCCGCCCGGTAGCCGAAGCGCAGCTTCTCCCGCCCCGTGACCGTGCCGGCGAGCGTCGTCAGGGTGGCGGGCGCGACCGTGGCGCCGTCGCCCCTGGTCAGCGGGAGCGTCGCGTTCTGGAGGGTGGAGACCCGGTGGCGGAGCCGCGCGGGCAGGACCTGCTCCAGCTTCGCCAGGGCCCGTACGGACGCCTCCTCGATGCCCTCGATGGCGTGGCCGGCGCCGGCGCGCAGGCCGACGGCGATGGCGACGGCCTCCTCGTCGTCGAGGAGGAGCGGCGGCATGGCCGTACCGGCGACGAGACGGTAGCCGCCGACCGCGCCGAGGGTCGCCTCGACCGGATAGCCGAGGTCGCGGAGGCGGTCGATGTCCCTGCGGATGGTGCGCGCGGAGACCGAGAGCCGTTCGGCGAGCTCGCTGCCGGGCCACTCGCGCGGGGTCTGGAGGAGCGACAGCAGATTCAGGAGTCGAACCGGGGTATCTGTCATGTCTCCCAGAATGCGGCCCATCTAGGTCATCATTTGACCTAGATGACTTCTATCTTCTTCGTATGAGTTCACACGAAGCCGTCACGGATGCGGCCCCCACGGACACGAGCGACAAGAGGCGGTGGATCGCCCTCGCCATCGTGATGACGGCCGCCTTCATGGATCTGGTCGACGCCACGATCGTCAACATCGCGATCCCCAGCATCGAGCGGGACCTCGGCGCCTCCTTCGGGGCCATCCAGTGGATCACCGCCGGTTACGCGCTCGCCTTCGCGGCGGGGCTGATCACCGGCGGCCGGCTCGGTGACATCTACGGCCGCAAGCGGCTCTTCCTCCTCGGCACCGCCGGCTTCACGCTCGCCTCGGCGCTCTGCGGCTTCGCGGCCAACCCCGAGATGCTGGTCGCCTCCCGCCTCCTCCAGGGCGCGGCGGCGGCGATGATGGTGCCGCAGGTCCTCTCGATCATCCACGTCACCTTCCCGGCGCACGAGCGCGGCAAGGTCTTCGGGATGTTCGGCGCGATCATCGGTCTCGGCGCCGTGTCCGGTCCGCTGCTCGGCGCGCTGCTCACGCAGTGGAACATCGCCGGTCTCGAGTGGCGCCCGATCTTCCTGATCAACCTGCCGGTCGGCATCGCGGGCCTGATCCTGGGCCGGAAGTTCATCTCCGAGTCGAAGGCGCCGAAGGCGCTCCGGCTCGACATCGTCGGCATGCTCCTGGTGACGGCGGCGCTGCTGATGCTGATCTACCCGCTGACGCGCGGCCGTGAGCTGGACTGGCCGCTGTGGGGCCACCTGATGATGGTCGGCAGCCTCCTCGTTTTCGCGGCTTTCGTCTTCTACGAGAAGTACAAGACGGCGAAGGACGGTTCGCCGCTCGTCGAGCTGTCGCTGTTCAAGGTGAAGAGCTTCGCGGCCGGTATCGCCGTGCAGCTGACCTTCGGTGTCGTGCTCGGCATCTTCTTCCTGGTCTGGACGCTGTACATGCAGATCGGGCTCGGCTGGACCCCGCTGAAGGCGGGCGTCACCGGAGTGCCGTTCTCGATCGCGGTCTCCGTGGCCGCCGGTCTCTCGGTGCAGAAGCTGGTGCCGCGCTTCGGCCGCAAGGTGCTTCAGGCGGGCGCGCTCACGATGATCGCGGGCGTCCTCCTCTACCTCTTCGAGGCGGGCCGGTACGGGACCGCGATCGAGTCCTGGCAGATGATCCCGCCGCTGGTGATCATGGGTCTGGGCATGGGCCTGATCGTGGCGCCGCTGACGGACGCGGTCCTCTCGGAGGTGCCGAGGGAGCACGCGGGTTCGGCCTCGGGCCTCATCAACACGACGGGCCAGATGGGCAACGCGCTCGGGCTCGGCCTGGTGTCGGTGGTCTTCTTCGGCGTGATCGACGACCGGAACCTCGCGCAGGCTCCGGCCGAGGTGGGCGCGGCCTTCACGGACGCCTTCCAGAACTCGCTGGGCTGGGCGGCGGGCGTGCTCGCCGCGATCTTCCTGGTGATGTTCGCCCTGCCGGCGAAGCCGAAGCAGCACCTGGAGGGCGGCGGCGATGACGACGACGCCCCGGAGACCGTGGCGAAGGAGCCGGTGCTGACGCACTGAGTTCCGACGCCGGACGTCAAGCGAAGGGCCCTGATCCCGGGAGTCGTCCCGGGACCAGGGCCCTTCGTGCTTGTGCTGCGGTCCTTGCCGTGCGGTTAGCTGCGGTTGACCACGCCGCCGGTCTTCAGGTCACCCTTGAAGGGGATGGCGCGCAGGGCTCCGGGTGTCGGGGTCGTCTGCTGGACCCAGGGCTGGTTCCAGATGAAGACGCCGCCCATGACGTTGCCTTGGGTCTGGAAGACCTTGCCGTCGACGGTGACCACCTTGACGAACGCGTCGTTGCCCTGGGCCTCGATGGCGATGCCACAGGCGTTGGACGGGTAGTTGACCGGGACGTTCTCGTTGGGGGGCAGGAGCGCGTCGGTGAGGTCGTGCCAGACGATCGTCCCGCCCGGAACGCTCGCCTTGCCGGCGTAGGCGACACCGTTCGTGAGGACGGCCTGGAAGTCCTCGGTGTTGGACGGGCTGTAGGTGTCGATGTCGGAGCAGGGCCCGGTGGGCCCGGTGTCGCCGGTGGCGCCGGTCGCACCGGTCTCGCCCGTGGCTCCGGTGGCTCCGGTCTCGCCGGTGGCTCCGGTGGCTCCGGTGGCTCCGGTCTCGCCGGTGGCGCCCGTGGCTCCGGTGGCTCCGGTTTCGCCGGTCGCACCCGTGGCTCCGGTCGCTCCGGTCTCGCCCGTGGCTCCGGTGGCTCCGGTCTCGCCGGTGTCGCCGGTGGCGCCGGTCGCTCCGGTCTCGCCGGTGGCTCCCGTCGCGCCGGTCGCTCCGGTGGCCCCGGTCTCGCCCGTGGCTCCGGTCTCGCCGGTGGCTCCCGTGGCTCCGGTCTCGCCGGTGGCTCCGGTGGCTCCGGTCTCACCCGTGGCGCCCGTGTCGCCCGTGGCGCCCGTCGCTCCGGTCTCGCCCGTGGCGCCCGTCGTACCGGTCGCTCCGGTGGCCCCGGTCTCACCCGTGGCTCCGGTAGCGCCGGTCGCCCCCGTCGCCCCCGTGGCGCCCGTGTCGCCCTTCGGGCCGGGCGGTCCGGTGGGGCCGGTCGGGCCTGTGGGGCCGACCTTGCAGTCGTCGTCGCCGCCGGCCGGGACCGTGCGCAGGGCACGGATGTCCTGGCCCTCGACCAGGGGCTGGATCGCGTCGTCCAGGAACGCCTGGAGGCCGTCGACCTCCGGCGAACCGCTCTGGTCGGCGCTGCGGGGGCCGCCCTCGTGCTCCCAGGGCGGCGGGCCGTCCTCGTGGTGCGGGGGAGGACCGTCCTCGTGGTGCGGGGGCGGGCCGTCCGGGTGGTGCGGGGGGCGTTCCTCGCAGTGGCCGCCCGACGGCGGGCCCGCCGCCGTCCTCTCCGGGGAGCCCCAGGCGGCGGCGGTAGCCGCCGGTGAGGCGAAGCCCGTGAGGACGAGTGCGACGGAGGCGATGGCCCCGCCGACGACCCAGGGGCGTCGTCGGGGCAGGGGACCCAGCGGGGACCTGGTCCTGGCATCAGGACGCATGCATGCTCCTTCCTCCACCGGCCGCGCCGCGGCCGGTCCGAATGATGTCCGGGAAGCCCGTTCGAGCTTCCTGGTCGGATCATCGGATCGCGCTTGCGAAGGCTTGACGGTCTGGCGGCACTCCCAACGCCATGGCCTATCGCCCCTAGCCGAACGGATGCGTACACGAAGGCGAATTTCGAACCGCTCATCGGCGTGCCGACACCGCTCCTTCCGTAGGCGCCCGTAGGGTCGCCCACCCCCCGAGCGCTCTCCCGTCCCCACCGGAAGTGGTGTTGCCATGCAGCCGTCCATCTGCCTGTGCATGATCGTCAAGAACGAGTCCAAAGTCATCGAGCGATGCCTCGCCTCCGTCCGCGGTCTCGTGGACACCTGGGTCATCACCGACACCGGTTCCACCGACGGGACCCAGGACCTGATCCGCAGCGCCCTCGCCGGCATCCCGGGCGAGCTGCGGGAGGAGCCGTGGGTGAACTTCGGCCACAACCGCAGCCTGAACATCGCGCGGGCCCGCGGCCGGGCCGACTACCTCCTGCTCCTCGACGCCGACCACGTCCTGCGGCAGGACGGCCCGCTGCCGGAGCTCACCGCGGACGCGTACATGATCCGCCACGAGGGATCCCTGGAGTACCGCATCAAACGCCTGGTCAGGGGCGATCTGCCCTGGCGGTACGAGGGAGTCACCCACGAGTACCTGACGGCCGACCGGGACCATGCGCAGCGGAACCTGGACGTCCTGGCCATCGAGGACCACGCCGACGGCGGGTCACGCCACGACAAGTTCGAGCGGGACGCCCGCCTCCTGGGCGCCGAGCTCGACCGGGACCCGACCAATCCCCGTACGGTCTTCTACCTCGCCCAGACGCTGCGGGACATGGGCCGCCACGACGAGGCCGTCACCCTCTACGAGCGGCGCGCGGCCATGGGCGGCTGGGGCGAGGAGGTCTACTACTCCCTCTTCCAGTCCGGTGTCCTCCAGGCCGCCGATTCCGGCGCGTGGCCGTCCGCGATGGACGCCCTCTCGCGGGCCTGGGAGTCGCGGCCGGAGCGGCTCGAAGCCTGTTACGAGCTGGTCGCGCGGCTGCGGAAGATGCGCCGGTACCGGGCCGCCCACGCCATCGTGTCCGCCGTCCTGGACGGGAAGCAGCCGGACGACCTGCTGTTCATGCAGCCGTGGGTGTACCGGTACGGGCTGCTCTTCGAGTACTCGATCACCGCGTACTGGACGGGCGACCACGCCGCCTCGCTCGCCGCCTGCGACCGGCTGCTCGCGCTGCCGGAGCTGCCCGCGGCGTACCGCGAACAGACCCGTGCCAACCGTGCGTTCGCCGTGGGGAAGCTGGCGGAGGCCGGCGTCCACGTGCCCGACACCGTCACCCCGGACCCCGCGCCCGACCCCGCGCTCGTCTGACGGTCAGAAGAGGTACGGGGGCAGGGGCAGGGACGTGGGCGTCAGCGGACCCGTGCGCGGGTCTCCATCGCCGCGCGGGCCGAGCGCTCGTCCTCGTACACCTCGCACATGTGGCGGCCGTCCGGGGTCGCCGTGTGCTCGATCTCCCAGAGGCTGACCTCGCTGCCGTCGAGCAGCAGGAACTGGTGCTCGTAGAGGGTGAAACCGGCGTCCCGGCCTCCCTCCACCGTGCACTGGCGCCCGAAGGCCTGCGTGATGTGGTGGGCGAAGGCCAGGCGGAGCCGCCGGGCCGTGCGCTCGCCCGGTCGGTCCACGTTCTCCGCGCGCCGCAGGACGCGGCGGGCGTGGTCGGCGGAGTTGTCCGGCACGTACATCCGGGGCTGGGCCGGTATCGGGCGGGCGAGCAGGGCGCTCAGGAGCGCCATGTCATCGTCGTCGTCACTGTCGAGGGCGGTGCCGTCGGCGCGCTCCGCGGTCCAGCCCGGCAGGGGCCCTGCCGGCAGGCGGGAGGCCGCGAGCCGGGCCTCCGACTCCTCGGCGTACAGCTCGTGCTGATCGGTGCCGTCCCGGCCGGTGTTGTGCGTGAGCTCCCACAGGCTGAGCGCACTGCCGTCGGCGAGCAGATACGTGTGGCGGTAGGTGGTGCGGTGCAGCGACGCGCTGTGGTGCGAGGAGTGCAGCGCGCTGGAGTGGGCGAGCGCCGTGCCGAGGCGCTCGACGGTGGAGTCGGGCAGGTCGAAGGAGTTGAGCGCCCTGCCGAGGAGCCGCTCAAGGTGCGTCTCGGTCGTCTCGTACGGATCGTGAGGATCCCGCGGATCGTTCAAGAGGGTCTCCAGGCCGTCGCCGCATGTCACTTGGTGCTTGCTAAACGTAGTCCCTGGGTCTGACATCTTGTCCTGGGTTCCGGAAAACGAAGGGCGCGCACCGGAAGTTCCCTCCGGGTTCTTCGTCAACTCCCTTGTGGTTACCTGGAGTACGGGGGTGGGTCGGCGGGTCGGTCCGTCTCCCCGGCGTACAGCTCGCCGTACGAGGGGAAGTCGCCGCCCGGGCCGCGCAGCCCGCCGGGGGCCGCGAGCAGCGCCCGGACGATCGCCCGCGTCACCAGGTCCGCGCCGGCCGCCAGGATCTCGTTCAGGGCGAGCGGACCGGGCTCCTCCGGCAGCTCCCGCCGCCCGGTGGCGAGCGCGAAGACCGTGTCCCCGTCGTTCATCAGGTGCACCGGACGCACGGCGCGCGCGATGCCGTCGTGCGCCGTGCCCGCGACCTTCTGCGCCTGCGCGCGGGTGAGCACCGCGTCCGTGGCGACGACGGCGAGCGTCGTGTTCAGCGGGGGAGGGGCGCTCGCCGCCCGGGCCTCCGCGAGCCGCCGCAGCGCCGCCTCGTGCACCGCCTCCGCCGGGAAGGCGGGCCTGCCGCCGCCGAACCAACTCCCGTACGGGACGCCCGTCGCCGGGTCGACGGCCGAACCGACCGCGTTCACGACGACCAGGGCGCCGACCGTGATCCCCGAGGCCAGGACCGTGCTCGCCGTCCCCACCCCGCCCCGCAGCCCGCCGACGACGGCCCCGGTGCCCGCGCCGACCGCGCCCGTCTCCACGCGCGCGTGGTCCCCGCTCGCGTCGGCCGCCTCCGCCGCCGCCCGTCCCGTCGCCGCGTCCGGCCTGGCGGAGAAGTCGCCGCCGCGCCCCAGGTCGAAGACGCACGCGGCGGGCACGACCGGCACCACATGGGACGGGTCGGGACCCACCCGCACGCCCCGGTGCCGCTCCTCCAGCCAGGCCATGACGCCGGAGGCCGCGTCCAGGCCGTACGCGCTGCCGCC
The DNA here is from genome assembly GCF_042268445.1 of Streptomyces sp. NPDC056169. Lineage (NCBI taxonomy): Bacteria > Bacillati > Actinomycetota > Actinomycetes > Kitasatosporales > Streptomycetaceae > Streptomyces > Streptomyces sp. NPDC056169. Next base: position 189,404 of record NZ_JBHJUO010000008.1, on the reverse strand, counting down.
GGTCAGGACGACCGCGTCGATCCGCTGGACCACGTTCCGGGGGTCGAGGGCGTCCGTCTCCCGCGTGCCGGGACCGCCGCCCCGTACGTCCACGGCGGCGACGGCCCCGCCCTCCGGGGCCAGGACGACCGTGGTCCCGCTCAGCGCCCCGGCCCCGGCCACGCGCGCGTGCCCCACGCGCACCCCGCTCACGTCGGTGATCGAGTCCAAGCCGCCGTCCAGGCCGCCGTCCGCGCCGCCGTCCAGGCCGCCGTCCTCGCCGTCCATCTGCTCGGGCTGTGTCATGTCCCCTGCCTACCACGCGGCTTGGCTCAGCGCTTGGGGCCGAGGTAGGTGCCGCCCGAGGCGTCGATCACGGTCCCGGTGATCCAGCGGCCGTCCTCGGAGGCGAGGAAGGCGACCGGATCGGCGATGTCCTCCGGCTGCCCGACCCACGGCAGCGCCTGGCCGCCGATCAGCATTCCCTCCAGCGCGGGCATCGCCGCCATGGCGGCGGTGAGCGCGTCGGTCTGCGTCGGTCCCGGCGTGACCGTGTTGACGGTGATCCGACGCTCCCCGACGACGTTGGCGAGGGTGCGGGTGAAGGTCTCCATCGCGCCCTTCGACATCGCGTACGCCAGCTCGTCGGAGAGCGCGATCCGCGTGACGGCCGACCCGATGTTGACGATCCGGCCGCCGTCCCGGAGCACCGGCAGGAGCCCCTGCACGAGGAAGTACGGCGCCCGGACGTTGACCGCGAAGAGCCGGTCGAACAGCTCCGGGGTCTCGTCCCAGAGGTGCCCGCCCGAGGAGGTCGTGGCGGCGTTGTTGACGAGGACGTCGAGCGCGGCCTCCCCGGTGTGGGCGGCGAGCCCGGCCCGCACGCCCTCGACGAGCGCGAGCACCCCGTCGTGCGTGGCCAGGTCGGCGCCCACGGAGAAGGCCCGGCCGCCGTTCCGCACGATCAGGTCCACGGTCTCCTGCGCGGCGGCGGCGTCCTGCCCGTAGTGGACGGCGACGACCATCCCGTCGGCGGCGAGCCGCCGGGCGACGGCCCGCCCGATACCGCGCGACGAACCGGTGACGAGGGCGGTACGGGTGGTGGCGGTCCGGTCGTGGGTCTGCTGCTGCATGACGTTCTCCTCGGGCGAGCTTCCGGTGCGCCCCGGGGCGTTTCCCCGAGGCACGGAAGAAGACTCGCGCCGACCGCTGACGAGCCACTGACCGACCACTGACAGCCCCTGACGGCACCTGACAGGGCAGCCCCTGACGGTCTCTGACGGCCCTAGAGGAGCGCGCCGACCTCCTCGCCGAGGGAGTCGTACAGCGACTCCAGGATCACGTCCTTGTCGACGACGGGGAGGCCCAGCCGCGGGGCGCGAGGGCGCGGGTCAGGGTGCGGTTGCCGCCGGCCGGGAGGCCGGCGACGACCACGAAGGCGCGACGGGTCATCGCGGCACCAGCCCGGCCCGGCGGGCCGTGTCCGCCGCGCGGGCGCGGTCGGCGGCCGCGGCGGTCGGGTCGCCGGCCGCCTCGTGGACGGCGGCGCGGCGGTGGAGCAGGTCCACGACGTCCTCGGCGACGCCCAGGGAGGCGAAGAGCGCCAGGGCCTCCGCGAGCAGGGGCAGCGGATCGGGGGAGAGGGCCGCCAGGCCCTCCAGGGCCGTCGCCGTGCCCCACCGGTCGCCGAGCGCCCGGAATCCGGCCAGGGCCTCCGTCAGGAGCGCCTCGGCGGTGGGCCGTACGTCCTCCCCGTGGCCGGTCGCGGTCATCAGGACGGCTCGGCCCACGAGGGCCAGCGACCGGGACCAGGGGTCGTCGCCCAGGCGCAGGCCCTCGACCGGGCCCACGGTCGTCGACCACAGGAACGCCGTGTACGGCTGCCGGAGCGGAGCCGTACGCGAGCCGAGGAACTCCCGGGCGCGCTCGACGGGTCCGCCCTCGCGCAGCCCCGCCGCGAGCACGCACAGCGCGTACTCCTCGCCGAGCTCCGCCGTCGGCTCCACCCGGTCCAGGAGCTCCGCGACCGGCGCGGCGACCCGGCCCCGGAGCCCGCGCAGCCACCAGTACGGGGTGAGCGCGGCCACCAGCCGCAGCCCGTCCTCCGGCGCGCCCCGGCGCAGCGCCGCCCGCAGGTTGGCGTCCTCGGCGTCCAGCCGGGCCAGCCACTCCAGCTGCGCGGAGCCCCGCAGTTCGGGGTCGGCGGCCTCCGCGAGCTCGCGGTAGTACACGTGGTGGGCGGCGGTCGCCGGGTCCTCGTCCGGCAACTGTCCGGCGGCGTAGGCGCGGATCGTCTCCAGCATCCGGTAGCGGCCGTCCCGCGCCTCCAGCAGCGACTTCTCCACGAGGGAGGCCAGCGGGCCGGCCCCCGCGCCGCACACCCGGGCCACGGCCTCCGCCGTCGCGCCGCCCCGGAACGCCGAGAAGCGCGCGGCGAGTTCCCGTTCGCCGGGTGCGAGGAGCGACCAGCTCCACTCCACCACCGCGCGCAGGGTGCGGTGCCGCTCCGGCGCCGTACGGTCCCCGCGCGACAGCAGCTCGAACCGTTCGAGCCGCTCGCCGAGCCCGTCGGCGAGCTCGTCGACGGAGAGGGTCCGCAGCCGGGCCGCCGCGAGCTCGACGGCGAGCGGCAGCCCGTCGAGCGCGGCGCAGAGCTCCGGCACGCGCGCGTGGCCCGTGAATCCGGGCCGTACGGCCGCGGCCCGCCGCACGAACAGCTCCTCGGCCGCCTCGGGCGTCAGCGCCCCGAGCGGCAGCAGCGACTCCCCGGTGATCCCGAGCGCCTCCCGGCTCGTCGTCAGGACCCGCAGGTCCGGACAGACGGCGAGCAGACGGCGTACGAGGACGGCCGTCTCGTCGACGACGTGCTCGCAGTTGTCGACGATCAGCAGCACCGGCCGCCCGGCCAGTGCCGTCTCCAGCCGCGGCGCGCCCCCGCCCCGCACACCGACGGCCACCGCGAAGGCCTCGGCGACCTCGCCGGAACCGGGCCGCCCCGCCACCGCCCCGAGGTCCACGAAGCGCACCTCGCCCGGCAGGCCCGCGCCCACCTCCAGGGCCAGCCGGGTCTTGCCCGCGCCGCCCGGTCCCACCAGGGTCACCAGACGGGCGGCCGTCACCAGCGAGGCCAGGCGGTCCCGCTCCCGCTCCCGTCCCACGAAGTCCGTCAGCGGCGCGGGAAGGGAGGCGGGAAGCGTCCCCGTCGTCCCCGTCAGCGGCCCCGTCGACGGACCCGCCGGCGCCACCGCCCCGCCGCCCCGCAACAGCTCCAGGTGGACGGCGGACAGTTCCGGTGACGGGTCGGCCCCCAGCTCCTCGGCGAGCGCGGCCCGCACCTCCTCGTACACGGCGAGCGCCTCGGCCTGCCGTCCCGCCGCGCGCAGCGCCCGCATGTGCAGGCCGCGCAGCCGCTCCCGCAGCGGGTGTTCCCGGGACGACGACTCCAACTCCCGTATCAGCGGGGACGGGAGGTCTCCGCCCGCGGCCAGTTCCGCCGCCGCCCACTCCTCCACCGCGTCGAGCCGCAGCCCTTCGAGCCGGGCCGCCTGACCCGCCGCGAAGGGCGCGTCCCGTACGTCGGAGAGCGCCGGCCCGCGCCACAGGCCGAGCGCCTCCCGCAGCAGGCCCGCCGCGCGTACGGGGTCGCCCGCCGCCCTGGCCCGGGCGCCCTCCCCGGCGAGCGCCTCGAACCGCAGCACGTCCACGTCCGCCGCCGGGTCCGCGACCGCCAGCCGGTACCCGGCGGGCGAGAACTCCAACGCCACCCCCGGCGGCAGGACCCTGCGCAGCCGGGAGACCTGCGCCTGGAGCGCGCCCTGCGCGCCGGCCGGCGGCTCGTCCCCGTACAGCCCGTCGACGAGCCGCTCGACGGGGACGGTCCGGCCCGCGTCGAGGAGGAGCCGGGCCAGCAGGGCGCGGACCTTGGGGCCGCCGACGGCCGCCGTCGGGGCGCTGGTGTTGTCGGTGGCTCCGGTGGCTCCGGTGGCGTCGGACAGCGCGAGCGGTCCGAGAAGGCGGAAGATCATGGGCGGGATTGTCGCGCAGGGACGGCCTGCGCCTCCAGGGCCCTCAGGCGGTCGTGGACCGGGTCGCCGGGTTCCGGGAGGTCAGCGTCACCCCGGTCGCGACCGTGGCCGCCGCGACGAGGCCCGCGGCGAGGACCGCCCACCGGCCCGCGAACGTACACATCAGGATCGCGAACGAAGCCACCGGCAGCACCAGTTGCTGCGCGATCCCGACCTTGAAGTAGCGCGCGTGCAGCAGCCAGACGGAGAGCAGGAACACGGCCGAGGGGATCGTCACGGCGGCGGACGCGGCGAGCGTCGAGAGGTGGGCCTCGCCCACGGCCTGCTCGACGGCGATCTCCAGGCCCGCGCCGACGGCGGCGGCCGAGGCGAAGATGACGTAGTGGCCGTAGCCCCACAGGAAGCCCTGGCGGCTGGAGGTCAGCCGGTCGTGGGCGGGCACGACGAAGTAGATCCACCAGGCGGAGAAGACGAGGAGCAGGCCGCCGACGGCGATCGGCAGGAGCTCGCCGAGGGCGTCGTTCTCGACGACGCCGGACTTCACGGCGACCGTCGCGGCGGCGACGGTCTCGCCGAGCACGATGATGGTGAACAGGCCGTACCGCTCGGCGATGTGGTGCGGGTGCCAGGTGCTGGGGGCGTCCTTCTCCGCGTACACGGGCACGGCCATCTCGGCCAGCGCCATGACGAGGAAGACCCAGCCGCGCGCGGGCTCGGGCGCGAGGACGAGTGCGAGCCAGCCGATCTGGACGGCGACGACCCCGCCCGCGTACCGCCGGCACATCGTCCGCTCGGCCGGGTCGGTGGCGTGGTGGGCGGCGCGCAGCCACTGGGAGGCGAGCGCGAGCCGCATGACGACGTAGCCGATGAAGACGACGAGGAAGTCGTGGTCCTGGAAGGCGCGCGAGACGCCGGCGGCGAGGACGAGGACGCCGGCGATCTGGACGAGCGTGACGACGCGGTAGAGGACGTCGTCGTTGTCGTAGGCCGAGGCGAACCAGGTGAAGTTCATCCAGGCCCACCAGATGGCGAAGAAGACCATCGCGTAGTTGAGGATCCCCTCGCCGGTGTGGTGCTCGGCGACCGCGTGCACGAGCTCGGCACCGGCCTGCGCGACGGCGACGACGAAGCACAGGTCGAAGAAGAGTTCCAGGGGCGTGGCGGCCCGGTGCGACTCCTCGCGGGAGCGGGCGGTGAGGGGGAGGAACGGTTGTGTCATGCGTCCCAGGACAGCAGAGCGGTCGGCGCGACGCGCCGTATGCCACGCGGTACGCACCCGGGGACGGCTCCCTCCGCTGCCCGCGCGTACCGCGCCACCACGAGCCCGGCCAGGCGCGGATGGCCGGCGAGCGGCTCCCCGACCGCCCAGGTGTCCGGGACGGACGCGAGGGTGGAACCTCTACGTCTGCGGCAACGGCGGCACCAGCCCCCGCCACGCCGACCTGCTCGCCTCCGACCTGTCGGCCGCCGAGCTGTTCGCGCTGATCGACCGCTTCCTCATGTACTACGTACGGACCGGGGAGCGCCTGGAACGCACCTCGGCGTGGCTGGAGCGGCTCGGTGGGACCGATCACCTCAAGGAGGTCCTCATCGAGGACTCCCTCGGGATCGGCGCGGAGCTCGAAGCGCAGATGGAGCGGCACGTCGCCGCGTACCGCGACGAGTGGCAGGCCGTCCTCGACGACCCCGCGGCCCTGGCCCGCTTCGCGCCGCACGTCGCCGGGGTGGAGTTCCTGGAGCCGGGGCGCGGGCGCGCCGCCGTCCTCGCGGACGGCACGGAGGCTGCGCTCTTCCGGGACGGGGACGGAGCGGTGTACGCGGTGGGGAACCGGGACCCGTTCTCGGGTGCCGACGTCATCGCGGACGGGATCATGGGCAGCCGTGGCGGGGTGCCGGTGGTGGCCTCCCCGATGCACAAGCAGGAGTTCGACCTGCGGACCGGGGCGTGCCTGGACGACCCGGAGGTGTCCCTGCCGGTGTTGCCGGTCCCTCCGGCCTCCCGCTGACGGGACCTACGCCCGCCCGTCCGGCGACCATCGGCTCTCACTTCCCCTTCAGGCCGGGGCGCAGCCTGGAAGAGCAAGGAAAGTCCGCGAAGGGCCGACAGGCGAAAGCAGACAGCCGAAAGCCGAAAAGGCAGGGAAGCGCCATGAGTTCCGTAGTCCAGTCCCAGGACCAGGGCAGCAGAAGGACGGGCGGGCCCGCTCCGTCGTACGACACGGAGCAGTACCGCCCCGGGAAGCCGATCACCGACTGGGAGCCCGAGAACGAGCTCTTCTGGAAGTCCATCGGCAAGAAGGTCGCCACCCGCAACCTCTGGATCGCGGTCCCCGCCCTGCTCGTGGCCTTCGTCGTCTGGCAGGTCTGGTCGGTCACCGCGACCAACCTGAAGGACGTCGGCTTCGGCTTCTCCACCTCCCAGCTGTTCTGGCTGACGGCGATCCCCGGTCTGACCGGCGGCACGGCCCGGATCTTCTACACCTTCCTCGGCCCGATGGTCGGCCAGCGCCGTTTCACCGCGCTGTCGACGGTCGTCCTGATCGTGCCGCTGATCTGGCTCGGCATCGCCATCCAGGACCCGACGACCCCGTACGGCGTGATGGTCGCCATCGCCGCGCTCTGCGGCATCGGCGGCGCGAACTTCGCCTCCTCCCTCGCCAACATCGGCTTCTTCTTCCCCAAGGCGAAGAAGGGCAGCGCGACCGGCATCAACGGCGGTCTCGGCAACCTCGGCGTCTCCGTCGTCCAGCTCCTCACCCCGATCGTCATCACCTGGTCGACCATCGCGATCGGCTCCGCCCAGCACAAGGCCGACGGCACCCCCGTCTACCTGCAGAACGCCGCGTTCCTCTGGGTCCCGATCCTGCTGATCCTCGCCGCCGTCGCCTGGTTCGGGCAGAACGACCTCAAGGTGGCCTCCACCCCCTTCAGCCAGCAGAAGATCATCTTCAAGCGCAAGCACAACTGGCTGATGACCTGGCTGTACGTCGGCACCTTCGGCTCCTTCATCGGCTTCGCCGCCGCCCTGCCGATGCTGATCAAGACCACGTTCCCGGACTACTCCGTCGCCACCTACGCCTGGATGGGCCCGGCCGTCGGCGCGCTCGCCCGCTGGGGCGGCGGCTGGATCGCCGACAAGTGGGGCGGCGCGCGGGTCACGATCCTGTCGTTCGTGGGCATGGCCGTCTCCCTCGTCGGCGTGATCAACTTCCTGCCCTCGGGCAGTGACGGCGGCTCCTTCTACGGCTTCTTCTTCTGCTTCCTCGCCGCGTTCTTCTTCTCCGGCATAGGCAACGGCTCCACCTTCCGCCAGATCCCGGTCATCTTCCGCGGCACCCACCTCAAGGGCCTTGAGGAAGGAACTCCGGAATACGCAAGGGCGCTGAAGCAGGCGGAAATGGAGTCCGGCGCCGTCACCGGTTTCACCTCGGCCATCGCCGCCTACGGATTCTTCTTCATCCCGGCCCTCTTCGGCTCGGTGGCCGTGACCAGCGCGATGTGGGGATTCGTCGCCTTCTACCTCAGCTGCATGGTCGTGACCTGGTGGTTCTACGCCCGCAAGAGCGCGGAGGCGCCCAGCTGAGTGTGTGTTTCCCTCCAGGAGAAGGCCCCGCCACGGCGGGGCCTTCCGGCGTACCCGGAACAGGACCAAAGCCCGTCGACCGGTGACCAATGCCGACCGGAATGATCGATCAAAAGGAGTGAAATGGAGGTAAGCAACGACGCGATCGAATGAATCGAAGAAGGCGGTGCGGGCAGTGACTGCAACTCCTGCTGAGGCAACGACGACCGAGCGGGCCTGGAAGGGCTTCAAGGGCGGACTGTGGCGCGACGCCGTCGACGTCCGCGACTTCATCCAGCAGAACTACACCCCGTACGAGGGCGACGACTCCTTCCTGGCCGGCCCCACCGAGCGGACCACCGCCGTGTGGAAGGCCATCACGGACAAGTTCCCGGAGGAGCGCGCCAAGGGCGTCCACGACGTCTCGTACGACATCCCCTCCACCATCACCGCCCACGCGCCCGGTTACATCGACCGCGACAAGGACCTGATCGTCGGCCTCCAGACCGACGCCCCGCTGAAGCGCGCGATCATGCCGTACGGCGGCTGGCGCATGGTCGCCGGCGCCCTGGAGACCTACGGCTACCCGGTCTCCTCGGACCTCGAGAAGGTCTTCACCGAGTACCGCAAGACCCACAACGCCGGTGTCTTCGACGCGTACACCCCCGAGATCCGCGCCGCCCGCAAGGCCGGCATCGTCACCGGTCTCCCCGACGCCTACGGCCGCGGCCGCATCATCGGCGACTACCGCCGCGTCGCGCTCTACGGCGTCGACCGGCTGATCGCGGTGAAGAAGGAGGAGAAGGAGGAGCTCAACGCCCTTCCCGCCGGGAACCGCTCCCTTGAGGAGACGATCCGCCTCCGCGAGGAGCTCTCCGAGCAGATCCGCGCCCTCGGCGAACTCAAGGCGATGGCCGCCTCCTACGGCCACGACGTCTCCGCCCCCGCCACCACGGGCCGCGAGGCGATCCAGTGGCTGTACTTCGCCTACCTCGCCGCCGTGAAGGAGCAGAACGGCGCCGCGATGTCCCTCGGCCGGACGTCCACCTTCCTCGACGTCTACCTCCAGCGCGACATCGAGGCCGGTCTCCTCACCGAGGAGCAGGCCCAGGAGCTCGTCGACGACTTCATCATCAAGCTCCGCATCGTCCGCTTCCTGCGCACCCCCGAGTACGACGAGCTGTTCTCCGGCGACCCCACCTGGGTCACCGAGTCCATCGCCGGCATGGGCGAGGACGGCCGCCCGCTGGTCACCAGGACCTCCTTCCGCTACCTCCAGACGCTCTACAACCTCGGCCCGGCCCCCGAGCCGAACATGACCGTCTTCTGGTCGCCGCGGCTCCCGCAGGGCTTCAAGGAGTTCTGCGCGCGGGTCTCCATCGACACCTCCTCCGTGCAGTACGAGTCGGACGAGCTGATGCGCCCGCGCTTCGGCGACGACACGGCCATCGCCTGCTGCGTCTCCGCGATGCCCGTCGGCAAGCAGATGCAGTTCTTCGGCGCCCGCGTGAACCTCGCGAAGACCCTCCTCTACGCGATCAACGGCGGCCGCGACGAGAAGTCCGGCGCCCAGGTCGGCCCGGAGAGCAGCCCCATCACCTCCGAAGTCCTCGACTACGACGAGGTCATGGCCAAGTTCGACGAGCAGATGGAGTGGCTCGCGAGCGTCTACGTCCACGCCCTGAACGTCATCCACTACATGCACGACCGGTACGCCTACGAGCGCATCGAGATGGCGCTCCACGACCGCGACGTGCGCCGCACCATGGCCTGCGGCATCGCCGGCCTCTCCGTCGCCGCCGACTCCCTCGCCGCCGTCAAGTACGCCAAGGTCACCCCGGTCCGGGACGAGACCGGCCTCGCGACCGACTACGTGATCGACGGCGAGTACCCGGCGTACGGCAACAACGACGAGCGCGTCGACGAGATCGCGGTCCGGCTGGTCGAGGAGTTCATGCGGAAGGTGCGCAAGCACCCGACGTACCGCGACGCCGAGCACACCCAGTCCGTCCTGACCATCACCTCCAACGTCGTCTACGGCAAGAAGACCGGCAACACCCCCGACGGGCGCCGCGCCGGCGAACCCTTCTCGCCGGGCGCCAACCCGATGAACGGCCGCGACACCCACGGCTACGTCGCCTCGGCCCTCTCGGTCGCCAAGCTCCCGTACGAGGACGCCGAGGACGGCATCTCGCTCACCAACACCGTCACCCCCGACGGCCTGGGCCGCACCCCCGAGGAGCGGATCAAGAACCTCGCGGGCGTCCTCGACGGCTACATGGCGAGCGACGGCTTCCACATGAACGTCAACGTCCTCAACCGCGACGTCCTCATGGACGCCATGGAGCACCCGGAGAACTACCCGCAGCTGACCATCCGGGTCTCCGGATACGCGGTCAACTTCGTCCGGCTCACCCGCGAACAGCAGCTCGACGTCCTGAACCGCACCTTCCACGGCTCCCTGTAGCCCCCTCGACGCACCCGGGGCCGGCGGCCCTCACCCCCGGCCCCGGGTCGCGCCCGACACCCTCCTGAGGAGGCCCTGCCATGACCAGCCTCACCGTCGGACCCGCCACCCCGGCCGCCGCGGCGACCCACCGGCCCTCCGAGGGCTCGGTCCACTCCTGGGACCTGTCCACCGGGGTCGACGGACCCGGCACCCGCTTCGTCACCTTCCTCTCCGGCTGCCCCCTCACCTGTCTCTACTGCCACAACCCCGACACCTGGAGGATGCGCAACGGCAAGCGCACCTCCGCCGACGACGTCATCGCCGAGGCGGGCAAGTACGTCCGCTTCATCGCCGCCTCCGGCGGCGGGGCCACCCTCTCCGGCGGGGAGCCCCTCCTCCAGCCCGTCTTCACCGGCGAGCTCCTGCACCGGATGAAGCACGAGCTCGGCCTCCACACGGCCCTCGACACCTCGGGCTTCCTCGGCGTCCGCGCCACCGACGCCCTGCTGCGCGACACCGACCTGGTCCTTCTCGACATCAAGTCCTGGGACCCGGACACGTACAAGAAGGTCACCGGGCGGCCGCTGCGGCCGACCCTGGACTTCGCCCGGCGCCTCGCCGACCTCGGCCAGGAGGTCCACGTCCGCTTCGTGCTCGTCCCGGGGCTCACCGACGACCCCGCCAACGTCGAGGGAGTCGCCGCCTTCGCCGCCGGCCTCGGCAACGTCTCCCGCGTGGACGTCCTCCCCTTCCACAAGCTCGGCGAAGCGAAGTGGCAAGCACTCGCCAAGCCGTTCACCCTGCACGACACCCCGTCCCCGACGCCCGAGCAGGTCGCCGAGGCCCGCGAGATCTTCCGCTCCCACGGCCTGCACGCCGTCTGAGCGACGCACTCACCCCGCCACCTCGCAAAACAGGACGAAACGGTACGCACGCCCTTACCGTGGCCGCGTGACCGAGCCACCCCAGACAGCCGATCCGAGCCCAGCCCCCGGCGACCCGGCAGCAGGAGCCCCCGCCCCCGGCGCCCTCACGTCCGGAGACCCCGCGGCCGGCGGACGCGCGCCGCAGACCCCCGCCGACGTGCGCCGCCGCGCCGCCGTCGCGGGCACCCTCGTCTCCGTGCTCCTGATCCTCGCGATCGTCTTCGGCAGCCGACTGCTCCGCGACTTCGACTCGGCCCTCCTGCCGTACGCCGTCGCCACCGTCTTCCTCGCCTTCGGCGTCGCCTACCGGTACACCGTCTGGGTCTCCGCCCCCGGCGCCCGACGCCTCTTCCGGAAGGGCTGGGGCTCCTTCTTCTCCGCCGCGAACTTCCGCAAGGCCCCCACCGCCCTGCCCCGGATGATCGCCACCTACCTCGGCTTCCAGAAGTTCCTCGGCGCCCGCTCCCACGCCCGCTGGGCCGCCCACCAGCTCGTCTTCTGGGGCTGTCTGCTGGCCGCCGCGATCACCTTCCCCCTCACCTGGGGCTGGTTCACCTTCACCTCGTCCACCGGCTCCGGCCCCGGCTACGAGATGCGGATCTGGGGCTTCAAGGTCATCGGCTTCGACGCCCTCAGCGTCCTCGGCTGGCTCATGTTCCACGGCCTCGACATCGCCGCCGTCCTCGTCATCGCCGGCGCCTCCTACTTCCTCCGGCGCCGCATGAAGGACCGCGCGGCCATCACCGGCCAGCGGTTCGCCTACGACCTGGTGCCGCTCCTCGCCCTCATCGTCATCTCCGTGACGGGGCTCCTGCTCACCTTCTCGTCGATCTTCCTGCACGGCGGCGGCTACGAGTTCCTCGCCATCCTCCACATGGTGTCCGTGGTCTTCACCCTCATCTACATCCCCTTCGGGAAGTTCTTCCACATCGTCCAGCGGCCCGCGGCCGTCGGCATGCAGCTCTTCAAGTACACCTCCCGCGACAAGGGCGGAGCCGCCGACACCGTCCTCGCCTGCCGCCGCTGCCAGGAGCCCATCGACACCGCCCCCTACGTCGAGAACCTCCAGGGCACCATGCGCGACCTCGACCTCGGCTTCGACGAGTGGACCGAGTACTGCCCCCGCTGCAAGCGCGTCCTCCGCGGCACCGCCTACCTCGACCACGTCAAGAAGGGCTTCAAGTGACCGCGACCGACCCCGCGACCACCTCCGGGCAGGCGCTGCCGCTCGACCCCTCCCTCGCCCCGCCCGGCACCCGCGCCTTTCGTGACGCCGGGGGCATCCCCGCCGACCGCTGGCGCGCCGACCAGAACGGCGAGACGCTCGTCCCCACCCACTGCTGCTTCTGCGGCGTCCAGTGCGGCATGTACCTCCGCGTCGACCGCGGCGGCAAGGTCTTCGGCGTCGAGCCCCGCAACCACGACATCAACCGCATGCGGCTCTGCCCCAAGGGCATCAACGCCTACCAGCAGGTCAACCACCCCGACCGGCTCACCGCACCCCTCATGCGGAGCAACCGCGACGAGGAGTTCCGGGAGGTCAGCTGGGAAGAGGCCCTCGACCACACCGTCGCCGAGATCCGCCGCATCCAGGGCGAGTACGGCAACGACGCCTTCGGGCTCCTCGGCGGCGCCAGCCTCTTCTCCGAGAAGACCTACCTCGTCGGCAAGTTCGCCCGCGTCGCCCTCAAGTCCCGGCACGTCGACTACAACGGCCGCCTCTGCATGGTCTCCGCCGCCGGGGCCAACAAACTCGCCTTCGGCATCGACCGCGCCGGCAACCCCTTCTCCGACATCCTCCTCACCGACTGCCTCCTCATCGCCGGCTCCAACGTCGGCGAGTGCTTCCCCGTCATGACCCAGTACCTGTGGGGAGCCCGCGACCGGGGCGCCAGCCTCATCGTCGTCGACCCCCGCGAGACCGCGATCGCCCGCACCGCCGACGTCCACGTCGCCCTCAAGCCCGGCACGGACTCCGCCTTCTTCAACGCCGTGCTCCACGTCGTCGTCGCCGAAGGTCTCACCGACGAGGCCTACCTCGCCGCCCACACCACCGGCTGGGAAGAGGTCAGGAGGACCGTCGCCGACTATCCGCCCTCCCGCTCCGCCACGATCTGCGGCGTACCCGAGGAGCAGATCGTCCAGGTCGCCCGCATGTTCGCCGGCGCGGGCAAGGGCATGGCCTGGCACGCCCGCGGCGTCGAGCACCACTCCCAGGGCGTCGAGAACTGCCTGTCGATCATCAACCTCTGCGTCGCCACCGGGAACATCGGCAAGCCCGGCGCCGGCTACGGCACCATCACCGGACAGGGCAACGGTCAGGGCGGCCGCGAACACGGCCAGAAGTCCGACCTCCTGCCCGGCGGCCGCTCCATCACCAACCCCGAGCACCGCCGGCAGATCTGCGAGATCTGGGGCGTCGACGAGACCGAACTCCCGCTCGCCGGCACCTCCATGATGGAGATGGTCTGGCAGATGCAGCGCCGGGAGATCCGCGGACTCGTCGGCATCTGCAACAACCCATTCGTCTCCCTCCCGAACTACGCCACCGTCAAGGACGGCTACGACACCCTCGAATTCCACGCCCAGTTCGACTTCTTCCTCTCCGAGACCGCAGCCAACGCCCACGTCGTCTTCCCCGTCACCGTCTGGGCCGAGGACGAAGGCGTCATGGCCAACGCCGAGGCCAGGGTCGTCAAGCACAACAAGGCCCAGGAACCCCCCGCCGGCGTCCGCACCGACACCTGGGTCATGTGCGAACTGGCCAAACGGCTCGGCGCGGGCGACAAGTTCGACTTCCCCGACTCCCGCTCCGTCTTCGAGGAGCTCCGCATCGCCTCCGCCGGCACGGTCAACGACTACTACGGCATCACCTACGAGCGCCTGGAGGAGACCGGCGGCATCGCCTGGCCCTGCCCGACCACCGAGCACCCCGGCACCCCGCGGCTCTTCGAGGACGGCACCACCTACCACCCCGACGGCAGGATCCACCTTCAGGTCGTCGAGTGGCACCCGCCCATGGACCCGTACAGCGAGGAGTACCCCCTCTCGCTGACCACCGGCCGGACCGTCGCCCACTTCCTCTCCGGCAACCAGACCCGCCGGCTCGGCGCCCTCGTCGAACAGACCCCCCGCCCCTGGGTCGAGGTCCACCCCTCCCACGGCTTCCGCAACGGCGACCCCGTCCGCGTCGTCACCCGCCGCGGCAGCGAGGTCTTCCCCGCCCTGGTCACCGAGGCCATCCGCCCCGACACCGTCTTCATCCCCTACCACTGGCCCGTCCCCACCTCGGCCAACGCCCTCACCATCGACGCCCTCGACCCGCGCTCCAAGATCCCGGAGTACAAGGTCTGCGCCGCCCGCATCGAGGCCGCCGAACGCGTCGACGAGGTCCCCGCACCGCCCACCGCCCCCGGACAGCAGGCCTACCCGGAGACCCAGGTCTCCCGCACCGACCCGCTGCCCCCGACCTCCCCCCAGGGCCGCGGTACCGCGGAGAGGAGCTGACCCGCACATGATGGGCCGCACGATCTTCATCGACCCGGGCCGCTGCATCGGCTGCCAGGCCTGCGTCTCCGCCTGCCGCGAATGCGACTCCCACCGCGGCAAGTCGATGATCCACCTCGACTACCCCGACGAAGGCCACTCCGTCGCCTCCCTCCCCACCGTCTGCATGCACTGCGAGGACCCCGTCGCCCCGTGCGCCGAGGTCTGCCCCGCCGACGCGATCCTCGTGACCGCCGACGGCGTCGTGCAGCAGGCCGACACCACCCGCTGCATCGGCTGCGCCAACTGCGTCAACGCCTGCCCCTTCGGCGTCCCCAAGATCGACCTCCAGGCGAAGCTCCAGATGAAGTGCAACCTCTGCTACGACCGCACCGCCTACGGCCTCGCCCCCATGTGCGCCACCGTCTGCCCCACCGGCGCCCTCTTCTACGGAACCCTCGAAGAGCTCCAGGCCGAACGCCCCGGCGTCCAGGTCGCCGACTCCTTCACCTTCGGCACGACCACCGTCACCACCGGCGTCGCGATGGTCGTCCCCGCCGACAAGGTCCAGTGGCCGGTCCCCGGGGGGCTCCCCGTCGTCGAGATCAACGGAAGAGATGTCCGATGAGCGTCACCGACCCCCAGCCGCCGGCGCCGGACCCCCGCGCCGACGCGGCCCAGGAGGCGCTGCGCGACCGGATCGCCGCCGACTCCCTCACCACCCGCCGCGACTACCTGCGGATCGTCGCCACCGTCTCCGGCGGCCTGGCCGTCGGCGGCGTCGCCGTCGCCTCCGGCATCCTGCACCGCCACGGCGACAGCGAAGGGGCGCCCGAGGCCAAGAAGGTCGCCGACCGGATCGAGCCGGGGGAGTCGCTCGCCTTCCGCTACCCCGGCGACGAGGACAGGGCCATCGCCGTCCGGATGGACGACGGCACCCTCGCCGGATACTCCGCCGTCTGCACCCACCTCGCCTGCGCCGTGCTGTGGCGCAAGGAACGGGGCAGCGAGGGCGAGCTGTACTGCCCCTGCCACGAAGGCATCTTCGACGCCCGTACGGGCGAGGTCACCGCCGGCCCGCCGCCGAGGGGCCTGCCGAAGGTGATTCTGGTCGAGCAGGTCGACGGCAGCGTCTGGGCCGTCGGCACCGCCCGCTCGGGCGAGAGCGCCGTCGAGGGCTTCTGCCGCCAGAACGGCGACGACCGTCCCGGCTGCCCCGGCTTCGGCGCCGGCGGCCCGGCCGTCCCGGGCGTCCCCGGCCGGAAGCCGGCCGAGAGGAGTGAGCGGACATGAGCGAGACCCCGTTCCCGAGAGACCCGGGAGCACCGGAAGCCGCCCCGGCGGCGCCGGAGCCTCCGCGCCCGCCCGCCTACACCCCCGGCAGCGCCCAGCCGCGCCTGAACCGGCCGGTGCACGAGCGGTATCCGCAGATCCGGCCCACCAGCGGCTACGGCGACCCGCGGATCCGGCACACCGGTCCGGGCCCGGGAGCCGGCACGGAGCAGGAGCCGGAGCGCTCCTCGAAGCTGTCCGCCCGTCTCGCGCTGGCGCTCACGGTCGTCATCGGCCAGCTCTGGGGGCTGACGATCGTGGTGGACGAGTGGATGACGGGCGACACCGGCACCGCGTGGTGGGGTGCGGGTTTCCTCGTCCTGTCGTTCCTGGTCGTGCTCGGCATCTGGCTCATCGACCCGAAGGACCGCTGAGCCGAAGGACCGCTGAGCCGAAGCCCGCTGATCAGAGGCGTACGAGGCGGGGTACGGGGCGGGGGGAGCGGCGTACCCTGAACGTATGAGTACCGCCCCCGCCCACGGACCGCGAGACGCGAAGCAGCCCGGCTCCCGACTCACCCCCGAGAACACACCGAAGCCGGTACTCGTCTTCGACGATCCGCTGGACCAGCAGTCCGCGGACGACACGGACCGCGGGTGGGGCGAGCGGCCTCCGGCCGGCAGCGACAGCGCCGCCGACCTCGCGCGCTTCCTCGACGAGAAGCCGCCGCACCACCTCTGATCCCGGCGTGCTCCGCCGGTCAGGAGGTGGGGTGCGTCCCCGTGCCGCCGCCGGAGCCCGAACCGGAGCCCGTGCCCGTTCCCGTCCCCGTGGACGGACCGCGCTGGGCGACGAGGTGGTCGCGGATCTCCTTGAGCACCTCCAGCTCGCTGATCTCCATGGTCTCCGCGACGCCTTCCTTCGCCTTGTCGTGCGCCGCACGCTTGGCGAGGATCTTGGCCATCGGCAGGACCATCAGGAAGTAGACGACGCCCGCGGTGATGATGAAGCTCAGGACCGCGCTGAGGACCAGGCCCCACTGGAGCTGGACGCCCTGCACCTCGCCGTTGACCACCACGCAGCTGCCCTTGATGCAGGACGAGTAGCTCTCCAGGTCCTTCGTGCCGAAGGCACCGACGACCGGGTTGATGAGGCCCTTGACGACCGAGTTCACGATGTTGGTGAACGCGGCGCCGATCACGACCGCGACCGCCAGGTCGATCACGTTGCCACGCATCAAGAAGGCCTTGAAGCCTCCGAGCAAGCTTTCCTTCTTCTCGGCCACCGAAGTGCCTTTCGTTCTCGTCAGGTGTGCTGTGTGCGGAGCCATTACGCCGTGAACGGCGCAGAGGCGTCCAATCCGTACACACGGACCGGTGACTTGACAGTGAGTCAGTGCGAATCAGCACAGTGTCACCGCCAGTGGGGACGTGACACCGGCACCTGCCAGCGCCGCCGCGGTCGACCGTGGCACGGACAGGACGACGAGTGCCCCTCCGTCCGAACGATCCTCGCCCGAGCGCGGAACTTCGGCCACTCGGGCGCCCGTCGCCACCACGCGGGCCTCACCGGCGCCGCCCATCGGGGAGTTGGGCGCGGCGATCACGTCGACCCGGTCGCCGGCGCGCAGCAGCCGTACGGTCTCGGCGTCGGCGATCCGCACCGGCGCGGACACCAGCCGTACGGCGAGGCCGGCGGCGGGCGGCCGCGCCCGAGGCGCCACGGCGGCCCCCGGCGGCGAAGCACCCGAGTGGGAGGCCGTCGCCGCCGCCAGCGCGGCGACCGTCAACGCGAGCAGCACGACCGGCGCGCGCCGCCCCCGGCGCAGGGCCCTGAGCGGTCCGCGCCGCCCGCGCCGGCTCCGTACGGGCTCGAAGGCCGGCACGACGCACTGCGCCGGAACGGGGGAGAGGAAAGCGATGGTGGTCGTCATCGTGGGTACCGCCTGTCCTGGTCGGGAGAAGGGCCACGCCCCACTCTCCCGGCCTCGCCGGATCCCCGCTCCGGCCTGGGGATCACCCGCCGCCTGTGGACAACTCCCTCACCCCTGCGGGTGGTTCGACCGCGCTACGGCAGGTCGATCCCCAGGTCCCAGCCGTCGTGCACCCGGGTGCACGGACAGTCCCGGTCGATCGTCGCCGGGAGCGCGCCCACCGCGTCGAACAGCACCTCCCGCAGCCGCTCCACGTTCTCGCCGAACACCCGCAGCACCTCGGTGTGCGAGACGCCCTCGCCGGTCTCGGCGCCCGCGTCCAGGTCCGTGACCAGCGCGAGCGAGGCGTAGCAGAGGCCCAGTTCGCGGGCGAGGACCGCCTCGGGGTGCCCGGTCATGCCGACGACCGACCAGCCGGCGGCGGCGTGCCACCGCGACTCGGCCCGGGTGGAGAAGCGGGGCCCCTCGACCACGACCATCGTGCCGCCGTCCACCGGCTCCCAGTCCCGCCCCCGGGCGGCCTTGACCGCGACCCGCCGCGCGTCGGGGCAGTACGGGTCGGCGAAGGTCACGTGGACGACGTTCGGTACGGCCCCGTCGGCCCGCCGCTCCCCGTCGAAGTACGTCTGCGCCCGGGTCTTCGTCCGGTCGACGAGCTGGTCCGGTACGACGAGGGTGCCCGGCCCGTACTCCTCGCGGAGCCCGCCGACGGCGCAGGGCCCGAGGACCTGCCGGACGCCCACGGAGCGCAGCGCCCACAGGTTGGCGCGGTAGTTGATCCGGTGCGGCGGGACGGTGTGGCCCCGGCCGTGCCGGGGGAGGAACGCGACCTGCCGGCCGGCGATCGAGCCGAGGAAGAGGGAGTCGCTGGGGCTGCCGTACGGGGTGTCCACGGACACCTCCGTGACGTCCTCCAGGAAGGAGTAGAAGCCCGAGCCGCCGATCACGCCGATGTCCGCGTACGCACCATGGGTCGTCATGGCGGTCACCCTATGCGCGGCGCCGGGAAACACCGGGGCCGGGAAACACCGAGGGCGGGAAACACCGAGGGCCCCGTCGCGTACACGCGACAGGGCCCTCGGTGAAGAGAACGGATCAGGCGGCCGAGGACGAGCTTCCGGCGCTCGACGACGAAGAAGACGACGACGCGGCAGAGGTCGAGGACGACGACGCGGCCGGCTTTGAATCCGACGTCGAGGACGTCGAGGACGAAGACGACGGGGTCGAGGACTTCGACGCGGCCGGCGAGCTGCTGGACGACGAGCCGCGGCTGTCGTTCCGGTAGAAGCCGGATCCCTTGAAGACGATGCCGACGGCCGAGAACACCTTCTTCAGGCGTCCCTGGCAGCTGGGGCACTCGGTCAGCGCGTCATCGGTGAACTTCTGGACCGCCTCAAGGCCCTCGCCACACTCGGTGCACTGGTACTGGTAGGTCGGCACGTGACTTCCTCCTGGCACTCACACTCATCGAGTGCTAACGACGATCCATCTTGACGTATTCCGTGGGTTCAGTCCACCGCCACCGGCACGCGGTGACCGATACCACGTGCCGCGACCCGGCTGGTCTCGCGCGGCTTCAGCCGCGACCGGAGGGCGAGGAGCGTGGTCAGGGCGAGCACGGTGCCCGCCATCGGCACCAGGAACCCGGCGCTCGATCCCTGGGAGTCGGCGAGGCGGCCGGCGATCGTGACGGCCGCGGCCTGGCCGAGCGCGACGGCGCCGGTGAGCCAGGTGAAGGCCTCGGTACGGGCCGACGCCGGGATCAGCGTCTCGACGATCGTGTAGCCGGTGATCAGGGCGGGGGCGATGCACAGACCCACGACCAGGCCCAGGGCGCCGAGGAGGAGCACCGAGTGCGCGGTCCAGAGCAGGGAGGCCGCGACCGTGAGGCCGGCGTAGCCGAGGATCAGGCGGCGGCGGGGGCCGGTCTTCCAGGCGACGGCGCCCATCGCGATGCCCGCGAGCATGTTGCCGGCGGCGAAGACCCCGTACAGGAGGCCGTTGGCGCCGGGGTTGCCGATCTCCTCGGTGAAGGCGGTCAGGGAGACCTGCATGCCGCCGAAGACGGTGCCGATGCCGAGGAAGGCGACGATCAGGACGCGGACGCCGGGGATGGAGAGGGCCGAGCGGTGCGGGCCGGCGGCGGTGGCCGCGGAGATCCCGAACGGCGGCTCGGTGGCGCGCTGCGCGGCGAAGAACAGGCCGCCGACGAGGGTGAGGGCGGCCTCGGCGATCAGGCCCGCGGCCGGGTGGATCCCGGTGCACAGGGCGGTCGCGAGGACGGGGCCGACGACGAAGGTGAACTCGTCGGTCACGGACTCGAAGGCCGCGGCCGTCGGCATCAGCGGCTTGCCGTCGAGCTTCGCCGCCCACCGGGCCCGGACCATCGGTCCGACCTGGGGCACGGAGGCACCGGCGGGCACGGCGGCCAGGAACAGCGCCCAGAGCGGGGCGCCGGACAGGGCGAGGACCACGAGCAGCGAGACCGAGGCGGTGTGCACGAGGACGCCGGGGATCAGGACGGCGCGCTGGCCGTACCGGTCGGCGAGCTTGCCGCTCTGCGGGGCGAACAGCGCCATGGAGACGCCGGTGACGGCGGCCACGGCGCCCGCGCTGCCGAAGGAGCCGGTGGTGTGCTGGACGAGCAGCACGATGCCGATGGTCAGCATCGCGAAGGGCTGCCGGGCGGCGAACCCGGGAAGCAGGAAGGACAGCGCACCGGGTGTGCGCAGGAGCTGCCCGTAGCCGGGCCGCTTGTCCGAGATGACCGTGGACGCCACGGTCCTGGCCTTTCTGCCGCCTGGTAGCGCGCCCCGGCACGGTGGTGCGGGTGTCGCCGAGAGCTGTCCTCATGCGCGTTACTGCGGTAGATACCGGGCCGGCCCCACGGTGGAGGGGCGCCTCGGCCGCCATACGGTCGCGCCAGCTCTGCGTCAGGCAGAGTTGGTTCGATCAGGTGTGCCTTCATGGTACAGGGAGGAGCGTCTTCCCGCCTGGGAAAACGCTCCCGCACCTGAATTAATGCCTGCGATTAACCGGATGTTTTCTTCTCGGGCCCACGAGTGGAGTGCTCGGGACCGTTCCCGCGCCCGCTTCCGTGGCCACTTCCCTGTCCGGTCGCGTGTCCGCCCGGCAGGTGGAAGCGCGTCGCCGTACCCGCGTGCGTCCTGACCTGCGCGGCACCGCCCGTGCCGAGCCAGCCGGCGAGCTTGCCGCCCTGGCCGACCGCCCGCAGGCGCCGCTCCGTGGCGTCCCGCACCGGGTCGGTCGCGACGACGAGGAGCTCGTCGCCGCGCCGCAGGACGGTCGCGGGCCCCGGTACAAAGCTCGTCTCCTCGCGGACGACGAGGGTGACCGCCGCTCCGGCCGGCAGCCGCAGCTCCGCGACCTCGACGCCGTGCATCCGCGATCCCTCGGGGATGGCGACGGAGAGCAGGTGCCCGCGCAGCCGTTCCAGGGGAGCCGACTCGACGCCGAGGTCGGCGGCCTCGGCCGAGTCGCCCAGCTTCAGCGCCTTCGCCAGCCAGGGCAGGGTCGGGCCCTGGACCAGGGTGTAGACGACGACGAGGACGAAGACGATGTTGAAGATCCGCTCGCTGCCCTCGATCTGCGACACCATCGGGATGGTGGCGAGGATGATGGGGACGGCTCCGCGCAGGCCGGCCCAGGACATCAGGGCCTGCTCCTGCCAGGGGATCCGGAAGGGCGCCAGGCTGACCAGGACCTCCATGGGCCGCGCGACCATCGTCAGGACGAGGCCGATGACGACGGCCGGCCAGAAGTCGTGGACGAGCTCGTGCGGGGTGACGAGCAGGCCGAGCAGGACGAACATGCCGATCTGCGCGATCCAGCCGAGCCCCTCGGCGAAGCCGCGGTTGGCGGGGGCGTGCGGCAGCTTGGCGTTGCCGAGGACCATCGCGGCCAGGTAGACGGCGAGGAAGCCGGAGCCGTGGGCCAGGGCGCCGGCCGCGTACGCCACCACCGCGATGGCCATGACGGCGATCGGGTAGAGGCCGGAGGCCGGCAGGGCCACGTGCCGGAGGCCGTACGCGCCGAGGAACCCGACGGTCAGGCCGACGGCGACGCCGATGGCGAGCTCCAGGGCGATCGTGCCGACGAGGACGTACCAGGCGTCGACGGGTCCCGCGGTGGAGAAGGCGACGACGAGGATGACGACGGGGGCGTCGTTGAAGCCGGACTCGGCCTCCAGGACACCGGTGACCCGGGACGGCAGCGGCACCTTCCGCAGGACGGAGAAGACCGCCGCGGCGTCGGTGGAGGAGACGACGGCGCCGATGATCAGCGCCTGCTGCCATTCCAGACCGACGAGGTAGTGGGCGGCCGTGGCCGTGATGCCGACGCTGACGGCGACCCCGACGGTGGAGAGGACGACGGCGGCGGGCAGGGCCGGCTTGATCTCCTTCCACTTCGTGCCGAGGCCACCCTCGGCGAGGATCACGACGAGGGCGGCGTAGCCGATGACCTGGGTCAGTTCGGCGTTGTCGAAGGCGACGTTGCCGATGCCGTCCTGCCCTATCGCGATCCCGATCCCGAGGTAGAGCAACAGGCTGGGAAGCCCGCTCCGGGACGAGATCCGTACGGCCGCGACGGCGATCAGCAACACGAGGGAGCAGATGAGCAGGAGTTCGTTGAGCTGGTGGACAGTCAGTGGCCGATCCTTCCCCTCGCATGCAGCTGGATCGTTCCTCCAGCGGCCGACACTTCGTTACCTTACCTAATCTTTAACGTTTTCTTGACGCCTCCTTTGCATCGGCCCGCTCATCAGTACGGTTCTCTTCCTGACACCGAGTCCGGGCCCTCCGGGGGCTGCGCCTAAGGTTGCTCCCGTACTCCAGGACCACCCTGCCCCTCGAAGGACAGCGATGCCCTCCAACACGACCGCGCCCCCCGCCAAGAAGAAAGGGCGGCGCGCCCGCCTGCTCCTCCTCGTCCTGGTCCTTGCGCTGGTCGCGGGCATCGGGTTCGGCGGGTACTGGGGTGTCAGCACCGTCCGGGCCTCGTTCCCGCAGACCACGGGCGAGATCCGGCTCGACAGCCTCTCCGCCGACGTCGAGGTGAAGCGGGACGCGAACGGCGTCCCGCAGATCTACGCGGACAACGAGACGGACCTCTTCCGCGCCCAGGGCTACGTCCAGGCGCAGGACCGCTTCTACGAGATGGACGTCCGCCGGCACGTGACCGCGGGCCGCCTCTCCGAGATGTTCGGCGAGAGCCAGGTCGAGACCGACTCCTTCCTGCGCACGCTCGGCTGGCGCCGGGTCGCGCAGCAGGAGTACGACACGGTCCTGTCGGCCGAGACGAAGAAGTACCTCAAGGCCTACGCGGAGGGCGTCAACGCCTACCTGAAGGACCGGGCCCCGGCGGACGTCTCCGTCGAGTACGCGGCGCTGTCCTTCACCAACGACTACGCGATCGAGCCGTGGACCCCGGTCGACTCGGTGGCTTGGCTCAAGGCGATGGCCTGGGACCTGCGCGGCAACATGCAGGACGAGATCGACCGCTCGCTGATGACGAGCCGGCTGAGCGCGAGTCAGATCAAGGAGCTGTACCCGGAGTACCCGTACGCGCTCCACCAGCCGATCCTCGACCGGGGCGCGGTCGACGGGTCGACCGGCGCCTTCGACCCGAAGGCCAAGCCCGGCGAGGGCGGCGACGGCGACGGGTCGACGACGGGCGACACCCCGGGCACCAACCCCACCGGTTCCGGTTCCTCCGCGGACAGCGGCGTGGACGCCCAGCTCAGCGGGCTCTCCGAGGTCCTCGACGGCATCCCGGCCCTCCTCGGCCCCAACGGCAACGGCATCGGCTCGAACTCCTGGGTCGTGTCCGGCGACAAGACGACCTCGGGCAAGCCGCTCCTGGCCAACGACCCGCACCTCGCGCCGCAGCTGCCGTCGCTCTGGTACCAGATGGGTCTGCACTGCCGCTCGGTCTCGGCCACCTGCCGCTACGACGTCGCCGGCTACACCTTCTCCGGCATGCCCGGCGTGATCATCGGCCACAACGACAAGATCGCCTGGGGGCTCACCAACCTCGGCGCCGACGTCACCGACCTCTACCTGGAGAGGATCGGCCCCGACGGCTACCTCGTCGACGGCAAGGTCAAGCCGTTCACGGTCCGCGACGAGGTCATCAAGGTGGCCGGCGGGGACGACCGGAAGATCACGGTCCGCTCCACCGACCGCGGCCCGCTCGTCTCCGACCGCTCCTCCGAGCTGGAGAAGGTCGGCCAGAAGGCCCCCGTCGGCAACGCCGCCCCCGACCGCGGCACCGGCTACGGCGTCTCCCTCCAGTGGACCGCGCTCCAGCCCGGCAAGTCGATGGACGCGATCTTCGCGCTCGACCGCGCCAAGGACTTCACCACCTTCCGGGCGGCGGCCAGGAACTTCGAGGTCCCGTCCCAGAACCTGGTCTACGCCGACACCGCGGGCAACATCGGCTACCAGTCGCCGGGCAAGATCCCGCAGCGCGGCAAGGGCGACGGCACCCTCCCGGCGCCGGGCTGGGACTCCACGTACAAGTGGAAGGGGTACATCCCCTTCGAGAAGCTGCCGTACGAGTTCAACCCGGACCGCGGCTACATCGTCACCGCCAACCAGGCCGTGATCGACCAGAAGACCTACCCGGACCTGCTCACCAAGGACTGGGGCTACGGCTCGCGCAGCCAGCGGATCAACGACCTCATCGAGTCGAAGATCAAGGACGGCGGCAAGATCTCGCCGGACGACATGCGGACCATGCAGACGGACAACCGCAGCGAGATCGCGACCCTGCTCAACCCGCTCCTGCTGAAGGTCGACATCTCGGACCCGTACGTCCGCGAGGCGCAGAAGCTCCTGGAGGGCTGGGACTACACCCAGGAGCCCGACTCGGCCGCCGCCGCCTACTTCAACGCGGTCTGGCGCAACGTCCTCAAGCTCTCCTTCGGCGACAAGCTGCCCAAGGAGCTGCGGGCCGAGGGCGACTGCATCACCGTCCGCCCGGCCGACGCCACCGGCCCGGTCGACGAGCAGAACAAGCTCGTACGGGAATGCGGCCAGCGCGACCCCGACTCGGCGCAGCCGGACGGCGGCGACCGCTGGTACGAGGTGGTCCGCCCGCTCCTCAAGCAGGAGAAGAGCGAGTGGTGGACGACCCCGGGCAACCGCACGGACTCGGCCACCGAGACCCGTGACCAGCTGCTCGCGCGGGCCATGAAGGACGCGCGCTGGGAGCTGACCGCCAAGCTCGGCAAGGACGTCTCCACCTGGAGCTGGGGCCGGCTGCACCAGCTGACCCTGAAGAACCAGACGCTCGGCACCGCCGGGCCCGGCGTCGTGCAGCAGCTCCTCAACCGCGGCCCGTGGAACCTGGGCGGCGGCGAGGCGGCGGTCGACGCGACCGGCTGGAACGCGGCCGGCGGCTACGAGGTCATCTGGGTGCCGTCGATGCGGATGGTGGTCAACGTCGGCGACTGGGACAAGTCCCGGTGGATCAACCTGACCGGGGCCTCCGGCCACGCCTTCCACGACCACTACACCGACCAGACGGACAGGTGGGCCAAGGGCGAGCTGTACGACTGGGCCTACGGCAAGGCGGCGGTCGACGCGGCGACGAAGGACACGCTGGTCCTCAAGCCGTAGGGGCCGTACGGAATCGGGTGACCCCCTCCGGGGTCACCACCGCGTGCACGGGGTGGTCGTGCGGTTCCTCCGGGACCCGGGCGACCACCTCGTCCGCGTACAGGAGCACGACGAGCGCCGGGTCGGCGCCCGCCCGTGCGAGCCGGGCGAGGACCCGGTCGTACGAGCCGCCGCCCCGCCCGAGCCGCATTCCTCGCCCGTCGACGGCGAGGCCCGGCAGCAGGACGGCGTCGGCGGTGCAGACGGCCTCGGGACCGAGGCGGGGCCCGACCGGTTCGAGCAGTCCGCGGCCGGCCTTCGCGAGCCGCTCCGGACCTTCGTACGAGGCCCAGTCCAGGTCGTTGTCGGGGAGCAGTACGGGGAGCAAAACCCGCACCCCGCGCGCGTGCAGCGCGTCGAGCAGCGCGCGCGTGCCCGGCTCGCGGCCCACGGAGACGTAGGCGGCGACGGTGGACGCCTCGGCCAGTTCGGCCAGTTCCACTCCCCGGTGGGCGAGGGATTCGGCCGCGGCGGTGAGGGATTCGACACTCAGCGCGGATCGGGCGGCCAGAAGTCGACTGCGCAGCAGGGTCTTTTCGGACAACTCGGGTGCCTCGGGCGTCATGACGGCCTCCTCTGAATTCACGAAAGTCTCGTAACTGTCTTTATGTGGATGAAGTTAATCGAACCCACATCTTTCTCTTATTCCGAACGACTAAGGTGCACCTCATGAATCAGTCGCTCCCCAGGCTCGGCCGGATCAGCAAGGCTGTCATCCCGGCCGCGGGCCTCGGCACCCGCTTCCTCCCGGCGACCAAGGCGACGCCGAAGGAGATGCTGCCGGTCGTCGACAAGCCGGCCATCCAGTACGTCGTCGAGGAGGCCGTCGCGGCCGGCCTCTCGGACGTTCTGATGATCACCGGCCGCAACAAGCGTCCCCTGGAAGACCACTTCGACCGGAACTACGAGCTGGAGGAAGCTCTGATCCGGAAGGGCGACGCCGAGCGCCTCTCCAAGGTCCAGGAGTCCAGCGACCTCGCCACCATGCACTACGTGCGCCAGGGCGCCCCGCGCGGCCTCGGCCACGCGGTGCTGTGCGCGGCCCCGCACGTCGGCGACCAGCCCTTCGCGGTGCTCCTCGGCGACGACCTGATCGACCCCCGCGACCCGCTCCTCGCGCGGATGGTGGAGGTCCAGGAGCGCGAGGGCGGCAGTGTGATCGCACTGATGGAGGTCGAGCCCTCGCAGATCCATCTGTACGGTTGCGCGGCCGTCGAGGCGACGGCGGACACGGACGTCGTGAAGGTGACGGACCTGGTCGAGAAGCCGGAGCCGTCGGAGGCGCCCAGCAACTACGCGATCATCGGCCGCTATGTGCTGGATCCGGCCGTCTTCGGGATGCTGCGGGAGACCGAGCCGGGCCGCGGCGGGGAGATCCAGCTGACCGACGCCCTGCAGAAACTCGCCACCGACGAGAAGATCGGCGGGCCGGTGCACGGTGTCGTGTTCAAGGGGCGCCGCTATGACACCGGTGACCGCGGGGACTATCTGCGTGCCATTGTCAGACTCGCGTGCGAACGTGAAGATCTGGGACCGGACTTCCGGGCCTGGCTCCGGAGATACGTCAGCGAGGAGATGTAGGACCTTGAGCAGCAGCGCGGGACCGTCGCCGTCCCACGACGACCACGAGCAGGGCCACGAGCACGAGCACGGCCATGAGCACGAGCACGGGCCTGCGGACCCCTGCGCGGGCCCCGCCCGCGGGCTGTGGTCGGTGGACGAGCACCTGGCCGACATCCTCGCGACGGTCGGCCCGCTCGAACCCATCGAGCTGCAACTCCTCGACGCGCAGGGCTGTGTCCTCGTCGAGGACGTGACGGTGCCGGTCGCGCTGCCGCCCTTCGACAACAGCTCCATGGACGGGTACGCGGTGCGGGTCGCCGATGTCGCCGGTGCCGCCGAGGAGTTCCCCGCGGTCCTCACGGTCATCGGCGACGTCGCGGCCGGTGACGGCGGGCTGCCGACCGTCGGCCCCGGGCAGGCCGCCCGGATCATGACGGGCGCCCCGCTGCCGCCCGGCGCCGAGGCCGTCGTCCCCGTCGAGTGGACCGACGGCGGTACGGGCGGGGGCGCGGCCACCGGCATGCGCGCCGCGAGCACCGCCCCGGAGGGCGCGGGCGGCGAGGTGCGGGTCCACCGGTCCGCCGAGGCCGGCGCCCACGTCCGCAGGGCGGGCAGCGACGTACGGGCCGGGGAGCTCGCCCTCGCGGCGGGCACGGTCCTGGGGCCGCCGCAGATCGGTCTCCTCGCCGCGATCGGCCGGGGCACCGTGAAGGTCCGCCCCCGGCCCCGCGTGGTCGTCATCTCCACCGGCAGCGAGCTGGTCCAGCCCGGCGAGCCGCTGGGCGAGGGCCAGATCCACGACTCCAACAGCTTCGCGCTGGCCGCGGCCGCGCGGGACGCCGGAGCCCTCGCCTACCGGGTGGGCGCGGTCACCGACGACGCCGAGACGCTGCGGGCGACGATCGAGGACCAGCTCATCCGGGCGGACCTGATCGTGACGACGGGCGGGGTGAGCGTCGGCGCGTACGACGTGGTGAAGGAGGCGCTGACCGCCGACGGCCAGGTCGACTTCCGGAAGCTGGCCATGCAGCCGGGCAAGCCGCAGGGCTTCGGCGCGGTCGGCGCCGAGCAGATCCCGCTGCTCGCGCTGCCGGGCAACCCGGTCTCGTCGTACGTCTCCTTCGAGTTGTTCGTCCGGCCCGCGATCCGGGCCCTGATGGGCGTAGAGGACCTGCACAGACCCCGGGTCCGGGCGGTCCTCGCCGCCGACAAGGCCCTCTCGTCGCCGGCCGGCCGCCGGCAGTTCCTGCGCGGCACGTACGACCCGGAGGCGGGCACCGTCACTCCGGTGGGCGGTGCCGGCTCCCACCTCGTCGCGGCCCTCGCGCACGCGGACTGCCTGCTCGTGGTCCCGGAGGAGGCGGACGGCGTGGAGCCGGGCAGCGAGCTGGAAGTGGTCCTCCTCGGCTGAGGGGGCGAGGGTGCCATGGAGGCGGTGACGGGCGGGGTGGTTGCGTGTTCGGGGTGGGAACGGGTGACCTTCTCCGGTGTGGTTCGTTGACCAGTGCGATCTGTCGGGGGTATCGGGCCGTGGGTGGGGTGCGGTCGGTTTCGGGTCTGCGTGTGCTTGCTGCGCCGTTCGTGGTGTCCGGTCCCACCGGTGTCGCGGTGCGGGACCGGTTGAAGGGCCTCGCCGAGGGTGAGACGGACGTTCTGCGGTTGGTGGGCGCGCATCTGGGTGTGCTGGCCTCGCGGGACCTGAGGGTGCGCTGCGCGGATGGTCTGGAGCATTCCACCCGGTCTTGGGCGGCTCGGAAGCGGTCCCTGACGCCCGTGTCGTCGTCGCGGTGGGCGGGTGCGGTGACGAAGGCGTCTCATGATCAGTGGGCGTTGGCCCGGCGTTGTCAGGCCGCGCATGTGCAGGGGCTTGAGGCGGGGATCCGGGTGCTGCGGCACCGGCTGTCGTTGCCGGTCGGTGAGCGTGGTTCGAAGCGGGTGCCGGGTGGTTATCGGTCGCGGCGGGAGTGGCATGCGAAGTCCCGGCGGCTGGCCGCCTTGGAAGCCCGGCACGCTGCCGCTGTCGCGGACTGGCGGGCGGGACGCGTGCGGGTGGTCCGGGGCGGCAAGCGCCTGCTGAACACCCGCCACCACCTCCCCGACGCCCGACTCGTCGAGGCCGAGTGGCGGGAGCGGTGGGAGGCGGAGCGCTGGTTCCTGGCGGCGGACGGGGAGTCGGGGAAGCGGTACGGCAACGAGACCGTCCGCGTCACCCCCGACGGCGAGGTCAGCATCAAGCTCCCCGTGCCGCTTGCCGGGCTGGCGAACGCCCCGCACGGCCGCTACGTCCTCTCCGCGCGGGTGCGGTTCGCGCACCGGGGCAGCGAATGGGCCGACCGCGTCGAGACGAACCGCGCTGTCGCCTATCGCATCCACTACGACGCGGCGCGCGGGCGCTGGTACCTCACCGCCTCGTGGCAGATTCCACCCGCGCCCACGCCGGTCCCCCTGAAGGCGGCGCTCGCGCACGGCGTGATTGGGGTCGACACCAACGCCGACCACCTCGCCGCCTGGCGCCTCGACACCCACGGCAACCCGATCGGAAACCCGCGCCGCTTCTTCTACGAGCTGTCGGGCACCGCCGAGCACCGCGACGCGCAGGTCCGCCACGCCCTCACCCGCCTGCTGAACTGGGCGAGAACCTGCGGCGTGAAGGCCATCGCGGTGGAGGACCTGGACTTCCAGGGAGAGAAGACCCGGGAGAAGCACGGTGGCAGGCGCCGATTCCGACAGGTGATCTCCGGCATGCCCACCGCGAAACTCCGCACCCGTCTCACCTCCATGGCAGACCGGAGCGGCATCAGCATCATCGCCGTCGACCCCGCCTACACCAGCAAGTGGGGCGCTCAGCACTGGCAGAAGTCGTTCACCGGCACCACCCGTAAGACCACTCGTCACGACGCTGCCGCCGTGGCGATCGGACGACGCGCCCAAGGACACCCGATCCGGCGACGGACGGCACCGCCCCCACACGACCGGAGCGATCGTGTGGGGCATCGGACCGTCCAGGCCCGACCGGATGCTCTTGGGCGTGAGGAACCCCGCCCCCGCATCCCCGGACCACGCACACGATGCGTGCCGCCCGGACGCGGAGCGAAAGCGGGCGACCAGCGTGCCCAACACCGCTCGGGACACGCGACTGATCAGGGGTTCTGGCAAAAGGCCTCACTCCCGCTCAGTCTGTAGGAACGGTACGGTGTCGTCCCCATACAGCGACCGGGAGTGTCACGGCCATGAGCACGCAGCAAGGTCTCACCCACATCGACGAGGCGGGTGCGGCCCGCATGGTCGACGTCTCCGCGAAGGACGTCACGGCCCGCACGGCGCGGGCCAGCGGACGGGTCCTCGTCTCGCCGCGCGTGATCGAGCTGCTGCGCGGCGAGGGCGTCCCGAAGGGCGACGCGCTGGCGACCGCCCGCATCGCCGGGATCATGGGCGCCAAGAAGACCCCGGACCTCATCCCGCTCTGCCATCCGCTGGCCGTCTCGGGCGTCACCCTGGACCTGGCGGTCACGGACGAGGCGGTCGAGATCCTGGCGACGGTGAAGACCACGGACCGCACGGGCGTCGAGATGGAGGCCCTGACGGCGGTCTCGGTGGCGGCCCTGACGGTCGTCGACATGGTGAAGGCGGTCGACAAGGGCGCGGTCATCTCCGACGTACGGGTGGAGGAGAAGACGGGCGGCAAGTCGGGTCACTGGACGCGGAGCGGGTCGTGACGCGCGGGGGCCGGGTGGCCGGGGCCCACGAGCACGGGGCCGAGGCGCCGACGACCGAGGCGCCGACGGCCGAGTCGTTCCCTGCCGCGCTCGGCGACGAGGCCGGCGGCGCGTCGACCGCCCGGTACTCCGCGCTGGTCGTCACCGCCTCCAACCGGGCGTCGGCCGGGGTGTACGAGGACAAGGGCGGTCCGCTGATCGCCGAGGGCCTGACCCGGATGGGCTTCGCCGTGGAGGGCCCGCAGGTCGTCCCGGACGGGGCGCCGGTCGAGGCCGCGCTGCGGGCCGGGGTCGAGGCGGGGTACGACGCGATCGTCACCACGGGCGGTACGGGCATCTCGCCCACCGACGAGACGCCCGAGGTCACCCGCCGGGTCCTGGACCGCGAGATCCCCGGCATCCCGGAGGCCATCCGCGCGTACGGCCGCGAGAAGGTGCCGACGGCGGCGCTGTCGCGCGGGCTCGCGGGAGTCGCGGGCGGGACGCTGATCGTGAACCTGCCGGGGTCGCCGGGCGGCGTACGGGACGGGCTCGCGGTCCTGGAGCCGATCCTCCGGCACGCCGTCGACCAGATCCGCGGCGGCGACCACCCGAGAACGTCATGATCCCGTCCTGGCCCGTGGTCCTCGTGGACGGGGACGTCGTCCTCCGCCCGATAAAGATGAGCGACCAGCGGGTCTGGCGCGAGGTGAACCGGCGCAACCGCGAGTGGCTGCGGCCCTGGGAGGCGACGGTGCCGCCCCCGGCGCCGGGCGGCCCGGTCGCGCAGCGGCCGACGTACCGTCAAATGGTCCGCCACCTGCGGTCGGAGGCGAAGGCGGGCCGGATGTTGCCGTTCGTCATCGAGTACCAGGGGCGTCTCGTCGGGCAGTTGACCGTGGCGGGGATCACCTGGGGCTCGATGTGCTCGGGGCACGTGGGCTACTGGGTGGACGGCGAGGTGGCCGGGCGCGGGGTGATGCCGACGGCGGTCGCGCTCGCCGTCGACCACTGCTTCCGCGCGGTCGGGCTGCACCGGATGGAGGTGTGCATCCGCCCGGAGAACGGCCCTTCGCGCCGCGTCGTGGAGAAACTCGGCTTCCGCGAGGAGGGGATGCGCCCCCGCTATCTCCACATCGACGGCGCGTGGCGGGACCATCTGGTCTTCGCGCTGACGGTGGAGGAGGTGCCGGAGGGATTGTTGCGACGCTGGCGCCAAGCTCGAATGGCATAAATGTTCGAATTTTATCGGCAGTTGGCACCGAACGATCTGAACAATCACAAAAAAGTTCAGTGATATCAGCCAGATCGTGCGACACACCGGGCCAATTGGCCGATGCCCGTAACGGAACCCCTCTACCGTGTGAGGCGTGAGCAGCAGCGGCCTCATCTACGCAGTCATCGTCGGGGCCTGGGCCGCCTACTTGGTGCCGATGTGGCTCCGCAGGCAGGACGAGCTGAACGAAGCCCGTCCGACGGAACGCTTCAGCACCGCCATCCGGCTGCTGTCCGGACGGGCGGGAATGGAGCGCCGGTACGCCAAGGAGCTCAAGGAGCGGGACCGTACGGCGGAGGGACCGACGCCCGACGTGGACCCGGACGCGGAGACCGAGCATCTGAGCTCGGTCGACGTCCGGGCCTTTTCCGCGCCCGCGGCCAGGACCGAGGCGCGCCTCGAACTCCCGGCCCCCGTGCCGGAACCCGCGCCGGAACCCGCCCCCGCACCCGCCCCGCAGCGCCCCTCCACGAGCGGCGCTGCGGCCGAGCGGGCCCGCCGGGGCAAGGCCCTCGCCCGGCGCCGGCGCGTCACGACGCTCCTCTTCGCCGGGTTCACCCTCGGCGCGGTCGTCGCGGCCGTCGGCGGCGTTCCCTTCCTGTGGGCGCCCGCGGTCCCGGCGCTGCTCCTCAGTGCGTACATCGTGCATCTGCGGGTCCAGGAGCGGCGGCGCTTCGTGTACGTGATGGACCGGCGCCGCGCGGAAGCGGCGGCGGCCCGGCTGCGCGAGAGCCGGCGGCCCACCCCGACGCCCGAGCTCGAGGCCGAACAGGCCCCGGTCTCGACTCCGCCGGTGTCGCCGCAGGAGGCGGGCCGGCGCGCCCTGGTCGAGCAGACGGACCACGCGGAGTGGGTGGACCAGCAGCGCGAGCGCGGTCCGGCCCGCGGCGACAGCTGGGAGCCGGTGCCGGTCCCGCTCCCCACGTACGTGACGGCGCCGGTCGCCCCGCGCGCGTCGAGCGGTGTCGACATCACGGACCCGGAGACGTGGAGCGCGGCCCGCTCCTCCACGGCGGCGGACCCGACCCCCGCTCCGTCCCCGTCCCCCCGCCGCCGCCCGGCCCCGCCCCGCCGCGGCCGGGACAGCGGCCGCACGCCCCTCTTCGACCAGTACGCGGAGGACGACCGCCCCCGGGCGGCCAACGAATGACCCCCACCGGGGGCCCGCGACGGCCCCCGGTGACCTGCGGCGGAACGGATTTTTGCGTGAGCCGGTCGGGATGCTAATGTTTCACACGTCGCAAGGGCCTGTGGCGCAGTCTGGTAGCGCACCTCGTTCGCATCGAGGGGGTCTGGGGTTCAAATCCCCACAGGTCCACAGACACGGAAATCCCGTCCGATCGAAAGATCGGGCGGGATTTCTGCTTTCCTGTGCCCTACGGCGCGTCAGGTCGGTGTCAGGTCAGCGGCTTCGCGAAGCAGCGGCTGTTGGGGTAGTCGCGGTAGTGGCCGAACTTGGCGCAGGGCTCGTAGCCGCTGGACGTGTAGAGGCCTATCGCCTCCGGCTGGGCGCTGCCCGTTTCGAGGACCATGCGGGTGCGGCCGGCCGTGCGGGCGTCGGATTCCAGGGCGGCGAGGATGCGGCGGGCCAGGCCCAGGCCGCGGGCCTCGGGGATCACGTACATGCGCTTCAGTTCGGCGTCGCCGTCCGCGTAGCCCTCGTCGTTCCGGTTCTGGGTGCGCCAGCCGCCGGTGGCCACCGGGTGGTCCTCGGGGTCGTACGCGAGGAGGTAGAGGCCCTGCGGGGGAACGAACATCGTGGCGTCCAGCGGTGTGACGTCGCCCTCGTCGCCATAGCGGGCGACGTATTCGAGTTGCACCGCGTCGTTGAGTTTGACGGCGTCGGGGTGGTCATAGGGCGTGGGCTGGATGTTCATGCGAAGAATCGTACATGTATGCGATGCGATGGTGTCGGTATTCTCCCGGGATGCTCACTGTCACGTCCGTGAATGTCAATGGTCTCCGTGCCGCCGCCAAGAAGGGCTTCGTCGAGTGGCTGGCCGGCACCTCCGCCGATGTCGTGTGCCTCCAGGAGGTGCGCGCCGAGGAGGCCCAGCTGCCCGCCGAGGTGCGGGCGCCCGAGGGCTGGTTCACCGCGCACGCGCCCGCCGCCGCCAAGGGCCGCGCCGGCGTCTCCCTCTACACGCGCCGCGAGCCCGACGCGGTGCGCGTCGGCTTCGGGTCGAGCGAGTTCGACGACAGCGGGCGGTACATCGAGGCCGACCTGCCCGGTGTGACCGTCGCCAGTCTCTACCTGCCCTCCGGCGAGGTCGGCACCGAGCGCCAGGACGAGAAGATGCGGTTCCTGGGCGAGTTCCTGCCGTACCTGAAGGAGCTCAGGGGCCGGGCCGCCGCCGACGGGCGCGAGGTCGTGGTCTGCGGCGACTGGAACATCGCCCACCGCGAGGCCGACCTCAAGAACTGGAAGGCCAACAAGAAGAGCGCCGGCTTCCTGCCCGAGGAGCGGGAGTGGCTGGGCCGCGTCTTCGAGGAGGGCGACGGGGGGTACGTGGACGTCGTGCGGGCCCTGCACCCCGAGGAGGAGGGGCCCTACTCCTGGTGGTCCTACCGCGGCCGCGCCTTCGACAACGACAGCGGCTGGCGCATCGACTACCAGGTCGCCACCCCCGGCCTCGCCGGCAAGGCCGTCAAGGCCTACGTCGAGCGGGCCGCCACCCATGCCGAGCGGTGGAGCGACCACGCCCCCGTGACCGCCGTGTACGAGCTGTCCTCGTAGGCGGAATCAGGTCTGTCCTCGTAGGGCGGAATCAGGTGCTGTCGGGGCGCAGGCGTCGGTCCAGGGCCATCGACAGCTCCGCCTCGACGACGCTCTTCGCGAGCGGGCGCAGCCGCCCCAGGTCGTCCTCGGCCGCGTGGGCGCGCAGCAGGTCGGTGAAGAGCTCCGCGAGGGCGTCGGCGTGTTCGCGGACGCGGGCGCCCGCCTTGAGGACCTCGGCGAGCGGGACGCCCTCGCGGACGAGCGCGGCGGAGACGTCGAGCAGGCGGCGGCTGATGTGGATGATCTCCTCGCCGTCGGTGACGAGGTAGCCGAGGTCGAGGGCGGCCGCGAGGTTCTCGGGGGTGACCTCGCCGGCGAAGTGGTCGGCGAGCTCCTCGGGGGTGAGGCGGACGGGCTCCTCCTCGGTGGGGGAGCCGAGGGCCAGGACCTCGCGGACGTTCCGGCCGCTCTCGAAGGCGGTCGTGAGGTCGGCGATGCCGTTGAGGGTGTGGCCGCGCTCCAGGAGGGCGGCGATGGTGCGCAGCCGGGCCAGGTGGTGCTCGTCGTACCAGGCGATGCGGCCCTCGCGGCGCGGCGGCGGGATCAGTCCGCGCTCGCGGTAGAAGCGCAGGGTGCGCACGGTGATGCCGGCGGCGGTCGCCAGCTCCTCCATGCGGTACTCGCGTACGCCGTCGGGCACGGTCTCGTGTGCGCCCGTGCCGGGTCCCGGTTCTTCTGCTGATCCTTCTGCCACGCACGCCAGCCTATGTTGTACCGCCGGTAACTTTCCCTCGCCGTACCCCTACCGCTCGGTATGGAGCTGCTCTACAGTCCCGACTGTGCCAGTGATTGCTGGCGTGATCTGCCGGGCGTTCGGGAGGCGGCATGGCGAAGCACGAGCACGTACGGGTGGCGGTGATCGGATCGGGATTCGGTGGCCTGGGGGCCGCCGTCCGGCTGCGCCGCGAGGGAATCACCGACTTCGTCGTCCTGGAGCGGGCCGACTCCGTGGGCGGCACATGGCGCGACAACAGCTACCCCGGCTGTGCCTGCGACGTGCCCTCGCACCTCTACTCCTTCTCCTTCGCGCCCAACCCCGACTGGCCGCGGACCTTCTCGGGACAGCGCCACATCCGCGCCTACCTGGAGCATGTCACGGACACCTTCGGGATCCGTCCCCACCTGCGCCTCAACCACGAGGTGCGGCGGATGGCCTGGGACGCCGAAGCGCTCCGCTGGGAGATCGAGACCAGCCAGGGCTCCTTCAGCGCCGAGGTCGTCGTCTCCGCGACGGGCCCGCTGTCCGACCCCAAGATCCCCGACATCCCGGGGCTCGCCGACTTCCCCGGCAAGGTCTTCCACTCCGCCCGCTGGGACCACGACTACGACCTCACCGGCAAGCGCGTCGCCATGATCGGCACCGGCGCCTCCGCCATCCAGATCGTGCCCGCGATCCAGCCCCTGGTCGGGAAGCTGACGCTCTTCCAGCGCACGCCCCCGTGGGTCATGCGCCGCATGGACCGCGCCATCAGCGGCCCCGAGCGCTGGCTCCACCGCGCCGTGCCCGTCACCGGCACCCTCCGCCGCGGCCTGCTCTGGGGCATCCGCGAAC
Organism: Streptomyces sp. NPDC056169; assembly: GCF_042268445.1. Taxonomy (NCBI): domain Bacteria; kingdom Bacillati; phylum Actinomycetota; class Actinomycetes; order Kitasatosporales; family Streptomycetaceae; genus Streptomyces; species Streptomyces sp. NPDC056169. The sequence continues at coordinate 153,225 of NZ_JBHJUO010000008.1, read as the reverse complement.
TCCAGGTCGGCGCCTTCACCAAGCACCCCAACGAGCTCGGGCTGATCGAGAGGCTCGCCAAGGCCAACATCGCCAAGGCGATCAAGGACCCGGCGCTGCGGGCCAAGCTGACGCCCTCGTACCGCATCGGCTGCAAGCGCATCCTGCTCTCCAGCACGTACTACCCGGCCGTCGCCCAGCCCAACGTCGACGTCGTCGCCTCCGGGCTCCGCGAGGTCCGCGGCTCGACCGTGGTCGCCGCCGACGGCACCGAGACCGAGGTCGACGCGATCGTCTTCGGCACCGGCTTCCACGTCACCGACATGCCGATCGCCGAGCGGGTCGTCGGCGCCGAGGGGCAGACGCTCGCCGAGGCCTGGAAGGACGGCATGGAGGCGCTGCGCGGCGCCACCGCCGCAGGCTTCCCCAACTTCATGACGGTCATCGGCCCCAACACCGGCCTCGGGAACTCCTCGATGATCCTGATGATCGAGTCCCAGCTGAACTACATGGCCGACTACCTGCGCCAGCTGAACATGCTGGGCGGGCGCGCCGCGCTCGCCGTCCGACCCTCCGCCGTCGGCGCCTGGAACCGCAAGGTGCAGACGCGCATGGAGCGGACCGTCTGGAAGGCGGGCGGCTGCGAGAGCTGGTACCTCGACGCCAACGGCCGCAACACCACCCTGTGGCCGGGGACGACGGGCGAGTTCCGCAAGGAGACCCGGCAGGTCGACCTCTCCGAGTACGAGGTGCTGAGGGCCCCCAAGGCCCCCAAGGCCCCCAAGCCCGCCGAGGCCGCCGAGGCTGCCGAGCCCGCCCCGGCGGAGAAGACCCGCCCGTCCCGCACGAAGGAGGCCGCCAAGTGAGCCGGCACCTGACCTCGCTGCCCGCGTCCCGCGAACTCACCGCCGTCTCCGCCGACGGCTCCCGGATCCACGTCGAGGTGTACGGCCCCGAGGGCGCCCCCGCCGTCGTCCTCTCCCACGGCTGGACCTGCTCGATCGCCTTCTGGGCCGAGCAGATCCGGTCCCTCGCCGCCGACCACCGGGTCGTCGCCTACGACCAGCGCGGCCACGGCCGCTCCCCGCTCCCCGCCGGACCCTCCGGATACTCCGTCAGGGCCCTCGCCGACGACCTCGAAGCCGTCCTCGCGGCCACCCTCGCCCCCGGCGAGAAGGCCGTCGTCGCCGGGCACTCCATGGGCGGCATGACCGTCATGGCGGCGGCCTCCCGCCCCGGCTTCCAGGAGCACGCGGCGGCCGTACTGCTCTGCTCCACCGGGCCCTCGCGGCTGACCGCCGAGGCCACCGTCGTCCCGCTGCGCCCGAGCGAGCGGCGCACCCGGCTGACCCGGGGCGTCCTCGGCGCGAAGGCCCCCCTCGGGCCCGTCACGCCCGTCTCGAAGAAGATCCTCAAGTACGCGACGATGGGACCGGGGTCCGCCCCCGAACGGGTCGACACCTGCGCCCGGATCGTGCACGCCTGCCCGCGCGGCGCCCGCGTCGGCTGGTCCCACGTGCTCTCCGCGCTCGACGTTGAAGCGGGCGTGCGGGAGCTGGACCTGCCGGTGGCCGTCCTCGTCGGCACCGCCGACCGGCTCACCCCGCCCGTCCACTCCCGGGCCATGGCCGAGGCGCTCCCGCAGTGCGTGGGGCTCCTCGAACTCGCCGGCGCGGGCCACATGACGCCGGTGGAGGCCCCCGAGGCCGTCACCGCGCGGATCCGTGAACTGACCGACACGTACCTGACCGACACGCGTCAGGAAGCGAAGGAGAAGGCATGAGCCGGGTGAGCCTGGAAGGACAGGTCGCGGTCGTCACCGGAGGGGCCCGCGGCGTCGGCGAACTCCTCGCCCGCAAGCTCTCCGCGCGCGGCGCGAAGATCGCGCTCGTCGGCCTGGAGCCCGAGCAGCTCAAGGAGGTCGCCGGGCGGCTGCACACCGAGGCCGACTGGTGGCACGCCGACGTCACCGACCACGAGGCGATGGCGAAGGTCGCGGCCGAGGTCAAGGAGCGGTTCGGGAAGGTCGACATCGTCGTCGCCAACGCCGGTGTCGCGGCCGGCGGCCCGTTCGTCGAGTCCGACCCCGACGCCTGGCGTCGGGTCATCGAGGTCAACCTCATCGGCGGCGCCGTGACCGGCCGGGCGTTCCTGCCCGTCCTCATGGAGTCCCGGGGGTACTTCCTCCAGATCGCCTCGCTCGCGGCGCTCACCCCGGCCCCGATGATGACGGCGTACTGCGCCTCCAAGTCGGGCGTCGAGGCCTTCGCACACAGCCTGCGCGCCGAGGTCGCGTACAAGGGCGTGCGGGTCGGCGTCGGCTATCTGTCCTGGACCGACACCGACATGGTGCGGGGCGCCGACCAGGACGACGTGATGCGCGAACTCCGCTCCCGGCTGCCGTGGCCGGCGAACCGCACGTACCCCCTCGGCCCGGCCGTCGACCGGATCGTCGCGGGCATCGAGCGGCGCTCCTCCCACGTGTACGCGCAGTGGTGGCTGCGCGGGATGCAGTCGGTCCGGGGCTATGTCCCCGGGGTGATCGCGGCGGTCGGGCAGCGCGAGATGCGGCGCTTCGAGCCGCGCCTCGGCTCCGTCTCCAAGGGGCTCGTGGGCGCGGGCGGCGCGGCCGACGAGCAGGCACGGGCGGGGGACGCGAACCGGCGGTGACGGGGGACGCGACCCGGCGGTGACGGGGGACCGGCCCGGCGGTGACGGGGAGTCCGGTGACGGGGAGTGAAGGGCGGTGGCTGATCGAAATGCGTGGGATGTGCGCCCGTGCAAGGCTGGTCGAGCCCGATGGGGCATGACGCCCCGTCGCCCCCACACCCTTCTAGGAGTGAATCTTCATGGGCATGAAGGACCAGTTCCAGGACAAGGCGGAGCAGCTCAAGGCGCAGGCCAGGCAGGCCGCGGGCAAGGCGAAGGACGAGGCGTCCGAGCGCGCCTCCCAGGGCCGCGGCCGCTCCGAGGACGAGACGCGCAAGGCCCAGCAGGAGGCCCAGGACCGTTTCGACCAGGACTACGACGCCTGACGTCCGTCTCTGAGGCGTTCGTCTGAGGAAGGCGCATCCGGGACGCCGGGTGCGCCTTCGCGTGGTCAAGGCTCCGGCGGGCGGGGAGCGCGGGGCACGATCGAGAAGGTCCGGTCGAGGAGGACGTTCTCGGCGCGGTTCTGGAGGCGGTGCGCGAGCTGCTTGAGGTCGGCGGTCCGGGTGGCCGGGAGCGAGATCGCGAGGGCGGCGGCGGAGGAGCCGACCGTGATGGGGACAGCGGCGCAGACGGTGCCGAGGGCGTACTCCTCGTACTCGAGGTGGGGCAGCCCGCGCCGCTGGGAGGTGAGGCGCCGCTCGACGGCGGTGCGGCCCGCCACGGTGTGCCGGGTGAGCGGCGTCGCGGGGTTCCGGTCGAGGTGGGCGGCGCGCTCCTCGTCGCCGAGCTGTGCGAGGAGCGCCTGCCCGGCGGCGTGCGCGTGACCGGTGAGTCCGAACTCGGCCCACTCGGTGACGGGCGGGCAGTCGGGGTTGCGGGAGACGGCCGTGACCCGTATCTCGCCCTCGCGGTAGATGACGAAGTACACGGCGGCGTCGAGTTCCAGACTGAGGGCGTCCGTCCACTCCTGGGTGGGGAGCCCCTCGGGCGCGGAGGCCTGCGGGACCGCGAGGCCGGCCGGATCCGCGAGGGCGTATCCGTGGCGGTCCTTGCTCACCAGTCCCTCGTGGCAGAGGGTTCGCAGCAGGTGGTACGCGGTGGGAAGCGGCAGGTCGGTGTCGCGCGCGAGCTGCTTGGCGCTCGCGCTGCCGCCCCGGTGGTTCAGGGCGCGCAGCAGGTGGACGGCGCGCTGGACGGACTGGATGAGGGTCTGGCCGGTAAGTGAGCGTTCGGGCATGCGGGTTCCTGTTCTGCATCTTCTGCATCCTGGACGGCGTGCTCCGCCCGGCGGGTTTCCGCCGAATCCGGCCCCGGGCCGCAGGATATTAGGGCGCCCTTTCCCCGGGCGAGCGCATAGCGTGCCCCCCATGCCTGAACTGCAGCGACTGCGCCCCGACCACGCGCCCGCCCTGCTCGCGTTCGAGCGCGAGAACAGGGCCTACTTCGCCGCCTCCGTGCCCGACCGGGGAGACGCGTTCTTCGAGGAGTTCGAGGACCGGCACCGGGCCCTCCTCGACGAGCAGGAGACCGGTGCGATCCACTTCCATGTCCTGGTGGGGGAGGGCGGGGAGATACTCGGCCGGTTCAACCTCGTGGACGCCGTCGACGGGGCCGCCGACCTCGGGTACCGGGTCGCCGAGAAGGCGACCGGGCGGGGCGTGGCGACGGCCGGGGTGCGCGAGGTGTGCCGGCTGGCGCGGGAGGCGTACGGGCTGACCAGGCTGACCGCCGCCACGACCCTCGACAACGAGGGGTCGAGGGCCGTGCTCGGGCGGGTCGGTTTCGGCGCGGTCGGGAGCGTGACGCTGGACGGGAAGCCCGGGACCTCCTACGAGCTGGACCTCGGTGCGGCCCACGCGTAGGCCGCCCACGCGGGCCTGTTACGTGGTGGACCTCGGCGGCAGTTTCGGGCGGGAGCGGTCGGGGACTGCCTCGTAGCCCGGGGGGCTGGCCGCCGGGGTCTCCTCAAGGAGCGCGAGGGCGACGTGCACGGCGTCGTCGAGCTGGGCGTGCCGTCCCTCGGCCCAGTCGAGGGGGGTGCGCAGGACCGCGAGGTCGGGTTCGACGCCGTGGTTCTCCAGGGACCAGCCGTACTCCGGGAACCAGGCCGCGTTCATCGGGACCGTGATCTGGGTGCCGTCGCCGAGCCGGTGACGGCCGGTCATGCCGACGACCCCGCCCCAGGTGCGCTGGCCGACGACGGGCCCGAGGCCGAGGAGCTTGAACGCGGCGGTGATCATGTCGCCGTCGGAGGAGGTGGCCTCGTCGGCGAGGGCGACGACGGGGCCGCGCGGGGCGTTCGAGGCGTACGAGACGGGCTGGGCGTTCCGGGTGAGGTCCCAGCCGAGGATCTTGCGGGTGAGTTTCTCTATGACGAGCTCGCTGATGTTGCCGCCGGCGTTGCCGCGGACGTCGACGATGAGGGCCGGCCGGGAGACCTCCATGCGGAGGTCGCGGTTGAACTGGGCCCAGCCGGAGCCGCCCATGTCGGGGATGTGGAGGTAGCCGCAGCGGCCGCCGCTGATCTCCCGGACGACGGCCCGGCGTTTGGCGACCCAGTCCTGGTAGCGCAGGGGCCGTTCGTCGACGAGGGGGACGACGGCGACGCGGCGGGGGCGGCCCTCGTCCTCGGCGGGGGTGAAGGTGAGCTCGACGGTGGTGCCGCCGGTGCCGGAGAGCAGCGGGTACGGGCCGGTGACCGGGTCGACGGGCCGGCCGTCGACGTGGGTGAGGACGGCGCCCTCGCGGATGCCGGTGCCGGCGAGCGGGGAGCGGGCCTTGGAGTCGGAGGACTCGCCGGGCAGGATCCGCTTCACCGTCCAGCCGGTGTCCCGGGGCACGAGGTTGGCGCCGAGCAGGCCCATGGGCCGCTGGTAGTGCGGCGGGCCCTCGTTGCGGCGGGCGGGGGTGACGTACGCGTGGGAGGTGCCCAGCTCGCCGACGACCTCGCGGAGCAGGTCGGCGAACTCGTCGGGGGAGGAGACCCGTTCGACGAGCGGCCGGTACTGGTCGAGGACGGCCGTCCAGTCGACGCCGCCCATGCCGGGCTCCCAGAAGTAGGCGCGGACGATCCGGCCGGCCTCGTCGAAGGCCTGGCGCCACTCGGCGCCGGGCTCGACCTCGTGGAGGATGCGCCGCAGGTCCAGGTAGACGGTGGAGTCGCCGTCCCCGGACTCGGTGGCGGGTACGGCCCGCAGCTCGCCCTCGTCGGCGACGACGAGCCGGGTGCCGTCGCCGCTGACGGCGAACCAGTCGAGGTCCTTGGCGAGTTCGGTCTTGCGGGCCTTGGTGATGCTGAAGTGTTCGAGCGAGGGGCGGCCCGAGGTGTCGGCGGGGTTGGCGAAGGTCTCGCCGAGCGCGCCCGAGATGGGCCAGCGCAGCCAGACCAGACCGCCGCCGCTGACGGGGTGCAGCGCGGAGTACTTGGAGGCGGTGACCGGGATGGGGGTGACCCGGTCGGGGAGCCCCTCGATCTCGACGGTGACGGTGCCGTCGCCGGTGTCCGTCTCGTCGTCGGCGGGGTCGAGGCCGCCGGCCGCCGGGCGCCCGTCGGGCAGCAGCGCGAAGGGGGAGGGCGTGGCGGAGGAGAGCGGTACGAGGTAGGGGCGGCAGCCGAGCGGGAACGACAGGTCGCCGGTGTGGACGTCGTACACCGGGTCGAAGCCGCGCCAGGAGAGGAAGGCGAGGTAGCGGCCGTCGCGGGTGAAGACGGGGTTCTCGTCCTCGAAGCGCCCGTTGGTGACGTCGACGACGGTCCGGGGGCCGGGGCCGGAGATGCGGGCCATCTTGATGGAGCGCAGGGAGCGGCCGATGCCGGGGTGGGACCAGGTGAGCCAGGCACCGTCGGGGGAGAAGGCGAGGTCGCGGACGGGCCCGTTGACGGACCGGATCAGCTCGGTGACCCCGCCGTCCGCGGAGTCGTCCCCAGGCCCTTCTCCGGCCCCGTTCCCAGGCCCTTCTCCGGGCCCGTTCCCGGGCCCGTCCCCCGCCCCGCCGTCCGCGGAGTCACCCCCGGCCCCTTCTCCGGGCCCGTTCCCGGGCCCGTCCCCCGCCCCTTCGGCCGGGGCGGGCTCCCCGGCCTCCTCCTCCGTCGCGTCGATGAGGAGGAGCCGGCCGTCGTGGGAGGCGATCGCGAGCCGCTCGCCGTCCGGGTCGGAGATCAGCTCCTCGACGCGGCCGAGGCGGCCCGAGGCGAGCCGGCGCGGCGGCCGGTCGCCGCTGGCGCGCGGCAGGTAGGCGACCTCGACGGCGTCCTCGCCGTCGGCGTCGGTGACGTACGCGACCTGGCCGCCGCTGCCGAGCATCTCGGGCAGCCGGACGCGGACGCCCGGCGCGTCGATGATCGTCCGGGCCGGGCCGTCGCGGTGCGTGAGCCAGTACAGGCTGCCGCGTACGGAGACGGCGCTGGCCCGGCCGGTCTCGTCGACGGAGACCGCGTCGACGTGGTGGGCGGCGGGCACCTGGTAGGAGCGCCGGCCGACGCGCTGGCCGCCGAGCCGGACGTCCAGCTTCCGGGGGCGGGAGTCGGCGGTGAGCTCGTCGACGATCCACAGGTCGCCCGCGCACTGGTAGACGACCCGGCGCCCGTCGGTCGACGCGTGCCGGGCGTAGAAGGCGTCGTGGTCGGTGTGGCGGCGCAGGTCGGTGCCGTCGGGGAGGCAGGAGTAGAGGTTGCCGACGCCCTCGTGGTCGGAGAGGAAGGCGACCCGGCCGCCGACGGCCATGGGGGAGTCGAGGTGGCCCCCGATGTCGGGCAGGAGCCGTTCGCCGTGCAGCCAGAGCCGTCCGGTGGCGCCGCCGAGGTACCGCTTCCAGGACGCCGGCTCGTGCGGCGGCTTCCCGGTGAGGAGGATCGTGCGGCGCTCCGCGCCGGTGGCGTCGCCGGTGATGCCGGCGTCGGCGGTGACGGCGATGTCGGAGACCGGGCCCCAGGGCATGCGGCCGCCGGGGGAGCCGTCGGTGGAGACGGTGTAGGCCCAGGAGTAGTACGAGAAGGGCTGCCCGTGCGAGGAGACGGCGAGGATGTCGGAGTGGCCATCCCGTTCGGGGTCGGGGGGCGTCCAGCCGCAGACACGGGTGTCGGTCGAGCCCCAGTAGGTGAGGCGCCGGGCGGATCCGCCGTCGATGGGGACGAGATGGATCTCCGGGTCGAGGCTGCGCCAGTTCGTGTACGCGATGTGGCGGCCGTCCGGCGAGAAGCGCGGGTGGCCGACCCGGGTGCGGTCGACGGTCAGCCGCCAGGCCCGGCCGGGGCGGAGTCCCTCGGGGACGAGGGGGGCGATCCAGAGATCGTCCTCGGCCGCGAAGCACAGCAGGTCGTCGTGGAGGTGCGGAAACCGGAGATACGCGACGTCGTCACTCACCTGTACATGCTTTCCGCGCGGAGGGGGTGCGGCAACTCGTACGTGTATACGGGCTTCCGGCGCGGTGTGGTGCGGCGCGGTGTGGTGCGGTGTGGTCCAGGACACGTACGAAACGGTTTCGTTTCGCTGGGGCCGCGGGTACCTTCGTACTGTACGAAACCGTTTCGTTCGCACTGTCGGATCGGAGGAGCCGTTCATGGCTCGCAGCAGACTCACTCCCGAGCGGGAGTCCGAGCTGTACACAGCCGTGCTCGACCTCCTCCGCGAGGTCGGTTACGACGCCCTCACCATGGACGCCGTCGCCGCCCGCACCCACTCCAGCAAGGCCACCCTCTACCGCCAGTGGGGGAGCAAGCCCGAGCTGGTCGCCCGGGCGCTGCGCGCCAACAAGCCCGCCGATCTCGCCGAGATCGACACCGGCTCGCTGCGCGGCGACTTCCACGTGCTCATGGAGCGGACCGACGACTGCCAGATGGAGAAGGACTCCGCACTGATGCGGGGCCTGGCCCATGCCGTCCACACCCACCCCGAACTGCACCGGGCGCTGCGCGAGCTGCTCATCGAACCCGAGATGAACGGCCTCGACGAACTGCTGCGCCGAGCGGTCCGCAGGGGAGAGGTCGACGCCGACAACCCGGCGCTGAAGCTCCTTCCCCACATGCTGATCGGTGCGTTCATCGCCCGGCCGCTGATCGAGGATCAGCCGGTCGACCGTGCCTTTCTCACCGCCTACGTCGACGCCGTCGTGCTCCCCTCACTCGGCGTCTGACCCCACCCGCACCGGCACACCCGGCCGGAGCACCCACACGACACACCACACCACCTGACGCGCACCGCTCACCCGTCGGGCCGGCTCCCCATGTCCTGTCCCACCCCACAATGGGAGTACGCCCCCGTGGCCACGTTCCTCTACAAGCTGGGCCGTTCCGCCTTCCGGCGCCGACGGCTCGTCGCCCTCCTCTGGGTGGCGCTCCTGGCGGTCGCCGGCATCGGCGCCGCCACCGCGCCCGCCCCCACCTCCGGCTCCTTCTCGATACCCGGCACCGAGGCCCAGCGCGCCTTCGACCTGCTCGAAGAGCGCTTCCCCGGAGCCGGCGCCGACGGCGCCACGGCCCGTGTCGTCTTCAAGGCCCCCGAGGGCCAGAAGGTGACCGACCCGGCCCACAAGGCCGTCGTCGAGGAGACCGTCGGCGCGCTGAAGTCCGGCTCGGACCAGATCGTCTCGGTCGCCGACCCGTACACCGCGCACGCCGTCTCGCAGGACGGCTCCACGGCCTACGTCTCCGTCGCCTACAAGGTCAACGCGATGGAGCTGACCGACGAGACCCGCGAGGCGCTCACCCAGGCCGGTGAGCACGCGCAGGGCAAGGGGCTGACCGTCGAGGTCGGCGGTGACGCCCTCCAGACCATGCCGGAGACCGGCGCGGGCGAGATCGTCGGCGTGGTCATCGCCGGCATCGTGCTCGTCATCACCTTCGGCTCGCTCGTCGCGGCGGGGCTCCCGCTGCTCACCGCGATCATCGGCGTCGGCATCGGCGTCTCCTCGATCGCCGCCCTCGCGAACGTCCTCGACCTGGGCTCCACCACCTCCACCCTCGCGATGATGATCGGCCTCGCGGTCGGCATCGACTACGCCCTCTTCATCGTGTCCCGCTACCGCGCGGAGCTCGCCGACGGGCGCGAGAAGGAGGAGGCCGCGGGCCGCGCGGTCGGCACGGCGGGTTCGGCGGTCGTCTTCGCCGGACTCACCGTCGTCATCGCCCTGGTCGGCCTGGCCGTCGTCAACATCCCGATGCTGACGAAGATGGGCTTCGCCGCCGCCGGCACGGTCGTCATCGCCGTACTGATCGCCCTCACCCTCATCCCGGCGCTCCTCGGCTTCGCCGGCGACAAGGTCGTCGGCCGCAAGCAGCGCAAGGGCACCGCGAAGGTGAGCGACAAGCCCAACGGGGGCACCCGCTGGGCCCGGTTCGTCATCCGGCGCCCCCTGATGGTGCTGCTCGTCGGCGTCATCGGCCTCGGCGCGATCGCCGTGCCCGCCGCCTCCCTGGAGATGGGCCTGCCGGACGACGGCGTCAAGCCCACGTCCACCACCGAGCGCCGCGCGTACGACACGCTGTCGGACGGCTTCGGCCCCGGCTTCAACGGCCCGCTGCTCGTCGTCGTCGACGGCGACAAGGCCACCGCGGACCAGACCGTCTCCACGATCAAGGGCCTCGAAGGCTGGGCCGCCGTCACCCCGGCGACCCCGAACAAGGCCGGCGACGCCGCGATGATCACGGTGGTCCCGAAGGACCGTCCGTCCTCCGTCGCCACCGAGGACCTGGTCCACGACATCCGGAACGCCACCGGCGACGAGGTCCTCGTCACCGGCGCCACCGCGATGAACATCGACTTCTCGCAGAAGATGAACGACGCGCTCGTGCCCTACCTGGCACTCGTCGTCGGCCTCGCCTTCCTGCTCCTGACGGTGGTCTTCCGGTCGATCCTGGTCCCGCTGAAGGCGGCCCTCGGCTTCCTGCTCTCGGTCGTCGCGGCCCTCGGCGCGGTCGTCGCGGTCTTCCAGTGGGGCTGGCTCGGCAGCCTCTTCGGGGTCGAGCAGACCGGCCCGATCATGTCGATGATGCCGATCTTCATGGTGGGTGTCGTCTTCGGTCTCGCGATGGACTACGAGGTCTTCCTCGTGACCCGCATGCGGGAGGCGTACGTGCACGGGGAGCGGCCCGGCGAGGCGATCGTGACCGGCTTCCGGCACAGCGCCCGGGTGGTCGTCGCCGCGGCGGTCATCATGATCGCGGTCTTCTCCGGCTTCATCGGCATGACCGACCAGATGATCAAGATGATCGGCTTCGGCCTGGCCGTCGCGGTCCTCTTCGACGCCTTCGTGGTCCGGATGGCGATCGTCCCGGCCGTGCTCGCGCTCCTCGGCCACAAGGCCTGGTGGCTGCCGAAGTGGCTCGACCGGGTCCTGCCGAACGTGGACGTGGAGGGCGAGGGTCTCGCCGCGTCGACGGGTGAGCCCGCGCCCGCGAAGCCGGACCTCGTGAAGGTCTGACCTCATGAAGGTCTGAACCTCGTGAAGGTCTGACCTCCGGATCCGCTCCGTCTCCGTTACGCCGTCAGTGTGTCGTCAGCGACGTACTGGCGGCGTACGTGTGCCGGAGGAAGCGGAGCAGGGGAGCGGTGTCGAACTGGACGACCGCGACCCCGTCGGCCGTGTGGAACTCGACGACCGTCTGCACCCGGCCGCAGGGCCACACCCCGATGTCGCCGCGGCGGGTCGGGGTGCGCAGCCCGGTTTCGAGGAGCGCGCGCGGGAAGGACCACTCGACGCCGTCGGGGAACCCGAAGCGGACGGTCGCGGGGGAGAAGTCGGCGTCGTAATGGAGGGTCACGGGCACGGGCCGGGAGAGGGGGGCGTCGCTGATGATCCGTCCTTTGGCGTGGTCGTCGACTGCGTGTTCCTCTACGGCGGCCATCGCGGGCTCCTCACGTTTTGTCCTGCTATCAGCCAATGTGTCACTCCTTCCCGCCGTGTGCGAGGGGCATGCTCCGTCTGCCCTGTGATCTGTGACCTATGCGCTCTTGCAACTGGTTCGCAAGAAGGCTCATCATTCGGGACGTGCATGTACCTGACGGATTTATCAACGCCCCCGTATCGGCCGCCGCCGGTGTCGTCGCCGCCGGCGCCGTCGCCGTCAGCCTGCGGGGGGCCCGCCGCGAGCTGGACGAGCGGACGGCGCCGCTCGCCGGGCTCGTCGCGGCGTTCATCTTCGCCGTGCAGATGCTGAACTTCCCGGTCGCCGCCGGGACCAGCGGACACCTGCTCGGCGGCGCGCTCGCCGCGATACTCGTCGGCCCGTGGACCGGCGTCCTGTGCATCGCCGTCGTCCTGCTGATGCAGGGCATCCTCTTCGCCGACGGAGGCCTCACCGCCCTCGGCGTGAACATCACCGTCATGGGCGTCGTCACGGTCGTCGTCGCGTACGCGCTCTTCCGGGGCCTCGTCCTCGTGCTGCCGCGCACCCGCCGCTCGGTGACCGTGGCCTCCTTCGTCGCCGCGCTCGTCTCCGTACCGTCCGCGGCCGCCGCCTTCACCCTCGTCTACGCGATCGGCGGCACCACCGACGTACCGCTCTCCAAGGTCCTGACGGCCATGGTCGGCGTGCACGTCCTCATCGGCATCGGCGAGGCCGTCATCACCATGCTGACCGTCGGCGCGGTCGTCGCCGTCCGCCCCGACCTCGTCTTCGGCGCCCGCGGTCTGACGTCCCCGCTCAAGCTGCGGGTCGACGGCGAGCTCGTCGACGCGGCGGCCCCCGCTCCCGTCGCGCCCGCGGGCTCCCCGAAGAAGCTGTGGATCGGCGGTGTCGTCACCGCGCTCGTCCTCGCCGGCTTCGTCTCCTTCTACGCCTCCGCCAGCCCCGACGGCCTGGAGAAGGTCGCCGCCGACAAGGGCATCGACGCCAAGGTCGAGGAGCACGCCGCCGCCGGCTCGCCGCTCGCCGACTACGGCGTCAAGGACGTCGACAACGCCCGGCTCTCCGGCGGCCTGGCCGGCGCCATCGGCGTGGGCGCGACCCTCGCCGTCGGCACGGGCGCGTTCTGGGTCGTGCGCCGACGCCGTACGGGCCAGGAAGCCGCGGCGGTCTGACATGGGAGCCGGGCACGCCCACAAGCTCTACCGGCACGCGCACTCGCCGGTGCACGCGCTGCCCCCGCACACCAAGCTCGCGGCCGTCCTCGGCTTCGTCGTGGTCGTCGTCTCGACGCCCCGCGAGGCCGTCTGGGCCTTCGCCCTCTACGCCCTGCTCCTCGCGGCCGTGGCGGCGAAGGCCCGCGTCCCGGCCGGCTTCCTGCTGAAGCGGCTGCTCATCGAGGTGCCGTTCGTCGCGTTCGCGCTGCTCATGCCATTCGTGGTGCCCGGCGAGCAGACGACCGTCCTCGGGGTGTCGCTCAGCGTCCCCGGCCTGTGGGGCGCCTGGAACGTCCTCGCCAAGGGCACCCTGGGCGTCGCCGCCTCCGTGCTCCTCGCCTCCACCACCGAGCTGCGCGCCCTGCTCCTCGGACTCCAGCGGCTGAGGCTGCCCCCGCTGCTCGTCCAGATCGCCTCGTTCATGATCCGGTACGGCGACGTCATCACCGACGAGATGCGCCGCATGTCCGTCGCCCGCCGCTCGCGCGGCTTCGAGGCGCGGGGCGTCCGCCACTGGGGCGTCCTCGCGAAGTCCGCGGGCGCGCTCTTCATCCGCTCGTACGAGCGCGGCGAACGCGTCCACCTGGCCATGGTCAGCCGCGGCTACACGGGCACCATGCCGGTCATCGACGAGGTGACCGCCACCCGCGCCCAGTGGACGTACGCCGCCGCGCTGCCGCTCACCGCACTCCTGATCTGCCTCCTCGGATGGACGACGTCATGACCACTCCCCCCTCCCTAGAGGTCCGCGGCCTCGCGTACGCCTACCCCGACGGCCACCAGGCCCTCTTCGGCGTGGACCTGACCGTCGGGCGCGGCGAGCGGGTCGCCCTCCTCGGCCCCAACGGCGCCGGCAAGACCACCCTCGTCCTCCACCTCAACGGCATCCACACCGGCGGCGCGGGCACGGTCACCGTCGCCGGGCTCCCGGTCGGGAAGAAGCACCTCGCCGAGATCCGGCGGAAGGTCGGCATCGTCTTCCAGGACCCCGACGACCAGCTCTTCATGCCGACCGTCCGCGAGGACGTGGCCTTCGGCCCGGCGGCGGCGGGCCTCCGGGGCGCCGAGCTGGAAGCCGTCGTACGGAAGGCCCTCGACCGGGTCGGCATGGCGGAGTACGCGGACCGGCCGCCGCACCACCTGTCGTTCGGGCAGCGCCGCCGGGTCGCGGTGGCCACCGTCCTCGCCATGGAGCCGGAGATCCTCGTCCTCGACGAGCCGTCCTCCAACCTGGACCCGGCCTCCCGCCGCGAGCTCGCCGACATCCTCCGCTCCCTCGACGTCACCGTCCTCATGGTCACCCACGACCTGCCGTACGCCCTGGAGCTCTGCCCGCGCGCGGTGATCCTCAGCGAGGGCGTCATCGCCGCCGACGGGCGGACCGGCGACATCCTCGCCGACACGGAGCTGATGGCCCGGCACCGCCTGGAGCTGCCGTTCGGCTTCGTGCCGAGCTCCGTGGCCTGACGGCCGTCCTTCTCGTGGCCCGACGGCCGTCCTTCTCGTGGCCCGACGGCCCCGGAATCCGTCCTTCTCCCGCCGCGTTGCACCATGGAGGGTCGGAACGACGAGTGAGGGAGTGGGGACGTGGACGTCCAGGGCACGGTGGCGGCGGGCTGGGAGCCGGTCAGGGACGCGTTCCTGCGCAACTTCGAGCAGCGCGGCGAGCGCGGGGCGGCCCTCGCCGTCCACCGCGACGGCGAGAAGGTCGTCGACCTGTGGGCGGGCAGGAGGGATGCCGACGGCGGGGCGGAAGCCGGGACGGACCCGTGGACGGCCGACACCGCCCAGGTCGTCCGCTCGGCCACGAAGGGCGTCGCCGCGGCCGTCCCCCTGCTCCTGCACCAGCGCGGCCTGCTCGACCTGGACGCCCCCGTGGCGACGTACTGGCCGGAGTTCAAGGCGGCCGGCAAGGATCGGGTGACCGTACGGCAGCTCCTCGCGCACCGGGCGGGCGTGCCCGTCCTGGACCACCCGCTCACCCTCGCCGAGGCCGTCGACCTGCCGACGGCGACCCGCGCGATAGCCGCCCAGGCCCCCGTCTGGGAACCCGGCACCGCCCACGGCTACCACGCCCACACCTTCAGCTGGCTGCTCTCCGGCCTCGTCCACCACGTCACCGGCCGCACCATCGGCCGCTGGGCCGCCGAGGAGATCACCGGCCCCCTCGGCCTCGACCTGTGGATCGGGCTCCCCGAGGCGGAGGCCCACCGGGTCGGCCGCCTCGGACCCGTCGAGGAGATCGACCCGCCCGGCAGCGGCGCCCTCAAGCTCCGCCCCAAGCGCTCCGTCAGCGAGGCCTACCGGGACCCCGGCTCCCTCACCCGGCGCGCCTTCGGGGTCATCGAGCCCCAGCCCGACGAGAACGACCCCGTCTACCGGGCCGCCGAGCTGCCCGGCTCCGCGGGCGTCGCCACCGCCCGCGCACTCGCCCGCTTCTACGCCGCGACCCTCGGCCCCGTCGACGGCGCCGAGCGCCTCTTCGCGCCGGCGACGCTCACCCTGGCCCGTACGGAGGAGTCGGCGGGACCGGACAAGGTGCTGCTGGTCGGCACGCGCTTCGGCCTCGGCCACATGCTGCACGGACCGGCCTCCCCGCTCCTCGGCCCGTCCTCCTTCGGCCACCCCGGCCGCGGCGGCTCCCTCGGCTTCGCCGACCCCGAGTCCGGGATCGCCTTCGGGTACGTCACCAACGGCATGCGGAAGACGGTCACGGCCGACCCGCGCGCCCAGGCCCTGGTGCGGGCGGTGCGGGCGGTCGTGGACCGGCCCTGACCCGACTGGACCTTGATCTGACCGGACCTTGACCCTGGCTTGACTTGACCTGACATTCTGAGCCACCGCCCGACGGATGCGGGGGTGCGTGGCCAGTACCTTGTGCCTGCCCGCTGACCGGTGGGCAGGCACGGGGGTGCATGCAGGTGAGCGAGATTCCGTCGCGGCCGTCCGACTGCGCGACGAGGAGCGATCCGAACCGCGTGACGGTGCGGATCGCGAGCAGCCGGCTCTGGGAGATCTACGGCAGCATCGGGCTGCTCTCGGCGCACCGGGGCCTCGTGCCCTGGCCGTACGCCAACTGGAACAAGGCCGCCCGTCGTTCGCTGAGCCGCTCCGACGTGACCATCCCGGGCTGGCTCGTCCACCTCTTCCGGACCGGCGCCGGGACCCTCCCGCCGTTCCTCCTCACCGTCCCCGCCTCGGACGGGCCGGACCTGGCCGAGGAGCTCGCGCCCCTCGCGGCGGTCTGCCACGACCGGGCCCGCGCGGAGCTCGAACAGCGCTTCCCGCGGGGCGTGCCCGCCGAGGTGCGCCCGCTGTACGCGGACCCGGCGGCGCGCGTCGCCGAACTCCGCGCCTTCCTCCCGCGGTACTGGCGGGCCGCGCTGGCCCCGTACGCGGCGACCCTGCGGGCGACGACGGAGGAGGACATCCTGCGCCGCGCCCGCACGCTGGCCACGCAGGGCCCGGAGGCGCTCCTGAACGCGGTGGGCGGGATCGCGGTGCCCGGCGGGGTGGCCGTGCCCGGTGTGATGGCCGTGTCGGGCGTCTCCCGGCTCGTCCTCGTACCGCTGCTGTTCGGCCGCGGAGCTCCTTTCTCCACGGCGGCCCGCGACGGCACCGAGGCGGCCCTGTCCTACCCGGTCGACGGGTCCGCCCTCCTCGTCGCGGAGGCTCCGCCCGAGCGGCGCGCGGACGCTCCCGTGCGCGGCGACCGGCTGGAGATCCTCATCGGCAGGAGCCGGGCGGGTGTCGTACGGGCCCTGGTGGCGCCCACGACGACCTCGGACCTGGCGACGGCCCTCGGCCTCGCCCCGAGCACGGTCTCCCAGCACCTCACGGCCCTGGTGGCCGCGGGCGTGGTGCGGCGGCGCAGGGCGGGCGTCCGCGTGCTGTACGAACTGGACCGCCCGGGCGTCGTGTTACTCAGACATCTGGACCACGCGCGCGGCATGCACGCGGCCCGGTGACCGGCCAGTAGGGTCGACGCGCCGTACAACTCGCCGTACACGTACATCGGTTGCAACAGGAGAGAACGTATGTCCCAGGAAACGTACGAGAAGCTGGTCGCCCTGCTCGACGAGCGCGGCGCCGCCTACCGGGTGATCGAGCACGCGCCCGAGGGCGCCACCGAGGCGGTCAGCGCCCTGCGGGGGCACGCACTCGCCCAGGCGGCCAAGTGCATCATCGCGATGGTCAAGATCGGCAAGAAGGAGAAGCGGTTCGCGCTGGTCGTCGTCCCCGGTGACAAGCGGATCGACCTCGCGGCGGTGAAGGCGCTGTACGGCGGCACCTACGTCTCGTTCGCGTCCCCGGAGATCGCCGAGGAGCTCGCGGGCTCGGAGAGCGGCACCATCCTGCCGTTCTCCTTCGACGAGCGCCTGGAGCTCTTCGTCGACCCGGACCTCCTGGCGCACGGGGAGTTCTACTTCAACGCCGCCCGTCTCGACCGCTCGATCGCGCTCTCCAGCGCGGACTACCGGTCGATCGCGGAGCCGCGCGTCGAGAAGGTGTCGACCGACTGACGCCGATCTGCCGAGGGCTCGCCGTCAGGCCATGGCCGGCGTGAGCGCGAGCAGCATCCCCAGGCCGACGAGCACGGTGCCGATGACCTTGTTGAGCACGGTCTGGCGCTGCAACAGGCGGGACCGCAGGCTCTGGTTGGAGAAGAGGAGCGCGGCGAGCGCGAACCAGACCAGGTGGGCGAAGGACATGAAGAGGCCGTAGCCGACCTGCTGGAAGACGGGGGTGTCGGCGCTGACGACCTGCGTGTACGTGCTCAGCACGAACAGCATCGTCTTCGGGTTGAGCGCGTTCGTCAGGAAGCCGGTGCGCAGCGCGCCGGCCTTCGACAGGCCGTCGCCGCTCGACAGGTCGACGTCCACCTGGGTCTTGGTGACGAACGTCTTGTACCCGATGTACACCAGATAGGCGGCGCCGATCAGTTTCATCGCCGTGAAAAGCATCGGGGTCCGGGAAACCAGAAGCCCCACGCCCAGCATGGTGTAAGTGACATGGACGAGAACGCCCAGGGAAATTCCGACGGCGGCGAGAACGCCGGCGGTCCGCCCGTACAAATAGCTGTTGCGGACGGTCATCGCGAAATCCGCGCCGGGGCTGATGACAGCCAGAATGGTGATGACCGCCACGGCGATGAGCTGACCCATGTACCCGTCTTCCCGTTCTTCTCACTCAAGGGGTGCGCGGGCGGGGGCGGCGCCTCGCGGACGCCGGCCCCCACCCGCGTCTGACATCAGGGCTTGTGACGGTAGGTCACGACCAGCACGTCGCGCGAGGCCGGGGCGGTCGAATCGATCTGCTCGATGGGCGTGACGCCGTGGTAGACCCGCTCGTCGTTGACGAGCGCCAGGTCGAGGGGGTCGGTCAGGGCGAACTTCTCGACCGGCTGCTTGTCCAGGTTGAAGACGGTGCTCTCGCCGCCGGTGGCGTTGGTGCGGCCGATCATCGCCATCAGGACGAAGGTGACGCCGTCGCGGTGGACGCCCTCGGGCGTCGGCAGGCCGACCTCCTCGC
Source organism: Streptomyces sp. NPDC056169 (assembly GCF_042268445.1). NCBI lineage: Bacteria > Bacillati > Actinomycetota > Actinomycetes > Kitasatosporales > Streptomycetaceae > Streptomyces > Streptomyces sp. NPDC056169. Next base: position 135,003 of record NZ_JBHJUO010000008.1, on the reverse strand, counting down.
CGTCGACCTCGATGCGGAACTGGTGGGCCTCGATGTGCCACGCGGAGTACGGGGCGAGCCGGCCGAAGATGTCGCAGCCCAGGGTGACCAGGCTGCTCATCGTGGCGCCGCGCAGCGACACGTCCTCGAACGGCTCGTAGTGCCGGGCCACGCCGCCGTTGAGGTTGTTGTAGTCGAGCCCCTGGTAGTGCGGCTGGTGGGGCTCGACGCGGTAGTCGGCGCTCGACCGGGGCGCGCTCAGCGTGGCGTGCCGGCGGCGGCGGTAGCGCCCGCCGTCCGCCATGTAGCTGTCGAGCGGCATCCGGCCCCAGCTGTCGCGGAAGGGCTCCAGGTCGTCGAGCGCGTTTTCCGAGCGCTGGAGGAGAAGCTGCTTCACCTTCTCGCCGGAGCGAAGGTCAAAGCTCCGGGAAGAAAGGGACTCGCATATTTCCTCTACTCCGGATTCGTACGTCGAAGACATTGTTCCCCCTGTGTCCACGTGGTCATCGGCGTAGTCGATCGTGGTATTTGCGACGGGTGCATGTCAAAGCCTTTCGGTCGTGGCCGAATTGTCACAACTCCCTTTTGTGAACGGAATGTTGCGAGCGGATGGTGCGATGGGTAGGGGAAGGCACATGGATCTCAGGGAGAGCGCGGAACACGCGAAACGCTTCGACGGGTACGCGGTACTGATCACGGGCGCGGCCCGCGGCATCGGCGCGGCCACCGCACGGCGCCTCGCGGCGGAGGGCGCGCGGGTGCTGGTCACGGACATCGACGAGGACGAGGCCGCGCGGACCGCCGCCGAGCTGCCAGGGGCGGTGGCCCTGCGCTGCGACGTCGGCGACCGGGACGCGGTGGAGGCGGCCGTCGCGTACGCGGTGGAGACCTTCGGCGGCCTCGACGTCCTCGTCAACAACGCCCTCGCCCCCGTCGCCCCCGACCGCGACCGCTTCGAGGACGAACCGGACGGGGGCTGGGCGGGCCAGCTCGACGTGACGCTGATGGGCGCGGTCCGCTGCTCCCGGGCGGCGCTGCCGCACCTCGCGGCGGCGGGCGGGCGCGGCGCGATCGTCACCATCGGCTCGGTCAACGCCGAGGTGGACTTCGGCAACCACGCCTACAGCGCGGCCAAGGCGGGCCTGGCCTCCCTCACCCGGACCCTTGCGGGCGACGCGGCACCGCGCGGTGTCCGCGTCAACCAGATCAACCCGGGGACGATCGCGACGACGGCCTGGGCGGGCAAGGAGGCCGGACTCGCGGCCCTCGCGGACCGCGTCTACCCCCTGGGCCGGGTCGGCACGCCGGAGGACGTGGCCGCCGCCGTCGCGTTCCTGGCGTCGCGGGACGCGTCCTGGATCACGGGCACGGTCCTGCGGGTCGACGGCGGGCTGCTTGCGGTGAACTCGCACTTCGCGGAGGTCCTGGCGGACTGAGGGGTCAGGAAACCTCTTGGCCCGAGAACTTCTTCGACGGGAGACGCAACCTCGGGAGGTGCCACACGTCTGGTGGGTTGAAGGCGCCCTTCACGTCCCGTCCCACCTGCTCCCTTGGAGAACCTCATGAACCGCAATTCCCGCCGCGTCCTGGGCGCCGTCGCCGGTGCCGCGCTGCTCCTCGGCGGTGCCTTCACCGCCCAGGCCGTCGCCGACTCCGGCGCCAAGCCGGCGCCGAAGGTCGTCACCCCCGCCGACTCCGGGGCCAAGCCGGCGCCGAAGGTCGTCACCCCCGCCGACTCGGTCCCGCAGCCGGCGACGAAGCCGGTCGTGGTGAAGCCGGGCACGGCGCAGCCCGCCGCCGGCGAGAAGGGCGTCCCGGCCACGAAGTCGGTCCCCGCGGAGAACGCGCCCCGCGTGGTCAGCCCGGGCACGGGCGCCAAGAAGTAACACCGGAGCGGGGGCGGACCGGTCACCCGGACCGGCCCGCCCCACCCCGCTCCCGCCCGACCCGCTCCCGCCCAATCCCCTCCCCACACCCCGAACGAGGCCCATGCAGTACGCGATAGCCGCGGCACCCTCCTGGTGGTCCCGTCTGCTCGCCCGCGTGTCCGGGACCGAGGGCGGGGCGGTCGTACGGGAACTCCGCCCACGCGCACGGGTAACGCCGCACGACGAGGGGCCGCCCACCCTGACCGACCTGTACAGGGCCCGCCGGCTCGACATGGTGCGGCTGGCGCTCTTCCTGGTGGACGACCTGCACACGGCCGAGGACGTCGTCCAGGACGCGTTCGCGGCGCTGTGCCGCGCGTACGGGACCTCGCTCGACGGCCTCCAGGACCCGGGGGCGTACCTGCACACCGCCGTGGTCAACGCGGCCCGCTCCGTACTGCGCCGCCGCCGCACGGCCCGCGGCTACACCCCGCCCCACCAGCCGGCGAGCGCCCCGGTGGACGAAGGCCTCCTCCTCGCGGAAGAACACCGCCACGTCCTCGACGCACTGGCCCAGCTCACCGACCGCCAGCGGGAGGTCCTCGTCCTCCGCTACTGGTCGGAACTGACCGAGGCGCAGATCGCCCGGACCCTCGGCCTCTCGCGCGGCACGGTGAAGTCCACGGCGAGCCGGGCCCTGGACGCCCTGGAGAAGAGACTGGAGGCGTCCCCATGACCCCCCGACCACCCACCGAAGACCGCCACGCCACGACGGAGACCCGCCTCAGAGCGGCCCTGACGGCCCGGGCGGCCCAGATCACCCACCACGACCTACGCCGGGAGGACCCGCCGCAGGGCCGCGGCTGGACCGTCCGCGCGCTGCGCGGCCCCGGCCTCGCCGCGCTGGCAGCGGCGGCGGCGGTAGCGGCCGTCTGCCTCCTGTACCTGTTCCCCGGCAGCCCCCTGGCCCCCACCCCGGTCCAGCCTGCCCGCCCCCCGGGCATCAGTGACCCGGCACCACCCGACGCGACGCCGACCACCCCCGTACCGGCGTCGACGCCCCGGGTCGTCAAGCCGTCGGAGTGATCCTTTCGTGGGCGCGCCGTCCGGTGCGGGGGAGCGCGCCCACGACGGAGTGAATGGCACGAGGGGGCACACACCCCCACTTGACTGGCCTGCGTAAGTCCCGACTCACGTAAGGCCCTTGCGACATGCATGCACTTCCGCCGATCGGCGCCGAGATCCCCTGCTCCCGCCTCGCGATCAACACCCCGCTCCGGATCAAGGACGAGCTCGTCACCGTCGACTTCCGGGGCGGCATCAAGCACCGCGTCGACGTCAACCCCGACGACCCGATGAACTCCGTCCGCATGCGGACCGTCGGACACAAGATGAGCGCGGAGCTGCCGGGAGAGGACGGGAAGAGCCCGGGCACCATCACCATCGAGCAGAACGACGTCGACGTCGACGCGCCCACCATCCTGCGCCTCACCCAGAACTTCCCGCCGAAGTACGAGTTCCGCGAGGTCTCGACCTTCACGATGGTCATCGAGCGGCCCGGGGACGGGAACGGATACGCGCCGCTGGTTCTGACCACGAAAGAGCCGATGGTCCTCATCGGACAGCTGACCCAGTACCCGCCCCGCGGCGACCTCTACAAGCTGGAGAAGCCGGTCGAGCTCGTCGACCTGGAGGACCCGACCAAGGTGCTCGCCGTCATCGAGCGGTTCCCCGTCAAGGTCGGCGGCCTCTAGGCGCCGGGCGCGACGAGACGGCTGGTGAACCCCTGGTCCCGAAGGCGCTCGAAGGCGCCGACGACGGGCCGGGGGATCTCCGTCTCGCCGGTGTTCCGGGCCCGGGGCTCGACGAGGACGACGTCCTCGGGCACCCCGGACTCCAGCGCCCGCTCCCGATAGTGCTCGGCCTCGCCCCGGGGCATCCGCTCCCGCGTGGTCGGGCTGGTGGCCCCGGTGAACACGATCACCGGCGCCAGCCCTTGCCGGTACAGCCCGACGGCCACGTCGGCGACCCCGAGATCATGACTCCCGAGCCCGACGGCGACGGAGCAGGGCCGGGGCGTGTGCCCCATCTGCTGGAAGTCCCAGAGAAGTTGGGCGTCGGCCCGGGTCCCGGGGGCGGTGCCGGTCGCCACGGCCTACAGCCGCTCGGCCTTCACGGCCCCGACGAACGACGCCCACGCCGCCGCCTCGAAGAAGACGCACGGCCCGGCGGGGGCGGCCTTGCTGTCGCGTACGGCGGTTCCGTCCACGGCGGTGGCGGCCGTCTCGACGCAGTCGCCCTGCTGATCCGAGAAGGACGACTTGCGGAAAGCGCTGACGATCTCAGGTGTCACTTTGCCTCTTCCATCTGATCCGGGACGCCGCCCAGGGTCTGCCGGATGCGCTCCGCGCTCTCCTCTGCGGACATCGCCGCCGAGCGTAGTAGATCGAATACGTTGACGTAGGCGGCGAGATCCTCGGGCGCTTCGACGACGGTCGTGTTCGCGGCCGTGCGCACCGCCACCGCCTCGACGTTGGGTTCGATGCCGAACGAGAACGCGACGAACGCACCCGACATCCCCGCCGCTTTGCTCGCCGCCGCCGGCAGGATCTGCACGGTGACGTTCTGGCGCTGCCCGGCGTCGAGGAGGCGGCGGAGCTGGCCGTCGCGGACGGCCGGATCGTGGCGGAGCGCGGCTATGGCGGGCTCCCAGATGATGGCGGTGAAGTGGACCCCGCCGTCCTCGATTCTCCGCTGACGCTCCTGGCGGACCTCGACCAGCTGGGCGATGCGCTCCTGCGGGATGAAGCTGGGGCCGGAGGAGATCACCGACTCCGCGTACTCCGGGGTCTGCAACAGGCCCGGGATCAGCGAGGGTTCCCACGATCGGATGTAGGTCGAATCGCTTTCGAGGGTGATGTGGTCCGCGTAGTCCGGGCGCAGGGTCTCCTGGTAGTCGAGCCACCAACCGCGTTGATTGCTCGCGCGCGCCAGTTCCTCCAGCCTGCGTCGCTCGTCCTCGTCCCGGACCCCGTAGCAGTCGAGGAGGGTCCTCACCTCCAGGGCGGAGGCGGAGACTTGTCCGCTCTCGAGTCGGCTGACCTTGGTCACCGACCTCAGGATGGCCTGGGCCGCGACCGACTGGTCGACGCCGGCCGCCTCCCGAAGGCGCTTGAGGGCGGAGCCGAGCCGCCGACTGCGAACCGTCGGCTTCCCACCTGCGGGCATGCCGTCTCCTCTCAACGTGACGCCCAGTGTGCCGCTTTGGGGCAAAGCGGAGCCAGCCTGGACCCCCGCTGGAGCGGTCGCAAATTTGCGAGAGGTCCACTTGCGGTGATGGTGGCGGCACCTCTAGCTTGATGACGTGACGTACCGCACATGCTCGATCGCGGTACGTGATCTTGGTGGTGCGCCGATGGCGGCCGACAGCCGCCCGGCGACCGATGCCGGAATCCCTGGACAAGGGAAGACCCCCGCGACCGTGCGACCGGTCCGGGGGCGTGGCCAACGCTTCGAAGGAGCGTCAACATGAGTAACCCTATCGTCCGCCTTGTCGGACTGGTCCTGCGGCTGTTACTGCCCCCGTCGGGGCGGCGGCGTTTGGGTGGGGCTCCGGTCCCGACCCCGCGCGGGTGCGTCGCTCGAACCGCAACTGATCGGTGCCGCACCCGCGTTCCCCTCCTCCGAGGGGAGGACAACCGACTCGTACGCCCCTACCTCGACGCGCACGAGACCGCGCGGGCCCAGCGTCAGCGGCGGCGGGCCCTGTGGTTGGCCACGCACGGGGTCGACGTCGGGGCGCGGCGGATCCACGGCGTGGAGGTGGCCTGATGGGGCCCGCACCCGACGGCGCCGTGGTGCTGCGCTGGCAGCCCGCCGCCCGCAGTGTGCCGCTCGCCCGGCGGGAGTTGCGCCGCGCGCTCGCCCGGTGGGAGTGGGGGGCCGTCGAGGACGTCGCCTCGCTCGTGCTCTCCGAGCTGCTGACGAACGCCGTCCGGCACGGCCGCGTGGCCGGCCGCGAGGTCGAGACGCACTTCGCTCAAGTGCCGGGCGCCAGACTGCGTATCGAGGTCCATGACGCCTCCGAGCGGCGGCCGTTGATGGCGCTGCCCGACGGCGTCGGCGACGGCGGGTGGGGGCTTCCGCTCGTCGACAGTCTCGCCGTCAAGTGGGGGGTCTGCGACCGCCTCGGGACGGGAAAGCTGGTGTGGGCTGAGCTTGCCGTGGAGGGGGAGTCGGATGCGCCGTGAGGGTACTGCGTTAGGCCGGGTTGCGGGGCCGTACCACCGGGGCGCCCGGCGGCCGAAGCTCTGGGCGTTACGGGCCGACCGCTCCGGGAGCGGGCCGATCACCGAGGCCGAGTGCACCACCTGCCTGGACGGTTCCGGCGCGGCGGACGACGGGCGCGGGCCCGCCGTCTGGTGCCTGGCCCACGCCGAGGAGACCGGGCACACCGGCTTCCGCCGTATCCGTACCGACTTCTTCCGGGCGACCTCGTCCGTACCCGGTGACGGCGACGGTCCTCGCTGAGCGCGTGAGCGCGTTTTTCGTTTGCTGTTCCTAGGGGTCCTAGGTTAAACCTAGGACCCCTAGGAACGGTGGAGGACACATGGCGGCGGCGCGGGCAGGGCTGACGGCGGATCGAGTGACCCTCGCGGGCGCCGAGTTGGCGGACGAGGCGGGGCTCGACCAGGTGACCATGTCGCAGGTCGCGCGGCGGCTGGGCGTCAAGGACGCGAGCCTCTACTCGCACGTCCGCGGCCTGGAGGACCTGCGCGGCCGGATCGCCCTGCTGGCGGCCGACGAGAAGACCCTCCGCATCGCGGAGGCGACCGCCGGCCGTTCGGGCAAGGACGCGCTGGCTGCCTTCGCGAACGCCTGGCGGCAGTACGCCCACGCGCACCCCGGCCGCTACACGGCGACCCAGATTCCGATCCGGATCGATCCCGAACTCGCCGCGAACGCCCCCGGCCCGCGCCGCGCCGTCGAGCTGACCTACGGCATGCTGCGCGGCTACGGGCTCGCCGAGCCGGACCTGACCGACGCGGTCCGGCTGCTGCGGAGCACCTTCCACGGCTTCGTCGCCCTGGAGGCCGCTGGCGGGTTCGCGCACCAACGCGCGCCGCAGCAGTCCTGGGAACGCGCTCTCGACGCCCTCCACACCCTCCTGGAGCACTGGCCCCCGTCCCGAGAAGGAGACTCCGTATGACCGCCCCGACCCCCGGCAGCCTGCGCGTGAACGGCGCGACCCTGCACTACGAAGTACGTGGTCACGGCCCGCTCCTGCTCCTGATCCCCGGCGGGACGGGCGGCGCCGCCGCCTTCGACGGCTTCGCCGACGACCTGGCCGCCACGTACACGGTCGCCACCTACGACCCGCGCGGAATGTCCCGCAGCACGCTCGACGACCCCGAGGCCGAGCAGACCGTCGCCGAACACGCCGACGACGCGCTCCGCCTCCTTGACCTGCTCTCACCCCACGAGCCCGCCCAGGTGTTCGGCGCCAGCTCGGGCGCGATCACCGCCCTGCACCTGCTCACCACCCGCCCCGAACGCGTCGCACGCGTCGTGGCGCACGAGCCCCCGGCGATCATGGTCCTGCCGGACGCCGCCGACCATCGCGCGTTCCTCGCACGCGTGCAGGAGACCTTCCGTACGCAAGGGCTCATGCCGGCGTTGACCGTGTTCGGCGCAGGCCTCAAGGCGGACGGTGACACCACCGAGCCCGAGCCCGAGCCGAAGGCGGCCGACATCGAACTTCCGCCGCAGGCCGCGGCCAGGGCGGAGCAGACCATGGCCAACCTGCCGTACTTCGTCGGACGCATCGTCCCCGCCTTCATGTCCTACACCCCGGACCTGAACCGGCTGGCGGCCCTGTCGGACCGGCTCGTGCTCGCCGGCGGCGAGGACTCACGCGGCGAGTTGGCCTACCGCCCGGCCGCGCTCATGGCCGAGCGAATCGGCCGGGAACTGCTCCACTTCCCCGGCGGGCACGTCGGTTCGACCACGCATCCGACCCAGTTCGGCGAACTCCTCCTCACCGCGTTCCGCGTTCACCCCGCCTGAAGCATCAGACCGATGCCGATGACCATCAGGCCCGCCGCCGCGACCCGCGGGGCACCGAAGCGCTCCTTGAAGAAGAGCGCGCCGATCGCCGCGCCCACGATGATCGAGGACTCGCGGAGCGCGGCGATCGGGGCCAGCGGGGCCTTCGTCTGGGCCCACAGGACGAGGGCGTACGCCGTGACGGAGAGGACCGCGCCGAGGGCGCCCCGGGCCGCGTACGGGCGGAGTTGGGGGACGAGGTCCGCGCGGCGCCGCCACAGCGCGTACGCCGGGACCGCGGAGCCTTGCAGGATCATCAGCCACGCGATGTAACCGAGCGACGTGCCGGAGGCGCGGACGCCGACGCCGTCGACGACCGTGTAGAGCGCGATGGACAGGCCCGTCGCGCCGGCGGCGACCAGCGCCGGCCAGTGCGGGCGGGCGTCCTTGCCCCGGATGCCCCAGAGCGCGAGGCCCGTCAGGCCCGCGCACGCCACCGCCACCCCGAGCAGCTGCCAGCCGCCCGGCACCTCGTGGAGGAAGACCGCCGCGAGGACGGTCACGACGAGCGGGGCCGTACCGCGCGCGATCGGGTACATCTGCCCGAAGTCGCCCAGCGTGAACGAGCGCATGAGCAGGGCGTAGTAGCCGACGTGGAGCAGCGCGGAGGCGACCAGGTACGGCCAGGCACCGGCCGCCGGGAGCGGCACGAAGACGGCCATGAGCAGGCCGACCAGCACTCCGCCGCCGGAGATCAGCGTGAAGGACAGCAGCTGATCTTTGATGTGGTGCGCGATGGCGTTCCAGCTCGCGTGTGTGACGGCGGCGACGATCACCGCGAGGGTGACGAGCGGCGTCACGCGGAGGGCTCGCGGACGTCCACCAGGGTGGCGCCGGCGTGGGCGACCAGCGTCTTCGGGTCGATCGCGAAGACGGTGTGCGGGGTGCCCGCCGCCGCCCATACGACGTCGTGGTCGAGGACGCCCCGGTCGGCGAGGACCCGGGTCCTGGTCCGGTGACCGAAGGGCGGGACGCCCCCGATCGCGTACCCGGTCGTCTCCCGGACCGCCTTCGCGTCGGCCCGGGTGACCTTCTCGGCGCCCAGCTCCTCCCGTACCCGCTCGACGTCCACCCGCGAGGCGCCGTCCATGAGGACGAGGACCGGCACCCCGTCGGCGGCGAAGATCAGCGACTTCACGATCTCGGCGACCTCGCAGCCGATGGCCTCGGCGGCCTGCTGGGCGGTGCGGGTCTCGTCCGGGAAGCGCCGCACCTCGACGTCGAGGCCCAACTCCTGGAGAGCGGCGGCGAACTGGGGGTGCGCGGGGGAGGTCTCGTCAGCGGTCGTCATGGCCCGCACGCTAGCGGTAGCTGTACGGGCCACGCGACAGGGTTCCAGGGGTCGGTCAGCCGGGGCGACCGGTCGGCGAGTCGCCTGTCCCGTCAGCCGGCCTTGAGGACCGCCGCGACCACCGGGCCCGCCGCGTCGCCGCCGTGGCCGCCCTCCTCGACGACCGCCGCCGCCGCGAGGTCGCCCGAGTAGCCGGTGAACCAGCTGTTGGAAGTGGCCTGGCCGTCGATCTCGGCGGAGCCGGTCTTCGCACCCTTGGGGGAGGAGACCCCGGCCATCGCCTCCGTCGCGGTGCCGTCCGAAGCCGTCGCCGCTGCGTTCATCATCTTCCGCAGCCCCGTGGCGACCTCGGGGGAGAGCCGGTCGGCCTGGGCGAACTCCCGGTCGTCGAGCTCCTTCGCCACCAGGTACGGCTGGAGGAAGCCGCCGTTCTGCACGGTCGCGGAGAGCGAGGCGACGTTGAGAGCGCTCATCGTGATCTTGCCCTGGCCGATGTACGAGGCGGGCGTCTCGCTGCCGGCCGACTCGGGGACGCTGCCGTCCGCCGCCGTGACGCCCACCGCCCAGCTCTGGCCGATGCCGAAGGAGTCGCGGGCGGTGTCGCCGAGGGCGGTGTCCGCGATGCCCTTGTCGCTGAGGGTGCTGATCGCCTTGATGAAGGCGGTGTTGCAGGAGCGGCGGAACGCCGCGGTGAGGGTGCCGTTGGCGATGCTGAACTTGTCGAGGTTCTGGAAGGTGCGGCCCCTCGACAGCACGGTGGAAGGACACTCGACCTTGCTGTTCGGCGTCGCGATGCCGTTCTGCATCATCATCGCCGCCGTGACGATCTTCATCGTCGAGCCGGGAGCCTGGGCGCCCCGGAACGCGGTGTTGTAATCGGTGGCCGGGTTGTTGGCGACCGCCCGTATCGCGCCGGTCGACGGCTCTATCGCCGCCACCGAGGCGTTCCCGAACCTCTTGACCGCCTTCTCGGCCGCCGCCTGCACGCCCGCGTCGATGGTCGTCCTGAGCGTGCCCGGCTTCCCCTTCGACAGGACGAGGAGGGTGGTGTCGGGCACGGACTCGCTGCCCGATTCGATCCACGTCTCGACGCCGGTCGCGCCGCCCGCCTTCGCCCCGTACCGCTCGCGCAGCGTCGCCAGGACGGGGCGCAGCGAGGGGTACTTCTCCGCCGTCAGCTCCTTGCCGTTCCGGTCGACGGCCTTCACGGAGGGGGTCTTCGCGACGCCCGTCCGCAGGGTGGCGTCGGCGGTGAGCAGCTTCGGGTGGAGGACGGACGGCGCCCACTTCACCAGCGGCCGGCCGGTGGTCTGGCCCCGGACGACGGTCAGTTCGGAGGCGTACGACCAGGGCTTCGACACGCCCTCGAACGTGATCGTGGCCTTCACCGTGAACGGCACCTTCGCCCCGACGGGCGTCCCCGGCGTGATCTCGGCCGCCGAGACGCTCGCGCCGTCCCGGTAGGCCGCGACGGCCGACCCGGCCGTGACCGGGTCGTTCGTCAGCTGCGCGGCCTTCTCCGGCTCCCCGGCGGCCCAGGCCGCCAGGAAGTCCTTCGCGGTCGTCGTCACCTCGTCACCGGTGACGGGCCCGGTCTTCGGCGCGCTGCCGGAGTTGGACTTCACGGACGTGTCGCCGCCCGTGATCCCGTTGTAGAGGTTGAGCCCCCCGTATCCGACACCGCCGGCCACGACGAGGAACACGCCCCCGACGATCGCGGTCTTCGCTCCACTGCGCATGACTGCGCCTCCCCTCCCCAGGTGGCCGTCCAGTCAAGCAGCGTCCCTTCCGTGTGTCGAGCAACTACCGCCATATCCGTCACACTTGGCCGTCATCCCGACCCGTGCGGGATCCGTCAAACCCAGGTGTCGAGCCACATGCGGCCCCGCCATTGGTCTATCGGAATCGGCGTTCCCGTGTAGATGGGCCAGAAGTAGATGAAATTCCAGACGATCAGCAGAACGAGACATCCCGCCGCCACCGCGCCGAATGTCCGGCGCCTTTCCGATGAACCCCGGGGGCCGATGATCGCGCCCAGCATCATGGCCACCGCCAGGCACAGGAAAGGCACGAAGACGACCGCGTAGAAAAGGAAGATCGTGCGTTCCTGGTAGAGGAACCAGGGGACCCAGCCCGCCGCGATCGCGCAGGCGATCGCGCCCGCGCGCCAGTCGCGGCGGAAGGCCCAGCGCCACAGGATGTACAGGATCGCGAAGCAGGCGGCCCACCACAGGAGCGGGGTGCCGAGGGCCAGGACCTCCTGGGCGCACTTCTCCTTGGTGGTGGCCGGGCAGCCCGCGGTGCCGGGGGCGGGGGACTCGTAGAAGTACGAGACGGGGCGGCCGAGGACGATCCAGGACCAGGGGTTCGACTCGTACGTGTGCGGCGAGGTCAGGCCCACGTGGAACGAGTAGACCTCGGACTCGTAGTGCCAGAGGCTGCGCAGCCACTGCGGCAGCCAGCCCCAGGTGCTGTCCCCGCCGCCCGGGAGCTTGTCCTGCTGGGCGGCCCAGGTGCGGAAGTAGCCCTTGTCCGAGACGAGCCAGCCCGTCCAGGTCGCCAGGTACGTGGCGAGCGCCACCGGCACCACCGACACGAACGCCGGCACCAGGTCCTTCTTGATCACCGAGAGGTACGGGCGGACGGCGCCGCCCGTGCGGCGGCCCGCCACGTCCCACAGGACCGTCATCAGGCCGAACGCCACCATGACGTACAGGCCGTTCCACTTGGTCGCCGCCGCGAGGCCCAGCATCACGCCGGCCGCGATCCGCCACGGCCGCCACCCCATGCGCAGGGTCTCCGCGATCTCCGCGTCCGGCCGCAGCACCCCCTCCTCGTCCTCGGGGAGCGCCGCCGCGAGCCGTTTCCGGTTGCGGTCGCGGTCGACGACGAAACAGCCGAAGGAGGCGAGGACGAAGAACATCAGCACCTGGTCGAGGAGCGCCGTGCGGCTCATCACGAAGTGCAGTCCGTCGACGGCGAGCAGCAGGCCCGCCAGACAGCCCAGGAACGTCGAGCGGAAGAGCCGCCGGCCGATCCGGCACAGCATCAGCACCGACAGGGTGCCGAGCAGCGCCACCATGAAGCGCCAGCCGAAGGGCTCGAAGCCGAAGATCTTCTCGCCGACGCCGATGACCCACTTGCCCATCGGGGGATGGACGACGTACCCGGGGTCGGTCGGGATGAGCACCGCGCCCGGGTCGTTCAGGATCGTCTTGTCGATGTCCTTCGGCCAGGCCCCCTCGTACCCCTGGTTGATCAGGGCCCACGAGTCCTTGGCGTAGTACGTCTCGTCGAATATCACCGCGTGCGGCTTGCCCAGGTTCCAGAACCTGAGCAGCCCGGCGACCGCCGTGACCAGGAGCGGACCGCCCCAGGCCAGCAGCCGCCACAGCCGCTCGGCCGGTCCCGGGCCGATGCCGAGGAGCGACCACATGCGCGCCGACGGGCGGGCGTACGGGGGGTCGAGCCGCTCCCGCAGCCCGATGGGAGCGGGGTTCTCGGCGCGCGGCGCGTAGCCGAAGCGCCGCAGCCTCTGCTGCCACGAAGAGGGCTCTGCCACGGCGTGCCGGCCCTCCAGGGTCTCGGGTGCGGTACTGGTCACCGCGCCATCGTAGGGAACGCGCCTGTGCGCGTCGCCTGTCCGGGCTGGGAGGATGTCCCGTGTGACAGGAACGCTGGTACTCGCAGGGACCCCCATCGGTGACATCGCGGACGCTCCGCCCCGACTCGCCACCGAACTGGAGAACGCGGACATCGTGGCCGCCGAGGACACCCGGAGGCTGCGCGGCCTGACCCGGGCGCTCGGCATCCACACCTCGGGACGGGTCGTCTCGTACTTCGAGGGCAACGAGTCCGCCCGTACGCCCGAACTCGTCGAGGCGCTCGTGGGCGGCGCCCGTGTGCTGCTCGTCACCGACGCGGGCATGCCGTCCGTCTCGGACCCCGGCTACCGTCTGGTCGCCGCCGCCGTCGAGCAGGACATCAAGGTCACGGCCGTCCCCGGCCCGTCCGCCGTGCTCACCGCGCTCGCCCTCTCCGGGCTGCCCGTGGACCGCTTCTGCTTCGAGGGCTTCCTGCCCAGGAAGGCCGGGGAGCGGCTCGGACGGCTGCGGGAGGTCGCCGACGAGCGCCGCACCCTCGTCTACTTCGAGGCCCCGCACCGGCTCGACGACACGCTCGCCGCGATGGCCGAGGTCTTCGGCGCCGAGCGCCGCGCCGCCGTCTGCCGCGAGCTGACCAAGACGTACGAGGAGGTCAAGCGCGGCCCGCTCGCCGAGCTCGCGGCCTGGGCCGCCGAGGGCGTACGGGGTGAGATCACCGTCGTCGTCGAGGGCGCCCCGGAGGCCGACCCCGGCGAGCTCGACGCCGCGGAGCTGGTGCGCAGGGTGCAGGTGCGCGAGGAGGCGGGGGAGCGGCGCAAGGAGGCGATCGTCGCGGTCGCGGCCGAGACGGGGCTGCCCAAGCGCGAGGTCTTCGATGCGGTCGTCGCGGCAAAGAACGCGGCAAAGGGCTGAGGGACCATTCCCCGGAAACGGTAAAGGACTAATCTGAAAGGCAAAGCCGAACCCGGCGCCGGGACTCTTCACAGGGCGCTTGGCAAGGGAAGAGCCAAAAGCCTTCCATGGTTCGTCTCCTGCTGATGCGCTCCGGCCCGAAAAGGCGTCCACTGATCAGTGGAGAGGAGCTGGCATGAGCGAGATCACCGGCACCGGCATATCCGTCGCCCATGAGGCGTACGCCTTCGCCTGCATGCGCTGTGGATACGGCTGGGAGCAGGCGTACGACATCGAGCACCACGTCGACGCCGCCGGCCACGAATTCGTCGTCTACAAGGCCGAAGGGGAGCGGGTCCCGTCCCCGCTGTCCAGTCCCACCTGCATGAACTGCGGCGGTCACGTCGTCCGGATCATGCGCGCGGGGCAGGTGTCGTCGGTGCTCGACCTGATCGCCGCGACGGAGAAGCACCAGCACGGGGCGAAGGCCACCAAGCCCGTCTCGATGGCCGGGCCCATCGGGCAGGAGCTCACTGAAGACACTGTGGACACCGTGGGCACGGCGGGCACGGCGGGCACCGCGGGCCAGGAGACCCCGCCGGTGCCGCACCACTGGCACCTCTCCGACCTCCTGCACCCCTTCCGCAACCGCGAAAGGTAGTCGCCGGAAGTCGCCGGTATCCGCGAGCGTCGGCACTCGTGGCCCTCGTACGATCGGGACCATGAGTGCCAAGGACGCCCCGCCGCCGCTGCCCGAACCCCTCCTCGTGGAGGTCGCGGACTCGCACACCCACCTGGACATGCAGTCCGGGACCGTCGAGGAGGCCCTGGTCAAGGCCGCCGCCGTCGGTGTCACCACGGTCGTGCAGGTCGGCTGCGACGTGAAGGGCTCCCAGTGGGCCGCCGAGACCGCCGCCGCCCACGCCCACGTGCACGCGGCCGTCGCCCTGCATCCCAACGAAGCGCCCCGGATCGTGCTCGGGGACCCCGACGGCTGGTCCCGGCAGGGTGCGCGTGAGGGGGGCGGGGACGCCGCCCTCGACGACGCGCTCGCCGAGATCGACCGCCTGGCCGCCCTGCCGCACGTCCTCGGCGTCGGCGAGACCGGTCTCGACTACTTCCGTACGGGACCCGAGGGCATGGCCGCGCAGGAGCGTTCCTTCCGCGCCCACATCGAGATCGCCAAGCGGCACGGCAAGACGCTCGTCATCCACGACCGCGAGGCGCACGACGACGTGCTCCGCGTCCTCGACGAGGAGGGCGCCCCCGAGCGGACCGTCTTCCACTGCTACTCCGGCGACGCCGCCATGGCCGAGATCTGCGCCGCCAAGGGCTACTACATGTCCTTCGCCGGCAACGTCACCTTCAAGAACGCCCAGCACCTGCGGGACGCGCTCGCCGTCGCCCCGCTGGAACTCGTCCTCGTCGAGACCGACGCGCCCTACCTCACCCCCGCGCCCTTCCGGGGTCGCCCCAACGCCCCGTACCTCATCCCCGTCACCGTCCGGGCGATGGCGGCCGTGCGCGGGATCGGGGAGAACGACCTCGCCGAGGCGCTCGCCGTCAACACGGCCCGCGCCTTCGATTACTGATCCATAACGGTTACGTGTCGTAGCCGGATAGTTCGGGAGAGTGACCGTGGCCGGGGCTAGTGTCCCGGCCTCGTGAGTACTTCCCAGGGCAGTCACCGAGCCGGACGGCGAGCGGCGACCCTGCCCGTCCACGAGCAGCCGACCCAAGCCGCGCCGCTCGTCGCCCCCGGGGGCCCGGAAACATGGGCCTCCGGTGTCGGATCCCCCGGTGGTGTCCCTGGTGCCGGAGCCCCCGGTGCGGGGGCCCCCGGTGTCGTCCCCGGCCAAGGCGGCTCCCGCGCCGGGGCCCGGCGCGCCGCCCGCCGCCGCAAGACCTCCGGCACGACCCGGGACGGCCTCCGGCGGCTCGTCCCGCAGGCCCTCGTCGTCGCCTTCCTCGCCGGCGGCACCAGCGCCTTCGTCGCCAACGACAAGGCCGTCCGGCTCTCCGTCGACGGCGTCCCGCGCAGCCTCCACACCTTCGCCGACGACATCGACGAGCTCCTCGCCCACGAGGGCCTGACCGTCGGCGCCCACGACATCGTCGCCCCCGCCCCCGGCGAGGCCCTGGCCAACGGCGACGACGTCGTCGTCCGGTACGGGCGGCCGATCACCCTCACCCTCGACGGGCGGCGCCACCAGATCTGGACCACCGCCAGGACCGTCGAGGGCGCGCTGCGCCAGCTCGGGGTCCGCGCCGAGGGCGCGTACCTGTCCGTCTCCCGCGCGGCCCCCATCTCCCGCCAGGGCCTCGCCCTCGACGTCCGCACCGAGCGGGCCGTCACCTTCCTCGCCGACGGCCGCGAGCGCGTCGTCCGCACCAACGCCGCCACCATCCGCGAGGCCCTCGCCGAGGCCGGGATCACCCTCTCCGGCCAGGACACCACCTCCGTAGCGGCCGACGCCTTCCCCCGCGACGGCCAGACGGTCACCGTGCTGCGCATCACCGGCTCCCGGCAGGTACGGGAGGAAGCGATCCCGTACGCC
This sequence comes from Streptomyces sp. NPDC056169, assembly GCF_042268445.1. Taxonomy (NCBI): domain Bacteria; kingdom Bacillati; phylum Actinomycetota; class Actinomycetes; order Kitasatosporales; family Streptomycetaceae; genus Streptomyces; species Streptomyces sp. NPDC056169. The sequence goes on along the minus strand of NZ_JBHJUO010000008.1, from coordinate 118,706 downwards.
GTCGAGAAGGTCCGCGACCCGGAGCTCTTCGCCGGCACCGAGACCGTCGAACGGCAGGGCGTCGCGGGCGTCCGCCGCGTCACGTACACCTTCCGCACGGTCAACGGCGTCCGGCAGAAGCCCCGCAGGACCGGCGAGGAGATCGTCCGCGAACCCGTCAGCCGCAAGGTCCGGATCGGCACCCGCGCGCTGCCCACCTCCGTCGCCGGGGCCGACGGCCTCGACTGGGGCGCGCTCGCCGCCTGCGAGTCCGGCGGCCGCCCGAACGCCGTCGACCCCTCGGGGACGTACGGCGGGCTCTACCAGTTCGACCCCGGCACCTGGCGCTCCCTCGGCGGCACCGGCACCGCCCAGAACGCGCCCGCCTCGGAGCAGACCTTCCGCGCGAAGAAGCTGTACGTCCAGCGGGGGGCGAGTCCGTGGCCCCACTGCGGCAGGCGACTGCACGGGTGAGACGGGGTGAGACGGGGTGAGACGGGGTGAGGCGGGGTGAGATGGGGTGAGACGTGGGACTGCCCCACGGCTGCCCCGTAGGCTGTACCGGTGAGCACCACCACCGGCCCCGAAAGCCCCGACGCCCTCCTCGGCCCCGCCGACATCCGTGAGCTGGCCGCCGCCCTCGGCGTGCGCCCCACGAAGCAGAAGGGCCAGAACTTCGTCATCGACGCCAACACCGTCCGGCGGATCGTCCGCACGGCCGAGGTACGGCCCGACGACGTCGTCGTGGAGGTGGGGCCCGGACTCGGCTCCCTCACCCTGGCCCTCCTGGAGGCCGCGGACCGGGTGACGGCCGTCGAGATCGACGACGTGCTGGCCGCCGCGCTGCCCGCCACGATCCAGGCCCGCATGCCCGCGCGCGCCGACCGCTTCGCGCTCGTCCACTCCGACGCCATGCAGGTGCAGGAGCTCCCGGGCCCGGCGCCCACGGCGCTCGTCGCCAACCTGCCGTACAACGTCGCCGTGCCGGTCCTGCTCCACATGCTGGAGCGGTTCCCGACCATCGAGCGGACCCTCGTCATGGTCCAGGCCGAGGTCGCCGACCGGCTCGCCGCCAAGCCCGGCAACAAGGTCTACGGCGTCCCGTCGGTCAAGGCGAACTGGTACGCGGAGGTGAAGCGGGCCGGCTCCATCGGCCGCAACGTCTTCTGGCCCGCGCCGAACGTCGACTCCGGTCTCGTCTCCCTCGTCCGCCGCACCGAGCCGCTCGCGACCACCGCCTCCCGCAAGGAGGTCTTCGCGGTCGTCGACGCGGCCTTCGCGCAGCGCCGCAAGACCCTGCGCGCGGCCCTCGCGACGTGGGCGGGCTCGCCCGCCGCCGCCGAGGAGGCCCTGGTCAAGGCCGGGATCTCGCCGCAGGCGCGCGGCGAGGCACTGACGGTCGAGGAGTTCGCGAGGATCGCGGAGGCGAAGGCGTGACCACTCCCAGCAGCGTGACCGTCCGCGTACCGGCGAAGGTCAATGTCCAGCTGGCCGTCGGCGCGGCCCGCCCCGACGGCTTCCACGACCTCGCCAACGTCTTCCTCGCCGTCTCCCTGTACGACGAGGTCACCGCCACCCCGGCCGCCGAGCTGACCGTCACCTGCGAGGGCCCCGACGCCGACAAGGTGCCGCTGGACCGCACGAACCTCGCCGCGCGCGCCGCCGAGCTGCTCGCCGCCCGGCACGGCATCTCCCCGGACGTGCACCTGCACATCGCCAAGGACATCCCGGTCGCCGGTGGCATGGCGGGCGGCAGCGCGGACGGCGCGGGCGCCCTGCTCGCCTGCGACGCGCTGTGGGGCCTGAACACCCCGCGCGCCGAGCTCCTGGACATCTGCGCCGAACTCGGCTCCGACGTGCCGTTCAGCCTGGTCGGCGGGGCGGCGCTCGGCACCGGCCGCGGCGAGAAGCTCACCGAGCTGCCGGTCGGCGGCACCTTCCACTGGGTGTTCGCCGTCGCGGACGGCGGGCTGTCGACCCCGGCGGTGTACGGCGAGTTCGACCGCCTCACCGAAGGCGCCGACGTCCCCGCCCCGACCGCCTCCCCGCTCCTCCTGGACGCCCTCCGCGCCGGCGACACCACCGCGCTCGCGGGCGCCCTCGTCAACGACCTCCAGGCGGCGGCGCTCTCCCTGCGCCCGTCCCTCGCGGCGACCCTGACGGCCGGCACGGACGCGGGCGCACTCGCCGCCCTGGTCTCCGGCTCGGGCCCCACGACGGCCTTCCTGACGAAGGACGCGGAGTCGGCGCGGTCCGTCGCGACGGCCCTCATCGCCTCGGGCACGTGCCGCACGGCACGCGTGGCGACGTCGCCGGCGGCGGGCGCGGTCGTCCTCCCGACTGCCTGACACCTTCCCGTTCACTTGCGCCTGCCACCCTGGGCCCGTCGGTTCGGACGAGCCCAGGGGGGCATCGCGTGACGGTGTGGCGGTGGTGGAAGTCGACGACGGCGAGACACCGGCCGGTGCTGAAGATGGTGGACGAGTGCGGCCAGGTCGTGTTCTTCGCCTTTCTCGGCGTCCTGTGGGTTCTGATCCCGCCCTGGGACGGGTTCTGGCGGTGGCCGGCCGTCGCGGTCGACACCCTCCTGTTCCTCGGCGCCTGCCGAGGCGCCCGGCACGCCGTGCGTGTCTGGCGGAAGTGGCGCGACAACCCCGGCTACTCACTTACCGGTTGAGTATCCGCACCCTGTCGGGCCCCGGCCCCCGCGCGGGACCGTACGAGCATGGGAATCAGCGCTCGTGAACTCGCCGCCGCGACACCCGCGACCCGGGACCGGTACATCGATCTGCTGCGGGTCGCCTCGCTCGCGGTCGTCGTGCTCGGGCACTGGCTCATGGCGGCCGTCGCCGGGGACGGGCAGATCGGGAACCTCCTCGCCGTCGTGCCCGAGCTCCAGCTCGTGACCTGGGTCTTCCAGGTCATGCCGGTGTTCTTCTTCGTCGGCGGCTTCTCGCACGCCCTCGCCCACCGCTCCCGCCCCGCGTACGCCTCCTTCCTGCGGGCCCGGCTCCAGCGGCTGCTGCGGCCGACGATGGTCTTCGTCGCGGTGTGGGGTGCCGCCGCGCTCGTGCTCCAGCTGACCGGGGCCGACGGCGGGCTCACCGGGGTCGCGCTGCGTCTGGTCACGCAGCCGCTCTGGTTCATCGGGATCTATCTCGCGATGGTCGCCTTCACCCCGCCGCTGCTGCGGCTGCACGAGCGGTGGGGCTGGGGCGCGTTCGCCGCGCTCGCGGGCGGGGCGGTCGCCGTGGACGTGCTGCGGTTCGCCGCCGGGGTGCCGTTCGTCGAGTTCCTGAACTTCGCGTTCGTGTGGCTGGCGGTCCACCAGCTCGGCTTCCTGCGCGCCGACGGCATGATCCGCCGCCCGGCGCTGCTCGCCGGCGCGGGGCTCCTCGGTGCCGCCGCGCTCGTGGCCCTCGGCCCGTATCCGCTCTCGATGGTCGGGATGCCCGGTGAGAAGGTCTCGAACATGGCCCCGCCGACGCTCGCCCTGCTCTGCCACGGCCTGTGGCTGGTCGGCGCGGTCGAGCTGCTGCGGGGGCCGGGGGCGCGGTTCGTCGCGCGGGCCGGGGTGTGGCGGGCGGTGGTCGCCGCCAACGGGATCGCGATGACCGCGTTCCTCTGGCATCTGACGGCGATGCTCGGCGTGTACGGGGCGCTGCTCGGGTCCGGGGTCGGCCTGCCCGCCCCGGCGTCCGGCGCCTGGTGGGCGCAGGTCCCGCTCCGGATGGTGGCGGCGGTCGTCCTCACCGCGGTACTCGTCGCCGTGTTCCGCCGCTTCGAGGCCCCGGTCCCGGCCGCGCCGGCGACCGGCGAGGGCGGTCCTGTCGCGGCCCTGGGCATCACCCTCGCGCTGCTGGGGGTCCTGGGGCTCTCGATGACGGGCTTCGCGGGGCTCCTGACCGGCCACTCGGCGACCCTGATCGCCGTCCCGGTCACGGCCCCGGCGGCCGTCGGCCTCGCCCTGGCGGGCTGGCTGCTGGTGGAGCGGGCGGGGCGGCGCGGGGCCGGGGGCGGTTGGCGGTGACGTCAGTCGTCGAGACGCTCGTCGTCGATGTTCACGGTCACGGTGCCCGGGGGGTAGAGGTCCTCCCGGTCCGTCAGGATCAGGTCCATGGTGGGACGGTGCGGTGCGGGCAGCGCGGTGTAGAGCGCGTGGCAGACGTCGGGTCCGCCGAATCCGCCGCGAACCATCCGCGCGACGGTCACCGACGCCACCGTGTCGAGAGGGACGACGTCGATGCCGGGGAGCGCCAAGGCCGCGTCACCCGCCCCTTCGTCCTCCGTCTCGGCTTGGAGCAGGCACAGGGCAGGCACCTGGAGATGCCGAAACGGCGAGGCCGCCGCGTTGTCGGCGACGCGCTGGAGCTTGCGGTGGCCGCGGGCGAGGGCGAGCACGGCGGAGGTGTCGAGAATGATCACGCCGCCGTGTCTCCCAGGGCGCGGCGGGCGTTCGCGGCGGCGATCTCGTAGACCTTGTCGAGGGCGTTCGGCGTCGCGTCGAACTCTTCGTCGGTGAGCGTGGAGTGCATGCGCTCGCGCATGATCCGTCGGCTCTCGGCGACCTTCTCGCGCGCCTGCGCGGCCGTGAGCTGGGACGCGGCCAGTTCGGTGACCAGCGCTCCTATCGTGGTGCCCCGCTCGCGGGCCAACGAGGCGAGGTGGTCGCGGGTGGTGTCCGGCACCTTGATGGTGGAGTCAGCCATACCTCCACGGTACACCGCTGGTGTACCGGAGGTGTACTCGCGGCGGCAACGTACTCTGGGACGTCGATCGATCCCCCGTACAGGAAGAGTCAACGTGGCCGTCAACCTGGTCAATGTCGAGGCCGTCAGCAAGGTGTACGGCACCCGTGCCCTGCTCGACGGGGTCTCGCTCGGTGTCTCCGAAGGGGACCGGATCGGGGTCGTCGGGCGCAACGGCGACGGCAAGACCACCCTCATCCGCATGCTCGCCAAGCTGGAGGAGGCCGACACCGGCCGCGTCACGCACATCGGCGGGCTGCGGCTCGGCGTGCTCACGCAGCACGACTCGCTCGACCCGAAGGCCACCATCCGGCACGAGGTCATCGGCGTCATGGCCGACCACGAGTGGGCCGGCAGCGCCAAGATCCGCGACGTGCTCACCGGGCTCTTCGGCGGGCTCGACCTGGCCGGCTTCGAGCAGGGCCTCGACACCGTCATCGGTCCGCTCTCCGGCGGCGAGCGCCGCCGCATCGCGCTCGCCAAGCTCCTCATCGAGGACCAGGACCTGATCGTCCTCGACGAGCCCACCAACCACCTCGACGTCGAGGGCATCTCGTGGCTCGCCCAGCACCTCCAGGAGCGCCGCTCGGCGCTCGTCTGCGTCACCCACGACCGCTGGTTCCTCGACCAGGTCTGCACCCGCATGTGGGACGTGCAGCGCGGTGACGTGCACGAGTACGAGGGCGGCTACTCCGACTACGTCTTCGCCCGCGCCGAGCGCGACCGCATCGCGGCCACGGAGGAGACCAAGCGCCAGAACCTGATGCGCAAGGAGCTGGCCTGGCTGCGGCGCGGCGCCCCCGCCCGTACGTCCAAGCCGCGCTACCGCATCGAGGCGGCCAACGAGCTGATCGCCGACGTGCCGCCGCCGCGCGACACCAGCGAGCTGATGAAGTTCGCCAACGCCCGCCTCGGCAAGACGGTCTTCGACCTGGAGGACGTGACCGTCACCGCCGGTCCGAAGACGCTCCTCCAGCACCTCACCTGGCAGCTGGGCCCCGGCGACCGCATCGGCCTCGTCGGCGTCAACGGCGCGGGCAAGACCTCACTCCTGCGCGCGCTCGCCGACGCCGCCGTCTCCGACGGCGAGCAGCAGCCCGCCGCGGGCAAGGTCGTCGTCGGCAAGACCGTCCGCCTCGCCTACCTCTCGCAGGACGTCACCGAGCTCCCCGGCTCGCTGCGCGTCCTGGAGGCCGTGCAGCAGATCCGCGACCGCGTCGACCTCGGCAAGGGCCGCGAGATGACGGCCGGCCAGCTCTGCGAGCAGTTCGGCTTCACCAAGGAGAAGCAGTGGACGCCGGTCGGCGACCTCTCCGGCGGTGAGCGCCGCCGCCTCCAGCTGCTGCGCCTGCTCATGGACGAGCCGAACGTCCTCTTCCTCGACGAGCCCACCAACGACCTCGACATCGAGACCCTGACGCAGCTGGAGGACCTCCTCGACGGCTGGCCGGGCTCCATGGTCGTCATCTCCCACGACCGGTTCTTCATCGAGCGCACCACCGACAAGACGCTCGCGCTGCTCGGCGACAAGACGCTGCGGATGCTGCCGCGCGGCATCGACGAGTACCTGGAGCGCCGCCGGAAGATGATCGATGCGGCCGTCCCGGCGCCCGCCGCCGCGGCCGCGCCGCAGAAGGCGGGCGTCTCCGCCGCCGACGCGCGCGCCGCGAAGAAGGAGCTCCAGAAGGTCGAGCGGCAGCTCGACAAGGTCGCCCAGAAGGAGGCGAAGCTGCACACGCAGATCGCCGACAACGCGACCGATTTCGAGAGGGTGGCGAAGCTCGACGCGGAGCTCCGGGAACTGGTCGGGGAGCGCGAGGAGTTGGAGATGCGCTGGCTCGAACTGGCCGAGGACGCCTGAGGCCGACCGGCCCCGACGTCGACAGGACGCATAACAAGGGCATCACGGGCCGGTCCTCCCTTGGGTACAAGGGGCGGACCGGTCGCTTTTGCGCCATCGCGTGAGTGGTAGAAAGAAAAGTCGCTCACGTCAAGGGGGAACCGCTGATGACCCAGCCGCCCAGCAACCAGCCGCCGGGGGGCTTCGGAGCCCCTCAGGACCCGAACCAGGTCCCGGCCCCGGGCATGCCGCCCGTCCCGCCCGTCCCGCCGCAGGCACCGCCGGTGCCGCCGCAGGCCCCGCAGGCGGGCGCGCCCGGCGCACCCGGCCAGCCGGCCCAGCCGGGCCCGTACGGGCAGCCTCCGCAGCCGCAGCAGCCCGGCTACGGATATCCGCAGCAGCCGGGCCAGCCGGCCCAGCCCGGTCCGTACGGGCAGCCGCCGCAGCAGCCCTACGGCTACCCGCAGCAGCAGCCCGGCCCGTACGGCCAGCAGCCGCAGCAGCCGGGTCCGTACGGCCAGCAGCCCGGCCCGTACGGCGGCGGCTACCCCACGCAGCCCATGTACCAGGGCGGCCCCACCCCGCCGCCCGCGCCGGGCGGCGGTGGCCTCAAGGGCCGGACCGGTCTCGTCGCGGGCGTGGCGGCCGGTGCCGTCCTGATCGCGGCCGTCACCACCTGGGCGGTCGTCGGCGGCGGGGACGACGAGAAGACCCCGATCTCCCAGCCGACCGTGACCGCGAGCCCCTCGACCTCGGGGTCCGACGCCCCGAAGCCGACCGAGTCGGTGGACGAGGGCGACGGTTCGGGCGACGGCCGGGGCGGCGACGACGACCTCAACGCCGGCCGCAAGCCCGGCGAGGCGAAGGTCGGCTGGCTGCTCAAGAACAACGTCGACCTGCCGCGCAACGGCGCCGACGTCCTCGGCCCGTGGATCGTCGGCGACGTCGTCGTCAAGGCGATGTACAAGAGCATCGACGGCTACAGCCTCAGCGACGGCTCCCTGAAGTGGCACGTCGACGTGCCGTTCGAGCTGTGCGCGGCCCCGCCGGCCCCCTCCTCCGGCGGCTTCATGGTCTTCGGGCACAACGACAGCGCCAAGGACGGCGCCAAGTGCCTCGGGCTCCAGCAGGTGAACCTGAAGACCGGCAAGGTGGGCTGGAAGAAGTCCGTCCCCAAGCCGACCGGTCTCTTCGCCTTCTCCGACAACACCCTGGCCATCAGCGGCAACACGGTCACCGCGGCCGGTTCCAGCACCGCGTACGGCTTCTCCCTCGCCGACGGCAAGCAGCTCTTCAAGGGCGCCACCACCGGCTGCAAGCCCTTCGCCTTCGCCGGCGGCAGCAAGCTGATCGCCGCCATGGACTGCCCCTCGGGCAGCACCACGAAGAAGATCCAGGCGGTCGGCGAGGTCGACCCGGCCACCGGCAAGCCCAAGTACACCTTCCAGCTGGAGGCGAACTGGGAGGTCGACAAGGTCTACTCGGTCGACCCGCTGGTCGTCTCCGCCACCCAGCGCGATCAGAAGAAGTGGACCATCTTCGCGCTCGACGCCAAGGGCAAGCTCCGCTCGCAGATCCAGGGCGGCAAGGACAAGTTCGCCCCGTCCTGCGGCGGCAGCTTCGTCATCTTCGGCAAGAACCTCCAGGGCTGCACGGGTGTCGCCGCCGACGCGAACACCTTCTACATGGCCACCGAGACCTCGTACGGCAAGTCCAACGAGGTCGTCGCCTTCGACCTGAAGACCGGGAAGCCCAAGTGGCGTTCCAAGGCGCCGGAAGAGCAGTCGATGACCCCGCTGCGCATGGAGGGCGGCCAGGTCCTGGTCTACGTCGACCCGAAGTACGACAAGGGCGGCGCCGTCGCGACCATCGCCCCGACCGGCGGTGCGCCGAAGATCGTCCTCCAGCACCCGGCCTCGACCGCCGAGATCGAGAACAGCTTCTACGACCCGGGGTTCGCCTACGGCAGCGGCACCTTCGTCGTGACGAGCGGGCGCGTCTCCGCGTCGAACGACAAGGAAGAGAAGCAGGTCAAGACGATGATGGCGTTCAGCAAGTGAGGTATTCGGACCGATGACGCAGCCACCTCCGCCCCCGCCGAACCAGCCCCCGGATCCCCAGGGCGGCGGCTTCGGCGCGCCCACGCCCCCGCAGCAGCCGCCGGGTTACGGCTACCCGCAGCAGCCGCCCGCTCAGCAGCCCGACCCGGGGTACGGCTACCCGCAGCAGCCGCCGGCCCCGCAGCCCGAGCCCGGCTACGGCTACCCGCAGCAGCCGCCGGCTCAGCAGCCCGACCCGGGGTACGGCTACCCGCAGCAGCCCCCGGCGGCTCCGCAGCAGTCCCCGTACGGCTACCCGACGGCCCCGCAGCAGCAGCCCGTCCAGCCGCCGTACGGCTACCCGGCGCAGCCGCAGCAGCCCTACGGCGGTCACCCGCAGACCGGCTACCCGCAGACCGCCCCGATCCCGGCCGCGGCGCCCGGCGGCAAGAAGCTGTCGGCGCAGCTCCAGATCGTGATCGCGGCGGCCGTCGCCGTCGTCCTGATCGTCGGCGCCGGCATCTGGTACGCCAACTCCGAGAGCGGCGGCGGCAAGGACGACGAGGCCAAGACCTCGGCCGGCACCTCGCAGGGCACGTCGCAGGGCGGCTCCGGTAGCGACGGCGGCAACGGCGAGTCGAAGGGGACGGGCGGGGGCGGCAGCGAGAAGGCGCCGGCCGAGACCCAGGCGAAGCTCACCTTCCAGCTGCCCAAGCCCGGGGTCCCGGACGTCACCGACGTCTCCGGCTCCTGGGTCACCGACAAGGCGTACGTGAAGACGGGCGTGAACTCGCTCGCCGGCTACGACCTCGCCAAGGGCACGCCCGTCTGGACGCTGCCGCTGACCGGCCAGATCTGCGGCGTCTCGCGTCACGTGACCGCCGACAACAAGCTGCCGATCCTCTTCGAGGCCACCAAGCGGGTCCCGCCGCGCTACTACCAGCAGTGCACCGAGGTCGGCGTGGTCGACCTGAACACGGGCAAGCTGCTCTGGTCCACCTCGGTCACCGGTGGTTCCGCCGGCGACCAGAAGGCCCGGTTCAGCGAGGTCACGGTCAGCGGCAAGACGGTCGCGGCCGGCGGCAACGACGGAGGCGCCGCCTTCGACATCGCCAACGGCAACCCGCGCTGGAAGCCGCAGGCCAACGACGAGGACTGCTTCGACCTGGGGTACGGCGGCGGCGAGGGCCTCGTCGCGGTCCGCAAGTGCGGCCCGTACGACACCCAGTACGTGCTGATCCAGAACCTCAACCCGACGACGGGCGCGCCGCTCTCGCAGTACAAGATGCCCACGGGCGTGAAGTACGCGTCGATCGTCTCCACCAAGCCGCTGGTCGTCGCGGCCGACGTCGGCGACAGCGCCGGTGACGGCAGCGGCATCTCGGACTTCTTCTCCCTCGACGAGAAGACCGGCAAGCTGAAGGCGAAGATCACGGCGGACGCCGACCAGTACGCGGGCCGCTGCCGCTCGACGAAGGTCGAGTCCTGCACCAAGGTCCTCGTCGGCAACGGCCGGCTGTACGTGCCGACCGAGGAGCACGAGGGCTCCACCGGGGAGTACGGCGACGAGACCAACGAGGTCATCGCCTTCGACCTGGCCACCGGTCAGACGGCGCCGGAGAAGGCGGACGCGGGCGACAAGTACACGCTCGTCCCGCTCCGCATGGACGGCGGCAGTCTCATCGCCTACAAGGCCCCGCCCTACGACAAGGGCGGGCGGATCGTCTCCCTCGACGGCGTCACCATGAAGGAGACGCTTCTCCTGGAGAACCCGGCGGACGCCACGGTCAACGACATCGAGAACTCCTTCTCGCCGGACTACTCGGAGATCCTGTACCGCGACGGAAGGGTGTTCATGTCCGCCATGATGCTCTCCAAGCCGCGGGCGTCGGCATCGCCGGACGACAAGGAACCTCTGGCGGTGTCGTACAGCACCCGCTGAACCCGCCGACGCCGTACGGAACGCCGTACGGGCGTCCGTGGAGACTCGCGCGGCCCGGCGCATCGGTTCACCCCGATGCGCCGGGCCGTTTGCGTGGTGCGCGGGCTGGTGAGGAATTCGAGGTCGAGCGGGCCGTGCCGGGTGACGGCGGGCCCGGAGGATGGGGGATGACCGGGATGGGCGTACGCCTCGTGGTGGTCGACGACCACCGACTGCTCGCCGAGGCGCTGGCCTCGGCGCTGAAGCTGCGCGGGCACCGGGTGCTCGCGGCGGCGGCGCCGGTGGCGGGTGCGGCGGAGCTCGTGGTGAGCAGGGCGCCGGAGGTGTGCCTGCTGGGCACCGCGGCCCCCGCCGAACCGGGCGCCTTCGACGTGGTCGTCCGGATCAAGCGGGAGCGGCCGCAGGTGGCCGTGGTGGTGCTCGGTCCCGTGCCGTCGCCGCGCGGGATCGCGGCGGCCTTCGCGGCCGGGGCCTCGGGGTACGTCCGGCACGACGAGCGCATCGAGGGCGTGGAGCGCGCGCTCGTGAAGGTCCGGGCGGGGGAGACGGCGGTGGCGCCGCAGCTGTTGCAGGCGGCCTTCGCGGAGCTGCTCAACCCGGCGGTGCGGCAGGACGACGAGGGGCAGCGACTGCTGCGGCTGCTCACGCAGCGGGAGGTGGAGGTCCTCGTCCGGGTCGCGGAGGGGGAGGACACCCGGCTGATCGCGGCGGGGATGCGGATCGCGCCGAGCACGGCGCGGACGCATGTGCAGCGGGTCCTGATGAAGCTGGGCGTGGGCTCGCGCCTGGAGGCGGCGGCGCTCGCGGCGCGCACGGGGCTCCTCGACCGGGCGGTGCCGACGCAGCGCGGCACGTTCTCGTAATCCTTCGGTCAGATGTCCGTCCGTCCGTGTGAGCGGGCGGTGGAGCTTCGCCATTGACGGTGATGTTTGAATGTGATTCTTTGTGCGTGGTTCTGTTTGATCCCGCCCGGAGGGCACCCCCGTGAAGAAGACCGTCACCACGCTCGCCGACGGGCGCGAGCTCATCTACTACGACTCGCGCGACGACGCCGTCCGCGACGCCGTCGACCCGCGCCCCCTCACCCCCGTCGTCTCCCGCTCCGAGATCCGGTACGACGAGCTCACCGGCGACCCCGTCGCCGTCGCCTCGCACCGGCAGGCCCGCACCTACCAGCCGCCGGCCGACGCCTGCCCCCTCTGCCCCGGCGGCCGGGACGGCCACGAGAGCGAGATCCCCGTCGCGGACTACGAGGTGGTGGTCTTCGAGAACCGCTTCCCGTCCCTCTCCGGCGGCGTCGGCCGCTGCGAGGTCGTCTGCTTCACCGACGAGCACACCGCCTCCTTCGCCGGCCTCACCGAGGAGCGGGCCCGGCTCGTCCTCGACGCCTGGACCGACCGGACCGCCGCACTCTCCGCGCTGCCCGGCGTCGAGCAGGTCTACTGCTTCGAGAACCGCGGCCAGGAGATCGGCGTCACCCTGCCCCACTCGCACGGCCAGATCTACGCCTTCCCGTACGTCACGCCCCGCACGGCCCGGATGCGGAGCCGTCTCGACGAGCACCGCGCCGCGACCGGACGGAACCTCTTCGACGACGTCGTCGCCCGGGAGCGGGCCGACGGCGAGCGCGTGGTCCTGGAGACCGCGCACTGGATCGCCTTCGTGCCGTACGCCGCCCACTGGCCGTACGAGGTCCACCTGTACCCCAAGCACCGGGTGCCCGACCTGCTCGCCCTCGACGAGGCCGCCCGCACAGAGTTCGCACAGGTCTACCTGGAACTCTTGAGGCGCTTCGACCGGCTCTTCGGCCCGGACGAGCCGCCGACGCCCTACATCGCCGCCTGGCACCAGGCGCCCTTCACGGACGAGCGGCGCGAGGACTTCGGACTGCACCTGGAGCTTTTCACCGTCCGACGGGCCTCTGGCAAGCTGAAGTTCCTCGCGGGCACCGAGTCCGGCATGGGCGCGTTCATGAACGACGTACGGCCGGAGGACGCGGCCCGACGCATCCGAGAGGTGGCCACCGCATGACCACGACCGCGAAGAAGTACCTGGTGACGGGAGGGGCCGGGTACGTGGGCAGCGTCGTCGCCGCCCACCTCCTGGAGCGGGGCCACCGGGTCACCGTCCTCGACGACCTCTCCACCGGTTTCGCCGAAGGCGTCCCGGACGGCGCCGAGTTCATCGAGGGCCGCATCCAGGACGCCGCACGGTGGCTGGACTCCGGTTACGACGGCGTCCTGCACTTCGCCGCCTTCTCGCAGGTCGGCGAGTCCGTCGCCAAGCCCGAGAAGTACTGGGAGAACAACGTCGGCGGCACCATGGCCCTCCTCGCCGCCATGCGCGCGGCCGGGGTGCGCCGGCTCGTCTTCTCCTCCACCGCCGCGACCTACGGCGAGCCGGAGTCCGTGCCGATCACCGAGTCCGCGCCGACCGCGCCCACCAGCCCGTACGGCGCGAGCAAGCTGGCCGTCGACCACATGATCGGCGGGGAGTGCGCCGCGCACGGCCTGGCCGCCGTCTCGCTGCGCTACTTCAACGTGGCCGGGGCGTACGGCTCGCTCGGCGAGCGCCACGCGCCCGAGTCGCACCTGATCCCGCTTGTCCTCCAGGTCGCCCTGGGCGAGCGCGAGGCCATCTCCGTGTACGGCGAGGACTACCCGACCCCGGACGGCACCTGCGTCCGCGACTACATCCACGTCGCCGACCTCGCCGAGGCCCACGTCCTCGCCCTCGACGCGATGACGGCGGACACCGTGCCGGCGGGGGAGCACCTGGTCTGCAACCTCGGCAACGGCAACGGCTTCTCCGTCCGCGAGGTCGTCGAGACCGTACGGAAGGTCACCGGCCACCCGATCCCGGAGATCACCGCCGCCCGCCGCCCCGGCGACCCGGCCGCCCTGGTCGCCTCCGCCGAGGCCGCCCGCGAGCGGCTCGGCTGGACGCCGTCCCGCCCGGACCTGGCGGACGTGGTCGCCGACGCCTGGGCCTTCGCACGCCTTCGCGCCGAGGGGGTCCGGCCATGACGTCGACGAGTGTCGCCGCCGGCTTCGAGGCGCTGTACGGCGCCGCCCCCGACGGGGTGTGGGCCGCCCCCGGGCGGGTCAACCTCATCGGTGAGTACACCGACTTCAACGACGGCTTCGTGCTGCCGCTCGCGCTGCCGCACACCGCCGTCGCCGCCGTCTCCCGCCGCGACGACGGGATCCTGCGCCTGCACTCCGCCGACATCGACGGCGGGATCGTGCAGCTGGAGACCGACGCCCTGGAGCCGCTCTCCGGCGGCGGCTGGGCGGCCTACCCGGCCGGTGTCGTCTGGGCGCTGCGGGAGGCCGGCCACCCGGTGACGGGGGCCGACATCCACCTCGCCTCGACCGTCCCGACGGGCGCGGGGCTCTCCTCCTCGGCGGCCCTGGAGGTCGTCACCGCGCTCGCCCTGAACGACCTCTTCGGCCTCGGGCTCTCCCGGCCCGACATCGCGCGGCTCGCCCAGCGCGCGGAGAACGCCTTCGTCGGCGTCCCCTGCGGGGTCATGGACCAGATGGCCTCCGCGTGCGCCGAGGAGGGCCATGCCCTCCATCTGGACACCCGTGACCTCTCGTACCGTCAGGTCCCCTTCGACCTGGCGGGCGAGGGGCTCCGGCTGCTCGTCGTCGACACCCGCGTGAAGCACGCGCTCGGGGACGGCGCGTACGCGGAGCGGCGCGCCGGTTGTGAAGCGGGTGCGCGGGCGCTCGGCGTGCGGGCCCTGCGCGACGTGAGCGCCGCGCACCTACCCGAATCCCTCGCACTCCTGAGCGACGAGACGGTTCTGCGCTATGTCCGGCACGTCGTCACGGACAACGCCCGGGTCGAGCGCGTGATCGCGCTGCTCGACGCCGGGGACACCCGGGCCGTCGGCCCGGTCCTCACCGAGGGCCACGCCTCCCTCCGGGACGATCTGCGGGTCTCCTGCCCCGAGCTGGACCTCGTGGTCGAGGCGGCGAACGCGGCCGGGGCGCTCGGCGCCCGTATGACCGGCGGCGGCTTCGGCGGCTCGGCCGTCGTCCTGGTCGAGACCGACCGGGCGGAGGCGGTCACCGCCGCCGTCGGGAAGGCCTTCGCCGAGGCCGGGTACGCGGCCCCCGGGGTCTTCCCCGCCGTGCCCGCGGAGGGCGCGCGCAGGATCTGAACCCGGTCAACCGTACGTACGACTTCGGACAGTTCCGCCAAACGGCCCCCGCCGCGACGCCCCGCCCCTAACCTGAGGGGCAGCGCCGGTGGGGGCCGGTGCTGTTCAGGGGTCGAGACCTGCCGGGTACGGCGCCACAAGCGGGGGTAACAGTCAACGCACGGCGGCGGCCGCGCGACCGGCGGACCCGCCTCCGGCGCCGTGCCCGCGCCGGTCCGTTCCTCGACACTTGGGGGTGTCCGTGGCACGTATCCGGGTCCTGGTGGTGGACGACCACCGCATCTTCGCCGAGTCGCTGGCCGCCGCTCTCGCGGCGGAGCCCGACGTCGACGTCTCCGCCGCGGGCAGCGGCCCGGCCGCCTTGCGCTGCCTGGACCGCGCGATCGCGGAGGGGCGGCGCTTCGACGTGCTGCTCGTCGACGCCGAGTTGGGAGCGGGGACCACCGGGGCCGCGGCGGCGCGCGCGGTGCCGGACCAGGCGGAGCCCGCCGTCGACGGGATCTCCCTGGTCGCGGGGGTGCGCAGGGCCCAGCCCGCCGTCCGTACCGTCGTCCTCGCCGAGAAGGACGACCCGCGCAGGGCGGCGCTCGCGCTCCAGGCCGGGGCCTCCGGGTGGGTGGCGAAGGACTGCTCGCTCCAGCGCCTCCTGGCGGTGGTGCGCGGGGTGCTGCGGGACGAGACGCATCTGCCGCCCGCGCTGCTCACGGGCGTCCTGCGGGAGCTCACGGCGGCCCGCAAGCACCGGACGGACAGCGAGCGGCTCGTGGAGGCGCTGACCCCGCGCGAGCGGGAGGTGCTGCGCTGCATGGTCGCGGGCCTGGGCCGCAAGGCGGTCGCCGAGCGGCTCTTCCTCTCCCCGCACACCGTCCGTACGCACATGCAGAACGTGCTGGGGAAGCTGGGCGTCCACTCGACCCTCGCGGCGGTGGCGCTGGCCCGCCGCGCGGGCGTCGGCCCGGCGGCGCTGGAAGCGGACGGCCCGCCCGCTCAGGCGCTAGCCGGGGACGTTGTCGAACGGGGCGGTCAGCCGGCGTAGCAGCGCGGCCAGTTCGCCGCGCTGGGCGCGGGAGAGCTGCGCGAGGATGGCGCGCTCCTGGGCGAGGAGCCCGGCGAGCGCCTCGTCGGCGCGGTCGCGGCCCTCGGGGGTGAGCCGGACGAGGACTCCGCGCCGGTCGCTGGGGTCGGGGAGCCGCTCGACCAGGCCCTTCTTGGTGAGCCGGTCGATGCGGTTGGTCATGGTGCCGGAGGTGACCAGAGTCTGCGTCAGGAGCTGGCCGGGAGAGAGCTGGTAGGGAGCGCCGGCCCGGCGGAGCGAGGTGAGGACGTCGAACTCCCAGGGCTCCAGCTGGTGCTCGGAGAAGGCGAGCCGACGGGCGCGGTCGAGGTGCCGGGCGAGCCGCGAGACGCGGCTGAGCACCTCGAGCGGTTCCACGTCGAGGTCGGGGCGCTCGCGGCGCCATGCTGCGACCAGTCGGTCGACCTCGTCCTCCATGACGATCAGTGTAGAGGGTCTGTTGACATAAAGTCTCTTGTGTTCGAGTTTCTCGATCTCAAGAATCTTGATTACGAGATATATTTCCCCGGAGTGTGGGGAAGAGACCGGGCCGGAACACCGTTCCGCTTCGGCAACTCGTTCCAGCAAGGGGGCTTCGAACATGCATTCCGTGGAATCCGCCGCGCCAACCTGGGATCCGCAGCAGTACCTCCGCCACTCCGGCCACCGCACCCGTCCCTTCCTCGACCTGCTCGCCCGAATACCGCGCCTGCCGGCCCAGGGCCGGCCCGCCCGCATCGCCGACCTCGGCTGCGGCCCGGGAAACGTGACGGCGCTCCTCGCCGACCACTGGGCCGACGCCCACATCACCGGCTTCGACCTCTCACCCGACATGCTGGAGCGCGCCGAGAAGGACTGGTCCGGCACCACCCGGGGCGGCGGCTGGCTCGACTTCCGGCCCGCCGACGCCGCGCACTGGACGCCCGACGAGCCGTACGACCTGATCGTCTCCAACGCGGCCCTCCAGTGGGTGCCGAACCACCCCGAGTCCTTCGCCGCGTGGATCGACGGGCTCCGCCCCGGCGGCACCCTCGCCTTCCAGGTCCCCGGCAACTTCACCGCGCCCAGCCACGCCCTCATCGGCGAGCTCTGCGACACCCCCGAGTGGCGGGACCGCCTCGGCGACCAGGGCCGCCGCTTCGTCCACATCCTCGACGCGGCCGAGTACCTCACCCGGCTCAGCGACCTCGGCTGCGAGACCGAGGTCTGGGAGACGACCTACTGCCGGCTCCTCCAGGGCGAGGACCCCGTCCTCGACTGGGTGATGGGCACGGCGCTGCGGCCCGTCCTCACGACCCTGGGCGACGACCACGAGGCGATCGACGCGTTCGTCGCGCAGTACCGCACCCGCCTCCGCCAGGCCTACCCGCCGGGCCCGCACGGCACGGTCTTCCCGTTCCGCCGCGTCTTCGCCGTCGCGCACAAGCCGGCGTGAGCGCCTCGACGCACGGACGCTTAAGCACGGGCGCCCCGCACCGGAGAACCGGTGCGGGGCGCCCGTGAGCGTTTTCTAGTACAGGTCGGCGTAGGTCTGGAAGCCGTGGCCGATGTTCACCCGGGGGGTGAGCGTGGCCTTGCCCGTACCCAGGTAGCGGTACAGATCGCCCGCCGCGTTGACCGCGACCAGGTCGGCCTTGCCGTCGCCGTTCAGGTCGCCCGGCGTCGCCAGCTTGTTGTACGTGCCCCAGCCACCGCCGAGGCTCACGCGCTTGGCGAAGGGGGCGGTCTTGGAGCCCGTGCCCTTGTACAGCCACAGGGTGCCGGAGCCGTCGCGGGCCAGCAGGTCCGTACGGCCGTCGCCCGAGAAGTCGCCCGCACCGAGGATGCGGTTGTAGGCGCTCCAGCCGTCACCGACGCGGATACGGGAGGCCACGGCTGTGCCGTTGCCGTTGCCGGGGTACAGGTAGAGGACGCCGGAACGGTCCCGGGCGACCAGGTCGGCCTTGCCGTCGCCGGTCAGGTCGCCGGGGCCGACGATCTGGTTGTAGATCTGCCAGCCGCCGCCGAGGTCGGTCTCACCGTTGTTGTACAGGTGGCCTTGGTAGACCTCCAGGAGGTCGGCGAAGGCGCCCGCGTCCAGGGCGGAGGCGTACACGATGTTCGCGCCCTCCCAGCCGTTGGTAACGCCCCACTGCCCGCGGGCGGTGAGCTTGCCGGTGTTCGTGTCGCCGTACCAGAAGAGCGTCGAGGCCTTGTCGCGGGCGAGGAACCCGCTCCGGCCGGCGGTCGGGATGTTGCCCGCCGCGCCGAACTGGTCCGCGTGGGTCCAGCCGCCGTTGAGCTTTACCGGGGCCGTGTACGTGCCGTTGCCGAGGCCGCTGTAGGCGTGGATGGCGCCGTTGTGGTCGCGGGCGAGCAGGTCGGCGCGGCCGTCGTGGTTGCGGTCGTCGGCGGCGATGATCTGGTTGTACGTGTTCCAGCCCTGGCCGAGCAGCTTGGGGGCCTTGAAGGGCGCGGCCGGGTTGCCGGTGGAGCCGTAGAAGAACAGCCGGCCGTCGGTGGCCCGGGCGACGATGTCGCCGCGGCCGTCGCCGCTGTTGTCGCCGATGCCGACGACCTGGTCGTAGATGCCCCAGTTGTGACCGACCTTCACCCGGGAGGCGAAGGGCGTACTGCCGCCGGTCCAGCGGTAGTAGTAGAGGTCGCCGTTGTGCTGGCGGGCGAGCACGTCGGCCTTGCCGTCGCCGTTGATGTCGCCGGGCGAGAACACCTTGTTGTAGATGTTCCAGCCCTTGCCCGCCCACGCGTACGAGGCGGAGGCGGTGGTCGCGTGGGTGTACAGCCGGACGACGCCCTCCTTGCCGACGGTGAGGAGCTCGGGGCGGCCCGAGCCGTCCTGGTCGCCGAGCGGAACGAGGTCGAGGTCGAGGAGCGCCTCGGAGGTCTCGAACTCGCTGCTCGCGGCGGACGTGAACGTCCGGCCGTTCTGGCCGCGGTAGACCAGATCGGGCCAGCCGTCGCCGTTCACGTCGAAGCGCGGCTTCACGGCCGCCGTCGCGGCGGCGATGCGGGCCGAGCCCGTCTCGACCGCCGGCTGCGTCATGTCCAGCTTCGTGAACGCGGTGCCACCGCTCTGCGGGTGCTCCGGGACGGGACGGGGGCCGTTCTCGGCCACGGCCGGCGAGGCGAGGAGCATGCCGGCGGAGAGGGCGAGCGCGGTGCAGGTGGTCACACGGCGGGCGCGGGTACGCCCGAGGAATGCGGAACGCAAAGGTCTCCCTGGGAAGGTGGGATCAGGAGAAGGGGAAAGAGGCCCGGGGGCGTCAGGACATCGAGTTGTAGATGCCGTAGCCGTTGCCGATCTTGGAACGGCCGGCGAACTTGCCCGGGGTGGTGTTCAGGTACCGGTAGAGGTCACCGGCCGAGGTCACACCGAGGATGTCGGCCTTGCCGTCGGCGTTCAGGTCGCCGGGGGCGGTGAGGTGCTTGTACGTGTTCCAGCCGAGGCCGACGCTGATGCGCGTCGTGAAGGGCGTGTTGGCGTTGCCGCTGCCCGGGTAGAGGAACAGCTCGCCGCCGGTGGTGCGGGCCAGCAGGTCGGCCCGGCCGTCGCCGGTGTAGTCGCCCGCGCCGAGGAGCTTGTTGAAGCCGCCCCAGCCGCCGCCGACCCGGATCCGGGTCGCGAAGGCGTCGCCCTTGCCGTTGCCGCGGTACAGGTAGAGGACGCCGGAGCGGTCGCGGGCGAGCAGGTCGGCCTTGCCGTCGCCGCTCAGGTCACCGGGGCCGACGAGGGCGTTGTAGACGCCCCAGCCGCTGCCGATGGGGCTGTAGTCGATCCAGAGGCTGCCGTCGCTCCAGACGTCGGCGATGTCGGAGTAGCTGTCCGAGTTGAACGAGGACGTGTTCGTGAAGCTGCTGTCCGCGTACTCGCCCGGGTCGCTCAGGTCACCGGCCGCGATCAGCTTGCCGGTCGTGTCGGCGAAGTACCCCTTGAGCGTGCCGGCGCCGGTCCGCCCGACGAGGGTGTCCTTGCCCGTGTACGGGTTGCCGCCGCCGCCGGAGAACTGGACGATGCCGAGGCCGTCGCCCGGGTTGCCGAGCTGCTGGCGCCCGGCGAGGGTGCCGTTGGAGCTGGTGACGTAGGTGTAGAAGGTGCCGTCGTTGGTCCGGGCGAGGAGAACGCCCTGGCCGAAGTTGGTGATCTGGTTGTACGCGCCCCAGCCGCCGCCGATCAGCTTCTTGCCGGCGAACGGAGCGGCCGTGCTGCCCGTGCCGGAGTAGAAGAAGAGGCTGCCGGAGCGGTCGCGGCCGTACAGGTCGGCGCGGCCGTCGCCGGTCACGTCGCCGGCGCCGACGAGCTGGTCGTAGGCGTTCCAGCCGCCGCCGACGCTGATCCGGCCGCCGAGCGGACGGTCCAGGTCGCCGGTGGCCAGGTACAGGTAGAGCCGGCCGTCCTTGGCACGGGCGACCACGTCGGCGCGACCGTCGTTGTTCACGTCACCGGGCGACACGATCTTGTTGTAGACCTGCCAGCCGCCGCCCACCGTGCTCTCGTACGGCGTGCCGGTCGGGCCGACGTCGGTGTACAGCTTCAGCGTGCCGTTCTCGGAGAGGACGAGCACCTCGGGCTCGGCCGTGTCGCCGCCCTGGTTGCCGATCGGGATGATCTCCGTCGCGACGTCCTCGAAGCGGTAGAGATCGAAGAACTCCTCCTCCGCCAGCGGCGCGGTCGAGTAGAGCTCGCCGTCGATGGCACGGTAGATGAGGTCGTCGGCGCCGTCGCCGTCCAGGTCGGAGAGCGGCAGCGAGGACGCGGTCCCGGCGGCGGCCGCGCCCGCGCGGGTCGTGCCCTGCTTGGGGTGCGTCAGCTGAGGCGGCGCGAAGGAACGCTCCACCTGCTTGGCCGCCGGCGTCGGCGCCGGCTCGTCCGCCGAGGCAGGGCCCGCCAGGATCATGCCGGCGGAGAGGGCGAGTGCGGTGCAGGCGGCGATGCGGCCCGCGCGCTTGGAGTTACGGAAACGCAAGGAGATCCCCCCCAGGGATCAGAGGTTCGACTGAACCGGGTTGGGGGGCTCGAGCAGCGTCGAACGGTGTCAGCGCAGGCCAAGCGCCTGTTCAGGCGAGCACGCGGAGACGGCCTCGCCCGACGGTCGGAACACCCCCCTGGATGTTGAAATGGATTCTACCCACGGGGGGATGTCGCGCCAGAGCTTTACTGAACGCATTCGAAATCAGACCGTCCGGTCCGCCTGTTCGGCGGGATGTACCCGGACGATCCGGTCAGTTCTTGCGATGCCCTATCAACCGCGGCTTCTGCTCCAGACCGTCAAGTCCGTGCCACGCCAGGTTCACCAGGTGCGCCGCGACCTCCGCCTTGTCCGGCTTCCGTACGTCCAGCCACCACTGGCCCGTCAGCGCCACACTGCCCACCAGCGCCTGCGCGTACAGCGGGGCCAGCTTCGGGTCGAAGCCGCGGTTCTTGAACTCCATCCCGAGGATGTCCTCGACCTGCGTGGCGATGTCGCTGATCAGCGAGGCGAACGTGCCCGTCGACTGCGCCACCGGCGAATCCCGCACCAGGATCCGGAAACCGTCCGTGTAGTTCTCGATGTAGTCGAGCAGCGCGAACGCCGCCTGCTCCAGGAGCTCCCGCGGATGGCCCGCGGTCAGCGCGCCCGTCACCCCGTCCAGGAGCTGCCGCATCTCCCGGTCGACGACGACCGCGTACAGCCCCTCCTTGCCGCCGAAGTGCTCGTACACCACCGGCTTGGAGACCCCGGCCTTCGCCGCGATCTCCTCCACCGACGTGCCCTCGAAGCCCTTCTCGGCGAACAGCGTGCGGCCGATGTCGAGGAGCTGCTCCCGGCGCTCCGCGCCCGTCATCCGCACCCGGCGGCCACGCCGGGGCTTCTGCTCGCCACCGCTACCGCCGCCGGCACTGTCGGTGCCGCCGGTGCCACTGGTACTGCCGTCGATCGCCACGTCTTCCATCATGCCGCTTCTGCGGACGGGTTCTGCCGCCGGGCTTCGACGCGTTCCTTCGCCGGCCAGCGCACGTCCGACGCCCAGCCCGCCAGCTCGAACCAGCGGATCAGCCGCGCGCTGGAGTCGACCTGGCCGCGCAGCACCCCGTGCCGGGCCGAGGTCGGGTCCGCGTGGTGCAGGTTGTGCCAGGACTCGCCGCAGGACAGCACCGCCAGCCACCACACGTTGCCCGAGCGGTCACGCGACTTGAAGGGACGCTTGCCCACCGCGTGGCAGATCGAGTTGATCGACCAGGTCACGTGGTGCAGCAGCGCCACCCGGACCAGCGAGCCCCAGAAGAACGCGGTGAACGCGCCCCACCACGACATCGTCACCAGACCGCCCACCAGCGGCGGGATCGCCAGCGACAGGATCGTGAAGGAGAGGAACTGGCGCGAGATCGCCCGGATCGCCGGGTCCTTGATCAGATCGGGGGCGTACTTGTGCTGCGGCGTCCGCTCCTCGTCGAACATCCAGCCGATGTGCGCCCACCACAGGCCCTTCATCAGGGCCGGGACCGTCTCCCCGAAGCGCCACGGCGAGTGCGGGTCGCCCTCCGCGTCCGAGAACTTGTGGTGCTTGCGGTGGTCCGCCACCCAGCGCACGAGCGGACCCTCCACGGCCAGCGAGCCCATGACCGCCAGCGCGATCCGCAGCGGCCGCTTCGCCTTGAAGGAACCGTGCGTGAAGTAGCGGTGGAAACCGATCGTGATCCCGTGGCAGCCGATGTAGTACATCGCCACCATCAGCCCGAGATCCAGCCAGCTCACCCCCCAGCCCCAGGCCAGCGGCACCGCCGCGAGCAGCGCCACGAACGGCACGGTGATGAACAGCGCCAGGGCGATCTGCTCGGCCGATCCCTTGCTGTCACCGCCCAGCGTGGCGGAGGGCAGGGCCGTGGCGCCGACGGGCGCCTCGGGTGCCTCGGGCGCCGAGGTCACCTCGGGGCTAGTGGTCATGGGTGTCCCCTGGGGATGAGGGTGAGGGTGAAAGAGCGGAAAACCAGGCCGTGGCTACGCTTCCGTAACCTACGGCGTCGTAAGTATGGCAGCGCCGTGACGCGCGGCAAGAGGGCACGAGAGGGGCGTTGGCCACGCCGCCCCGGCGGACACCTATCCTGGGTGCGTCGGACAGCGCGGTCCGCAAGCCTCCAGTACCCCTCCAGACGTGCTCAAACACTGCAAGGAGCCGCACCTGTGAGCAGTGCCGACCAGACCCCCACCGCCAGCACCGAGCTGCGAGCCGACATCCGCCGACTGGGCGATCTCCTCGGCGAGACCCTCGTCCGCCAGGAAGGCCACGAGCTCCTCGACCTCGTCGAGAAGGTCCGCCGCCTCACCCGCGAGGACGGCGAGGCCGCCGCCGAGCTGCTCCAGGGCGTCGAGCTGGAGACCGCAGCCAAGCTGGTGCGCGCCTTCTCCACCTACTTCCACCTGGCGAACGTCACCGAGCAGGTCCACCGCGGCCGCGAGATGCGCGAGAAGCGCGCCGCCGAGGGCGGCCTCCTCGCCCGCACCGCCGACATGCTCAAGGACGGCGACCCCGAGCACGTCCGCGAGACGGTCAAGAACCTCAACGTGCGCCCCGTCTTCACCGCGCACCCCACCGAGGCCGCCCGCCGCTCCGTACTCAACAAGCTGCGCCGGATCGCCGCCCTCCTGGAGACCCCGGTCATCGAGGCCGACCGGCGCCGCCACGACCTGCGACTCGCCGAGAACATCGACCTCATCTGGCAGACCGACGAGCTCCGGGTCGTCCGCCCCGAGCCCGCCGACGAGGCGCGCAACGCCATCTACTACCTCGACGAGCTGCACGCCAACGCCGTCGGCGACGTCCTGGAGGACCTCGCCGCCGAGCTGGAGCGCGTCGGCGTCGAACTGCCCGCCGGGACGCGCCCGCTGACCTTCGGCACCTGGATCGGCGGCGACCGCGACGGCAACCCCAACGTCACCCCGCAGGTGACCTGGGACGTCCTGATCCTCCAGCACGAGCACGGCATCACCGACGCCCTCGAACTCGTCGACTACCTGCGCGGACTGCTCTCCAACTCCATCCGCTACACCGGAGCCACCCAGGAACTCCTGGACTCCCTCCAGCGCGACCTGGAGCTCCTCCCGGAGATCAGCCCCCGCTACAAGCGCCTCAACGCCGAGGAGCCGTACCGCCTCAAGGCGACCTGCATCCGGCAGAAGCTCGTCAACACCCGCGAGCGCCTCGCCACCGGCACCCCGCACCAGGACGGCCGCGACTACCTCGGCACCGCCGAGCTGATCCACGACCTCACCCTGATCCAGACCTCGCTGCGCGAGCACCGCGGCGGCCTCTTCGCCGACGGCCGGATGGACCGCACCATCCGCACCCTCTCGGCCTTCGGCCTCCAGCTCGCCACCATGGACGTCCGCGAGCACGCCGACGCGCACCACCACGCCCTCGGCCAGCTCTTCGACCGCCTCGGCGAGGAGTCCTGGCGGTACGCGGACATGCCCCGCGACTACCGGCAGAAGCTGCTCGCCAAGGAGCTGCGCTCGCGCCGCCCGCTCGCCCCGACCCCGGCCCCGCTGGACGCCGCGGGCGAGAAGACCCTCGGCGTCTTCCACACCATCAAGCAGGCCTTCGAGCGCTTCGGCCCCGAGGTCATCGAGTCGTACATCATCTCGATGTGCCAGGGCGCCGACGACGTCTTCGCCGCGGCCGTCCTCGCCCGCGAGGCCGGCCTGATCGACCTGCACGCCGGCTGGGCCAAGATCGGCATCGTGCCGCTCCTGGAGACCACCGACGAGCTCAAGGCCGCCGACGTCATCCTCAACGACATGCTGGCCGACCCCTCCTACCGGCGCCTCGTCTCGCTCCGCGGCGACGTCCAGGAGGTCATGCTCGGCTACTCGGACTCGTCGAAGTTCGGCGGCATCACCACGAGCCAGTGGGAGATCCACCGCGCTCAGCGTCGCCTCCGCGACGTCGCCCACCGCTACGGCGTGCGCCTGCGCCTCTTCCACGGCCGCGGCGGCACCGTCGGCCGCGGCGGCGGCCCCTCGCACACCGCGATCCTCGCGCAGCCCTGGGGCACCCTGGAGGGCGAGATCAAGGTGACCGAGCAGGGCGAGGTCATCTCCGACAAGTACCTGATCCCGTCCCTGGCGCGGGAGAACCTGGAACTGACGGTGGCCGCCACCCTCCAGGCCTCCGCGCTGCACACCTCCCCGCGCCAGTCCGACGAGGCCCTCGCCCGCTGGGACGCGGCCATGGACACCGTCTCGGACGCCGCGCACACCGCGTACCGCAAGCTCGTCGAGGACCCGGACCTGCCCTCGTACTTCTTCGCGGCCACCCCGGTCGACCAGCTCGCCGACCTCCACCTGGGCTCCCGCCCGTCGCGCCGCCCCGACTCGGGTGCCGGTCTCGACGGACTGCGCGCCATCCCGTGGGTCTTCGGCTGGACGCAGTCCCGGCAGATCGTCCCCGGCTGGTTCGGCGTCGGCTCGGGCCTCAAGGCCCTGCGCGAGGCCGGTCTCGACGCGGTCCTCGGCGAGATGTACGGGAACTGGCACTTCTTCCGGAACTTCCTCGCCAACGTCGAGATGACGCTCGCGAAGACGGACCTGCGGATCGCCCGCCACTACGTCGACACCCTGGTCCCCGACGAGCTGAAGCACGTCTTCGACACCATCGAGGCCGAGCACGCGCTGACGGTCGCCGAGGTCCTCAAGGTCACCGGCGGCGAGACGCTGCTCGACTCCAACCCGGTCCTCCAGCAGACCTTCGCCATCCGCGACGCCTACCTGGACCCGATCTCCTACCTCCAGGTCGCCCTCCTCGCCCGCCAGCGCGCGGACGCCGAGCGCGGCGCGGACCCGGACCCGCTGCTCGCACGGGCCCTGCTCCTCACGGTGAACGGTGTCGCGGCGGGCCTGCGCAACACCGGCTGATCCACCCCCCCCCGCTCATGACGGTGCCCCCGTCGGAATCCTCGGACTCCGGCGGGGGCACCGTCATGTACGGGCTACGTGTACGTCAGTGCTGCTGCGCCTTGCGGCGACGGCTCACCAGGAACGCGCCGGCACCCGCGAGGGCCACGGCGACGGCGGCGAGGACGCCGACGGGGGCGCTGGAACCGGTCTCGGCGAGGTCGCCCTCACCCTTGGTGTCGGTGCCACCGGTGCCGGTACCGGCGGTCTCGCCGGCCGGGGTGGTGGCCGACGGGGACTCCGTGCCGCCCGGGGTCTCGGAGGAGCCCGGGGTCTCGGAGGCGCCAGGGGTGCCCGTCGGGGAGACGCTCTCGGTCGGGGTGCCCGGGGTGGTCTCCGAGGGGGTCTCGGTCGGGGTACCCGGGGTGGTCTCCGAGGGGGTCTCGGTCGGGGTGCCGGGGGTGGTCTCCGAGGGGGTCTCGGACGGCGTGCCCGACGGCGTGCCCGACGGCGTCGTGGTGACGCCCGCGGGGCAGGTGTGGGACAGGTTGAACCAGCCCTGCTTGACCGTGCCGTCGACCTCGGCCGAGGCGGAGACGAGCTTCGCGCCCGGCTCGGAGGTCGCGTAGGCGTGCTTGTCGCTCGGCGGGCCGAAGACCGTGATGGTCTGCTCGCCGCCGGGCTCGAACTCGACCGTCAGCTTGGTGAAGACGGCGGAGTCGCCCTTGCCGCTGCCGGGGAGCACGAAGTGCCAGCCGTCCTTGCCGGCCGGAACGGTCGGGCAGTCGCCCTTCTCGCCGAACTCGCCGGCGGTCAGCGGCAGGGACTCGATCTGGTGCAGCGGGAGCGGCTTGGGGCCCTCGGACGCGAGCGCGGCGGGGGCCAGAACGAGGGAGCCTGCCATGGCCGCGACAAGCGCGGCGGCAGGTATCAGGGAGCGTCGCATGTGCAGTCGTCCATCTGGGATGAGGGATGCCGTGGGAGGTGGCGGAGGCAGCCTATCCGTGGCTTTAAGCCATCCTTAACCCAGAGGTTCATAACGATCGCGCCGGACTCGGCAGTATCTCCGGTATCGGTCAGAGTGCGAAGAATGCGGAGACGAGAAGCGCCCCGCCCACCCCCGCGAGCGACCACGCCGTCCGCGTCATCCGCAGCCCGCCGCCGATCACCGGCGCCGCGAGCAGCAGCGCACCGCCCAGCGGCAGCCACGCGTGCAGACCGCCGCCCCACCCCGTCCGTACGCCCTCGTCCGTGCCCGGCTTCACCACCACCGGGATCGTCACGCCCTTCTCCGCCGCGACCGAGGCCTCGATCGTCAGCGTCCGCCGCGTCGACGCCGGGTCCTCGGAGGCGTACGTACCGCTGCACGTCTCCTCCGTGCAGCCGGTCACCGTCAGCGTCCCGTGCTCACGGCCCTTGGCGAGCAGGACGTGCTGGGCCGAGTCCCACGACGCCCACGCACCCCCGACGACGAGGAGCAGGGTGACCAGGGCCATGGCGGCGTTACGGACGTGCGTCATGACCCGCGATCGTACAGTCGTACGTTCGCGGCGCCAGGAACCCTACGAGTTGTACGCGGACTGGGCCCGCTCCAGGCCCTCCGCGACCAGGCACTCCACCGAGTCCGCCGCCCGGTCCACGAACCAGTCGAGGTCCTTGCGCTCCGTCGACGAGAAGTCCTTCAGGACGAAGTCCGCGACCTGCATCCGGCCCGGCGGACGCCCGATCCCGCACCGCACCCGGTGGTACTCGGGACCCATCGCCTTCGTCATCGACTTCAGACCGTTGTGCCCGTTGTCGCCGCCGCCGATCTTCAGCCGCAGCACCGCGTAGTCGATGTCCAGCTCGTCGTGGATCGCCACGATGTTCGCCGTCGGCACCTTGTAGAAGTCGCGCAGCGCCGTCACCGGACCGCCCGACAGGTTCATGTACGACATCGGCTTCGCGAGGACCACCCGGCGGCTCGAAGGCCCGGGGGGACCCATGCGGCCCTCGACGACCTGCGCCTGGGCCTTCTGCGCCCGCTTGAACGAACCGCGGATCCGCTCGGCCAGCAGGTCCACGACCATGAAGCCGATGTTGTGGCGGTTGGCCGCGTACTCGGGCCCCGGGTTGCCGAGGCCGACGATCAGCCAGGGGGCGTTGGCGTCGTCCGTCATGTGCGTCAGGTCTCCTCGTATGCGTATCCGTACGCGTATCCGTACGCGCGTCCGTGCGGGGGCAAGAGAAACGGGGTGACGGGCCGTACGGCCCGTCACCCCGTCACGTCAGGCAGAGCCTACGGCTCAGGCCTCGGCACCCTCGGTGGCCTCGGCCTCGGCCGACGGCTCCTCGGCCTGCGCGGCCAGGACCTGGAGGACGACGGCGTCGGCGTCGGTCACCAGGGTGGAGCCCTTCGGGAGGGTGATGTCCTTGGCGAGGACGGAGGCGCCGGCCTCCAGGCCCTCCACGGAGACCGTGACGGACTCGGGGAGGTGGGTGGCCTCGGCCTCGACGGAGAGGGTGTTGAGCACGTGCTCCAGCAGGTTGCCACCGGCGGCGAGCTCGCCCTCGGCCTGCACGGGGATCTCGACGGTGACCTTCTCGCCGCGCTTCACGAGGATGAGGTCGACGTGCACGAGCGAGCCCTTGATGGCGTCACGCTGGACGGCCTTCGGGATCGCCAGCTCGTTGGCGCCGTTGATGTCCAGGGAGAGCAGGACGTTCGGCGTACGCAGCGCCAGACCGAGCTCGTGGGCCGGGAGGGAGATGTGGACCGGGTCCGTGCCGTGGCCGTAGAGGACCGTGGGGACCAGGGAGGCGCGGCGCAGCTGGCGCGAGGCGCCCTTGCCGAACTCCGAGCGGACGGTGGCGGCGAGCTTGACCTCGGACATGTTGCACTCCTCGTAGATGGTGACGAAACAAGTGGTCACCCGGCCACGACTGGCGATGGCCTGCTACGAAGAGCGCGTCGATAACGGACCGCCGTGACCCTGTACATCCGTACGGGTACGGCCTCCCTCGCCGAGCAACTACGGCAGTCTACCCGCCGCCGCCGGACCGCCCAAATGGATCAACCGACACCCCGCCGGCCGTCAGCCCGCCGCGCCACCCCCGGCCAGCTCCGCCAGCAGGTCGCGGAGGACCGGACCCGCCGACCCCGAACCGCTCTCCGCCCCCTCCACCACGCACGCCACCGCGATCTCGCCGTCGTACGCGACCAGCCAGCCGTTGTTGTTCCCGTCCTCCGTCACCTCGGCCGTTCCCGTCTTCGCCCCCACCTCGCCGGGCACCCCAGCCAGCACCTTCGCCGACCCGTCCGTCACCGTGTCCCGCATCAGCGACCGCAACTGCTTCACCACCGCCCCCGGCAGCGGCTTCGTCGCCACCGCCGGCTGCTCCGCCCCCTTCACCAGCAGCGGCTGGTGGAACGTCCCCGACACCGCCGTAGCCGTCACCGACGCCATCGCCAGCGGATTCGTCCGCAGCCGCCCCTGCCCGAACAGCGCCGCCGCCTTCTCCGTCTCACTCGCCGGCACCGGCACCTCGGCGTCCACCGAGCCCACACCCGTCTTCCACTCCGGACCGATTCCGAAGTACTCCTTCGCGAACACGGTCATCTCGTCGTTCGCGAGACGCCCCCGCAGCGCCACGAACGCCGTGTTGCACGAGTGGATGAAGTCCTCACGGAACGAGGCACCCGGGATCTCCGAGGTCTCCACGTTGTGGAACTGCTTGCCGACCGTCAGGTACTTCGGACAGTCCACGCGTGTCTCCGGCGTCACCGCCCCCTTCGCGAGCAGCGCCGCACTCGTGACCACCTTCCACGTCGACCCCGGCGCGTACGTGCCCTGGAAAGCCCGGTTGAAGCCGCCGGCCGGCCCGTTCGCCACCGCGACCACCTCGCCGCTGTCGATCCGCACCGCGACCAGACCCGCGTTCCGCCCGTCGAGATGCCGGGCCAGCGCCTTCTCCGCCGCCGCCTGCGTCCGCGCGTCGATCGTCGTCCGCAGCGGACCGCCGCCCTCCCCGGGATCCGGCCCGAACCGCACCGCCGTCGCCCGCGTCTCGCCCGTGATCCGGTCCACGACCTGCACCTCGCCCCGCGGCTTCCCGCCACCGAGACCCAGCACCGACACCAGCGAAGGATGCTCCGCCGCCGAGATCGCCTTCCCGTCCCGGTCCACCGCCGCCAGTTCCGCCGACTCCTCCTCCACCAGCTTGAACCGCTGCTTGTCGTTGAGCTGCGGATGGATCAGCGGCAACTCCCACCGCACCCGCCATCCCGCGTCCGTACGCGCCACCGCGAGCTCGGAGCCGTACGACCACGTCCCCAGCTCCGCCACCGGCATCCGCGCCCGGTACGGGACCCGGGCAGCGGCACCCGCCGCACCGTCCACACGGGCCGCGCCCGCCGTCAGGACCGGCTTCGCGATCTCCAGACCCGCCGTGAAGTTCCGCAACGTCTCCTCGGCCTTCGCCGGCGAGTCCGTCAACCGCGCCGCGGCGGCCAGATCCCCCGCCGCCCAGCTGCTCAGGAACGCCCGCGCCGTCCGCACCGCCTCGGGATCCGCCGTCCTCGGCGCTTCCGCACCCTTCAACGGGCCGTACGCGACCGCCCACCCGGCGGCCCCCGCCACCAGCACGCCCGTCACCACCACCGCCGGCCACCGGCGCCGCCGCCTCGCCCGCCCCACCCCTGCCCGATGTGTCGTCATACCGGCAGGGAAACAGACACGCGTACGACCAGTCCAAGACTCATATGGCCATGCAAGGCATAGTCGAATGCCTATCCTTGCTGCTCATGGACCTGCTCCTGCACCTGCGGTACTTCAGGACCGTCGCCGAGGAACAACACTTCGGACGGGCCGCCGCCCGCCTGCGCATGGCCCAGCCCTCCCTCTCCCAGCGCATCCAGCGCCTCGAACGCGAACTCGGCGTCCGCCTCCTCGACCGCGGAGCCCGCGGCGCCACCCTCACCCCCGCCGGCCGCCTCGTCCTCGCCGAGGCCGACCTCCTCCTCGCCGCCGCCGACCGGCTCACCGCCACCGTCGCCCGCGTCCACAGCGGCGCCGCCGGCACCCTCCGCGCCGCCGTACCCCCCGGCCTCGGCGCCACCGCCGTCAGCGCCCTCCTCACCGCCTTCCGCGAACGCTCACCCGGCGCCACCCTCGACCTCCGCGAACTCCCCACCACCGAACAGACCGCCGAACTCACCGCCGGCACCCTCGACGTCGGGATCGTCCGCCACCCCTGCCCCGCCCCCGGCCTCGCCTTCGGACCCACCCTCCACCAGCCCCTCGGCGCCCTCCTCGCCGCCGACGACCCCCTCGCCACCCCGCCCGAACTCCCCGCCGCCGCCCTCACCGGCCGCGACCTCGTCCTCTTCCCCCGCGCCGAGGCTCCCGCCCTCCACGACGAGACCCTCACCGCCTGCGCCCGGCACGGCTGCACCCCCGCCGCCGTCATCGCCGCCACCGGAGCCGACTTCACCCGCGGCCTCGTCCTCTCCGGCGGCGCCGTCGCCCTCGTCCCGCGCACCCCCGACGAGGCCGGCACCGTCTGGCGCCCCCTCCACGGCTCCCCCGTCACCTGGCGCACCACCACCGTCTGGCCCGAGGGCAAGGACAGCCCCGCCGTACGCCTCTTCGCCGACACCGCCCACGCAGTCCTCCGCGCCCACGCGGACATGCGCACCGCCCCATCCGCGAGGATGGTCTTCCCCCGCCCCGCATCGGAGTTCCCCCTGTGACCGCGCATGCCGCAACCCGCCGCCGCATCACCGCGGCCTTCGCCGACGCGGGCGTCACCGGACAGCTCCACGCCACCGACATCGACACGGGCGCCGCACTCGGCATCGGCTCCGACACCCTCGTACCGACCGCCAGCGTCCACAAGCTCTGCCTCGTCGCCACCCTCTACCGGCAGGCGTCACTCGGCCTCGTCGACCCCACCCGACCCGTCGACATCCCCGCCGAAGACCGCGCCCCCGGCGCCACCGGCCTCTCCGTCATGCGCGACGCCGCCCGGCTCTCCCTCCGCGACCTCGCGAGCCTCGCCGTCGCCGTCAGCGACAACACCGCCGCCGACCTCCTCTGGGACGCCCTCGGCCTCGACACCGTCAACGCCACCATGACCGGCCTCGGGCTGACCCGCACCCACGCCGTCCAGACCATGCGAGAACTCCTCACGACCGTCCGCGAGGACGCCCACGGCGAACCCACCGCACTCACCGACCCCGCCGTCGTCGCCCGGCTCCGCGCCCTCGACCCGACCCGCACCAACCGCTCGACCCCCCGCGAGATCACCGCCCTGCTCGCCGCCGTCTGGCGCGACGAGGTCTGCCCGGGGGAGTACGGGGAAGAGCTGCGGGCCCTCCTCGGCCGTCAGGCCTGGAGCCACCGGCTCGCCGCAGGCTTCCCCTTCGACGACGTCCGGGTCAGCGGGAAGACCGGCTCCCTGCCCACGCTCCGGCACGAGGCGGGCGTCGTCGAGTACCCCGACGGCGGGCGGTACGCCGTGGCCGTCTTCACCCGCGCGGCCTCCACGGACGTGACACTGCCCGCGGCGGACGCGGTGATCGGCGCGGCGGCGAGGATCGCGGTGGACGCGCTCAGGACCCCGTGAACGCGGAAGAGGCCGCCTCCCCCGAAGGGGAAGCGGCCTCTCTCACTCACCGAACCGTGGCTCAGTGCTCCTCGAAGAGGCTCGTCACCGAACCGTCCTCGAACACCTCGCGCACGGCGCGCGCGATCGTCGGAGCGATCGACAGGACCGTGATCTTGTCGAGCTCAAGGGCGCCCGGCACGGGCAGCGTGTCCGTGAAGACGAACTCGCTGACCTTGGAGTTCTTCAGGCGGTCGGCGGCCGGGCCCGACAGGATGCCGTGCGTGGCCGTCACGATGACGTCCTCGGCACCGTGCGCGAACAGGGCGTCCGCGGCGGCGCAGATCGTGCCACCGGTGTCGACCATGTCGTCCACCAGGACGCAGACGCGGCCCTTCACGTCACCGACGACCTCGTGGACGGTGACCTGGTTGGCGACGTCCTTGTCGCGGCGCTTGTGCACGATCGCCAGCGGCGCGTCGAGACGGTCGCACCAGCGGTCGGCGACGCGCACGCGGCCGGCGTCCGGGGAGACGATCGTCAGCTTGGCGCGGTCGACCTTCGCACCGACGTAGTCGGCGAGGACGGGCAGCGCCGACAGGTGGTCCACCGGGCCGTCGAAGAAGCCCTGGATCTGGTCGGTGTGCAGGTCCACGGTCAGGATGCGGTCCGCACCGGCCGTCTCCAGCAGGTCCGCGACCAGACGGGCCGAGATCGGCTCGCGACCGCGGTGCTTCTTGTCCTGACGGGCGTAGCCGTACGACGGGATGATCACGGTGATGCTCCGGGCCGAGGCCCGCTTCAGCGCATCGACCATGATCAGCTGCTCCATGATCCACTTGTTGATCGGAGCCGTGTGGCTCTGGATCAGGAAGCAGTCCGCGCCGCGGGCCGACTCCTGGAAGCGGACGTAGATCTCACCGTTGGCGAAGTCGAACGCCTTGGTGGGAACGAGACCGACGCCCAGCTGGTGCGCGACCTCCTCGGCCAGCTCGGGGTGGGCGCGGCCGGAGAAGAGCATCAGCTTCTTCTCGCCGGTCGTCTTGATCCCGGTCACAGCACTGTCTCCTCAGACGTGTTCTCTGGCCGCGGACCCACGCCCTGCGAGCGCGTGTGCGAACCAGCCGAATTTGTGTGCACGTATCACGGTACGCCGAGTTCGACGCACCCGTTTCCGGTCAGCTTTCGCTTGTGGGGTTCTCCGAGGCGACCTGAGCGGCCTGCGCGGCAGCGCTGCCGGGCCGCTTCCGGGCCACCCAACCCTCGATATTCCGCTGCTGGCCCCGGGCCACGGCCAGCGCACCGGCCGGGACGTCCTTCGTGATCACGGAGCCGGCGGCGGTGTAGGCGCCGTCCCCGATGGTGACGGGAGCCACAAACATGTTGTCCGAACCCGTCTTGCAGTGGGAGCCGACCGTCGTGTGGTGCTTGGCCTCGCCGTCGTAGTTCACGAAGACGCTCGCGGCACCGATGTTCGTGAACTCGCCGATGGTCGCGTCGCCCACGTACGACAGATGGGGGACCTTGGTGCCCTCGCCGATCGTCGCGTTCTTCATCTCGACGTACGTGCCGGCCTTGGCCTTCGCGCCGAGGTTCGTGCCCGGACGGAGGTACGCGTACGGCCCCACGGAGGCGCCGTCGCCGACCACGGCGGTGTCGGAGACGGTGTTGTCCACGCGGGCGCCCTTGCCGACCCGGGTGTCCTTGAGGCGGGTGTTCGGGCCGACCACGGCGTCCTCGGCGACGTGCGTCGCGCCGAGCAGCTGCGTACCGGGCAGGATCACGGCGTCGGCCTCGAAGGTCACCGTCACGTCCACGAAGACGGAAGCGGGGTCGACGACCGTGACGCCGGCCATCATGGCCTGCTCGAGGAGGCGCTGGTTCAGCAGCGCACGGGCCTCGGAGAGCTGCACCCGGTTGTTGATGCCGAGGATCTCGCGGTGGTCGCCGGCGACGGAGGCACCGACGCGGTGGCCGGCCTCGCGCAGGATCGACAGGACGTCGGTGAGGTACTCCTCGCCCTGGCTGTTGTCCGTCCGCACCTTGCCGAGCGCGTCGGCCAGCAGCTTGCCGTCGAACGCGAACACGCCGGAGTTGATCTCGCGGATCGCGAGCTGCTCGGCGGAGGCGTCCTTGTGCTCGACGATCTCGGTGACGGCGCCGGAGGCGTCCCGCACGATCCGGCCGTAGCCGGTGGAGTCCGGCACCTCGGCGGTCAGCACGGTCACGGCGTTGCCGTCGGCGGCGTGCGTGCCGGCCAGGGCCCGCAGCGTCTCCCCGGACAGCAGCGGGGTGTCACCGCACACGACCACGACGGTCCCGTCCGGCGCGGAGCCCAGCTCCTCCAGGGCCATCCGCACGGCGTGCCCGGTGCCGTTCTGCTCCTCCTGGACGGCGGTCCGGGTCCCGGCGTAGTGCGCCTCCAGGTGACCCTTCACCTGCTCACGGGCGTGCCCGACGACCACGACGAGGTGCTCGGGCTCCAGCTCCCGGGCGGCGGACACGACATGTCCGACGAGCGAACGCCCGGCGATGTCGTGCAGGACCTTGGGGGTCTTCGACTTCATGCGGGTGCCCTCACCCGCTGCGAGGACGACGACGGCTGCCGGGCGGTTGGCGCTCACGGGAATGCCCTTCGGCTTTGGGTGGTGGACGCACGAAGGATACCGGGGGGCCGGGGGGCGGACATGAGTGCGGGTCCCGACCGTGGTGGTCAGGACCCGAATGAAGAAGCTCCCCCGCCAGGACTCGAACCCGGACATAAGGCACCAAAAGCCTCAGTGCTGCCAATTACACCACAGGGGATAGCACCTGGGGCCAAAACGGACATGCCGTCAGTCCTGTGCCCCGGCGGCATCCACTATGCCGTACCAGCAGCCTTCCGTGCGACGGTATAGCCCGGTGCTCCGCGCGACGCAAAAGCGCAGACGGGCGCCCGTAGGGTGGAGGGCATGACCACAACGGGGGCAGATCGGGACGCTGCGGGCGTTCGTTCGGGGAGTTGGTGGTGGTGGGGAAGACGGCGGAGTGTCGTTCTTGATGTGGGGCTCGCCCTCGTGTCCGCGCTGGAGTGCGGGTTCGAGGGGGTCGGGTTCGCCGAGAAGGCCGGGCTGCCCGTGCCCGTCGGGGTGCTGTTCGGGCTGATCGTCGGGTCCGCGCTGCTCGTGCGGCGGCGGTGGCCGATTTCCGTCGTCCTCGTCTCCATGGCCGTCACGCCCGCCGAGATGGGCTACCTGATGGGGATCGTCGGGCTGTACACGCTCGCCGCCTCCGAGGTGCCGCGCCGGATCACCGCCGTCCTCGCCTCGATGTCGACCGTCGCCGTCTTCGTGGTGACCGTGGTGCGGATGCGCCAGGACGTCGCACAGGCGGACGTCGGTCAGCCGGACCTCGATCCGAGCGGCTGGTACGTACTCGTCGTGTCGCTCTTCATGACCCTCGGGCTCAACGCGCCGCCGGTCCTCTTCGGCCTCTACATAGGGGCCCGGCGCCGGCTCATGGAGAGCCTGCGCGAGCGGGCCGACAGCCTGGAGCAGGAACTGTCGCTCCTCGCGGACCGGGCCGAGCAGCGCGCGCAGTGGGCGCGGCAGGAGGAGCGGACCCGGATCGCCCGGGAGATGCACGACGTGGTCGCCCACCGGGTGTCGCTCATGGTCGTGCACGCCGCGGCGCTCCAGGCGGTCGCCCTGAAGGATCCGCAGAAGGCCGTGCGGAACGCCGCCCTGGTCGGCGACATGGGGCGGCAGGCCCTGACGGAGCTGCGGGAGATGCTGGGCGTGCTCAGGGAGGAGACCGTGCCCGTCGCTCCGGCCGCGGTCCCGCTCGCCGCCGTGGGGCGGGCCGCTGCCGCCGCCGCGGAGGCCGCCGCGGACGACGGCCCGCGCCTCGACGCCCTGGAGGCGCTGTGCGAGCAGTCGCGGCTCGCCGGGGCGGTCGTGGAGCTCGTGGTGCTGGGGGAGGCGCGCGCGTATCCGCCGGAGGTGGAGCGTACGGCGTACCGGGTGGTGCAGGAGGCGCTGACCAACGTCCACAAGCACGCGGTGGGCGCCGCGGTCGTGGTGCGGCTCGCGCACCGGGAGGCCGAGGTCGCGATGCAGGTGGAGAACGGCCCCTGTCCGTCGGACGCCGGCGGCTCGGACGCACGGCTGCCGAGTGGCGGGAACGGGATCGTCGGGATGCGGGAGCGGGTCTCGCGGCTCGGCGGCGTGTTCGTGTCCGGCGCGACGGACGCGGGCGGGTTCCGCGTGTCGGCCGTGCTCCCGACGGGGGAGTGACGGGGGAGTAGGGGGTCCGGGGCCCTCGGTTTCCCGGTCCTGCCCCGCCGTGAGGGCCGAAGGGCGCCCGCTTCCTATCCCGCCGTCGTCAGGCGCGTCGGCTGGACGCCCGTGATCAGTGTCGACAGGGCCGCGTCGATGTCCTTGCCGAGGTACCAGTCGCCGGCGTGGTCGAGGCTGTAGACCCGGCCCTCGGCGTCCATCGCGAGGACGGCCTGGTGTTCGCCCTCCTCCCCGAGCGGCGCCAGCTCGCTCTCCAGCGCGCGCCCCAGGTCGGCGAGGGTGCGCGCGAGGTGGAGTCCGGCGAGCGGGTCGAAGCGGACGGTCGTGGGCGCTATCGTCCGCCCGTGCCCGGGCGAGGTGATCCGCAGGCCGCCGAACTCCGCCCAGGCCTCGACCGCCGCGGGGAAGACGCTGTGCCGGTGCCCGGCGGGGGAGACGTGGGCGCGCAGGGCGTCCGCCCACTCCTCGGCGAGCTTGATGTCCCAGCGGCCGGGCTGCCAGCCGGCCTCGCGGAGGGCGGCGTCGACGTTGACCGGGAAGCGCGTGGTGCTGAGGTGGTCGGGCATGGGGGTGCGGTCAGCCGTTCTCGACAGGTGTCGTGGGGTCGACGGTGCGGACACCGAAGTGGGCGAGCATCGCCGTACAGGAGCGACAGGGTGCCGCGTAACTGCCGTGGAGCGGGTCGCCGTCCTCCCTGATGCGCCGGGCGGTGAGCTTGGCGTGCTTGAGGGACCGGCGGGCCTCGCCGGGGGTCAGCGGCTTGCGCTGGGCGCGCTTGGAACGGCCGTTCTCGGTGGCGGTGAGGTGCCGGGAGAGCAGGATCGCCTCGGGGCAGCGCCCGGTGAAGCGTTCCCGCTGGTTGCTGGTGAGGGTGTCCAGGAAGTCCTGGACGAGCGCGTGCAGGAGGGGCGGGCGGTCGCCGCGGCCCGCGGTGCACGTGAGGGTCTCGCCGCGTACGGAGAGGGCGGCCCCGACGGTGGGGAGGATTCCGTCGCGGCGGTGTCGCAGTAAGGGCGCACGCGTGGCCTCGGCGCTGCTGCTCCAGTTGAGGCGTGGGTCACCCTGTGTGGGCGTCGTTGCTGTCTGCATGGTGCTGGTCTTCCCCTCCTGCAATCCCCCGAGTTGCGTGCACAGCCTGCCAAATAGGGAGCCATATGGGGAAGCTGGGGGCGCGATTGGTGGGGCCGGTGTGTCGGAATCATGGTGCAACTGTCATGGCGTCGTGACACTTGGTCACCGTCGGGCGGGGGCCGTTCGGGCTCTTGTGGCAGCGCATAGGCTGTGCCAGATCAGTCGGTAGCAGCAGTAGCAGCTAGCAGCAGTCAGCGACGCCAGTGCAGGGGGCAACCGCCATGACGACAGGTCGGCTCGGGCAGGACACCGCGCCACCGAACGCGGCCTACGCCGGGCAGGTCGTGCATTTTCCGGATCCGGTCCGCGCCGGCCGTCACCCCAGAGGGGTACGGATCGACGAGCACGGCCACCCGGACTTCTCGCCGTACGCGCGTGCGGCGGCGGAGATCGCCGACCCTCCGGAGGGCTTCGGCGTCGACGAGCTGCGTCTCACGGACTACGTGTCGGCGAACGCGGCGATGGCGGCGACCGGTCATGAGCTGTGGGACACGATCCCGTCGGTGGCGACCCCGCACGGCTGGACCTGGCACCACGTGGCGCGCAGTCGTCGGATGGAACTCGTGCCGGTCGAGGTGAAGGCGCTGCTGCGCCACCACGGTGGGGTGGCGACGGCCGCCGTCGATCACGGGAAGCGCGGCACGCGGCCGCTCCAGGAGACCCGTCCCGCGCACTTCGGCCTGCCGAAGACGCTCGTGTCGGTGTCGGAGTCGCAGCTCCAGGGCGTCGAGGAGGACCTCGGCTACCGGCTGCCCGGCGCGTACCGCTCGTTCCTGAAGGCGGCGGGCGGGTGCGCGCCGGTGGGCGCGGCGCTCGACGCCGAGCTGGGGCTCCTGGTCGACCAGCCGTTCTTCACGGTGCGGGAGCAGGCGGGGGTCAACGACCTCGTCTACGTCAACAAGTGTCTGCGCGACCACCTGACCAAGGACTATCTGGGCGTCGCCTTCGTCCAGGGCGGCCTGGTCGCGGTGAAGGTGCGGGGCGACGCGATCGGCTCGGTGTGGTTCTGCGCGTACGACGACGCGCGGGACTCCGGGCCGGAGGCGGCGGGCTGGACGGTGGCCGAGCGGGTGCAGCGGCTGCTGCTGCCCTGCGGTGAGGACTTCGACGCGTTCCTGCAGCGCCTCGCCGGCAATCCGCCGGAGCTGGAGACGGTGGCGAACCTGATGGTGGACGGCGGCTTCGCGCGCGCCGTGCCCGTGGTCGCGGTAGGGGAGTGAGCTGGCTGTGGTGACGTTCGCGCAGGCGCAGGAGCGCGCCGAGGAATGGATCAACGGCGACCTGCCGGCGTACCAGCACCGTGAGGTGCGGGTGCGGGAGTTCGAGCTGGGCTTCGTGGTGTGGTCGGAGGACCGCCAGGGCGGTCCGGTCTCGGACGGCGGCCGGCAGCGGCTGGTCATCGCGCGAGACAGCGGCGAGGCCACGCTGTGGCCGGGGCTGCCGGTGGGCGAGGTGATCCGCCGGTACGAGGAGGAGTACGGGTCGTCGGAGGAGGCGGCCGCTCCGGCGGCGCCCCAGGCGGCCCGGATCGACCTGAACCAGACGTCGTTCCTGCTGAGTCCGCCGGAGTGGCTCCAGGACGCGGCGGACCGGATCGGACTGCCGCAGGGGCCGAACGCGTCGCAGGAGGGCGGGAGCTCGTCCGCGCCGGTGGATGACGCCTCGGATGCGGTGGCTGTGCCGGTGGCTGTGGCTGATGCGGGAGCTTCGGTTTCTGCTTCGGCCTCGGCTTCGGTTTCTGTGGCGTCGTCGGTTGGTGCGGAGGAGCCGACGGCTCCGGTCGCGGCTGCTC
This sequence comes from Streptomyces sp. NPDC056169, assembly GCF_042268445.1. Taxonomy (NCBI): domain Bacteria; kingdom Bacillati; phylum Actinomycetota; class Actinomycetes; order Kitasatosporales; family Streptomycetaceae; genus Streptomyces; species Streptomyces sp. NPDC056169. Next base: position 79,279 of record NZ_JBHJUO010000008.1, on the reverse strand, counting down.
CGGTTGCTCCGGTTGCTCCGGCTGCGCCGGTTGCTCCGCCGGCGCCGCCCGCTCCCGTACCCACCCCCGCTCCCGCTGCGAGTCCGTGGGCGGATGCGAACGCGAGTTCCGGTGGTGTGGACGGGGCGGTGCCGCTACCCGCGACCGTGTTCGCGCCGCCGCTGTCGGGGACGGACGACGAGGACACCCCGCCCCCGTCGGTGGGTGCCGACGCGCCGACCGCCCTGATGAAGGGGGGCAGCGCGCTGCCCCCGACCGCCGTGGCCCCGCGGCTCGACCCGGCCGCGCCGCCGCCGGTGGCTCCGGTGGCTCCGGTGGCGCCTCCGGTGCAGCCCGCGCCGCCCGTTCCGCCGGTGCAGGCCGCCGGGCCCGGTGTGCCGCCGCCTCCGCCGCCCGCGCCCCGGGCGCCGGGTGCCGGGGACATCGCGGACGCCGCGACGAGCAAGGCCGCGCTGTCGCCGAAGAGCGGGCGCGGTCCGGCGACGCCGCCTCCGCCGCCGGGCGCTCCGGGTGTGCCGGGTGTTCCCGGTGGGTCGGGCGCCCCCGCGTACGTACCGACGCAGCTGGTGTCGCAGCTCGGGCCCGAGGGGCTTCAGCCGCCCGGTCCGCCCGGGCCTCCGTCCCCTCCGGGGCCTCCTGGGCCTCCCGGCCCTCCGTCTCCTCCCGGTCCGCCGACTCCGCCGCAGCCCGTGCACCAGGCGGCGACGATGCTGGCGCACCCGGGTCAGGGTGGTCCGGGCGCGCCTCCGCCGCCCCCGCCGCCGCCGGGTGTGCCCGGTGGGACGCCCGCGGGCGGTGTCGCGCATGCGGCGACGATGCTGGCGCACCCCGGTCCGGGTGGTCCGGCGGTGCCGCCGCCTCCGGGTCCGCCGGCTCCGCCGCCCCCGGTGCACGGCGGGCAGACGCCGCCGCCCGGCCCCGGTCCGGTCCCTCCCGCGTACGGGTACCCACAGCCCGCCGGCCAGCCGACCGTCGGCCCCGGCTACCAGGCGGTGCTGCGCTACCGGGCGCCCGACGGTTCCGAGGCGCAGATCATCCGGCGTTCGGCGCCGGGCACCCCGCACCCGGAGTGGCAGATCCTGCACGAGCTGCGCGCGATGAACGTGCCGCCGCAGCAGGTGCTCGAACTGCACACCGAGCTGGAGTCCTGTGAGCTGCCGGGCGGCTACTGCGCGCGGATGATCCGGGAGACGTGGCCGCAGGCGCGGATCACGAGCATCGCCCCGTACGGCCGTGATCACACGGGCCGCCAGCAGGGCATGCGGCAACTCCTCACCCACCAGGGTGAGTTGCACCAGGTCGCGGACGGTCCGGCGCGTCCGGCGCCGGTACGGGCTCCGCTGCCGCAGGTGCAGCCGGCGCCGCCGGTCCCGCCGGAGGCGATCGCGCAGGAGCTCGCGGGGGCGTTCGGTCCGGGCATCCTCCGCTTCGACCAGCACGCGGTGTCCCGTCAGGGCGTGCCGGAGCTGGTGGCGCGGACGCTGATGTGGGCGGGCCTTCCGGCGGACTTCGGTCCGTTCTTCTGGGCGCAGCCGGCCGTGCCGGTGGTGCCGACGCTCGCGGAGCTGGCGGCGCAGCGGCAGGTACAGCCGGCGCCGGACGCGAGCTCGTACCTGGTGCTCGGTTCGGACTTCGGGCGGGCGATCTGCGTCCAGTACGGGACCGCGCACATCGTGGCGGTGCCGGTGGAGGCCGGTCCTGGCGGGCAGTCGGTGCCGCCGCAGTTCGTGAACACGGGACTGCCGGAGTTCACGCGTGCGATGGCGCTGCTCGGCCGGATGTGGCGGCTGCGCTTCGGGCTCAACCCGGAGCAGGCGGGTCGCTGGACGGTCGACTTCCAGGCGCAGCTCGCGATGCTGGACCCGGCGGCGCTGTCGTCGCCGGAGAACTGGTGGTCCGTGCTGCTTGAGCAGATGTGGGACGGCCTTCTGTAGTCCGTTCTGCAGTCCGTTCTGCCATCTGTTCTGTAGGCACAGTTGGACAGAATGTGATGAAAGGCGCTCGACGTGTATCCACGTTGGGCGCCTTTTGTCCGTTCTCATGACGCATCCTGGACGTTCGGGCCGTTGGGGTCACAGGGAAGGGGCGTCAGGGATGAATTTCGCTGTCGGACGGGGGCGCGGATACCGCCCCGAGCAGGTCGACCGCCACCTCGCCGCGCTCTCCGAGGAGAGGGACGGGGCGTGGGAGCGGGCGGCGCGGCTCACCGTCCTCGCGAAAGACATGGAGGCGGAGGCCGCGCGGCTGCGCGAGGCCGTCGCGGCGCTCGCGCCCCAGCGGTACGAGGCGCTGAGCGACCGGGCGCGGAAGATCCTGGCGATGGCCGAGCAGGAGGACGAGACGCTCGTCCGTGCCGCGGAGGCCGAGGCGCAGGCCCTCGCGGAGGCGGCCGAAGCGGCGGCCCGGGAGGCGGAGGAGTCGGCCCGGGCGTACGCGGAGGGTGTCCGGGCGGCGGCCGAGTCGGCGGCCCGCGCGACCCTGACGGCCGCGGGCGAGCGGGCCGAGGAGCTGACGACGGACGCGGGACGCGAGGCGGCGGAGCAGCGGTCCGCGGCGCGGGAGGTCTTCGAGGAGACCAGGCGCCGGGCGGCGGAACTCCGCGCGGAGCAGCGGGACGAGCAGACGGCGGTGGGGGACGAGGCCGAGCGCACGGCGGAGGGCAAGGCGGCCGAACTGGACGCGCGCCACGAGGAGCTGTTCGCCCGCGCGGAGGAACGGCTCGCGGAGGCCCAGCGCGCCCTGGCGGAGACCGAGGAGCAGGCCCGGCACGGCCAGGAGGACGCGGAGGCCCGTGGGGAGGAGATCCTCGCGGAGGCCCGGATGAAGGGGGAGCGGGCCGAACGCGAGACGGAGCGGGTGCTGCGGGAACACGACGAGGCGCGGGACGAGATCCACGGACACATGGAGCACATCCGCAACTCGCTGGCGGCGCTGACGGGGCGGGTGGCACCGCCGTCGGAGCAGGAGCAGGAGCAGGAGCAGGAGCAGGACAAAAAGGGGGAGGGGCAGGACCCGGACCAGGGCCCGGACCAGAACCCCGACTCCGACCCCGACTCCGACCCCGACCCGGAGCAGGCCTCTTAACAGGCTCCGGAGGGCGGGGAATTCGGCTCGCGAGGCGTCGAACGGCCGGACTAGTGTCCCTCCCCATGTACATGAAGCTGACGGCCGTCACGCTCGACTGCGCCGACCCGCTGGCGCTGGCCGACTTCTACCACCGGGCCACCGGACTGCCGCTCCACGAGCGCTCGGACGCCGAGTTCGCGGGCCTCGCCCGCGGCCCCGGCGGGTCCGGACTCTTCCTCGGCTTCCAGCGAGTCGACGGTTACAGGCCCCCGTCCTGGCCCGGCCAGGACGTCCCGCAGCAGCTGCACCTCGACTTCGACGTCGACGACCTGGACGAGGCGGCGACCCGGCTCGTGGAGTGGGGCGCGACCGTGCCCGCCGCCCAGCCCCGCCCCGACCTGTGGCGCGTGGTCCTGGACCCGGCCGGGCACCCGTTCTGCCTCACGCTGCCGCGCAAGCCCCAGGAGGGCTAAGGGGTTCGTTCGAGCAGGGCGAGGCCGAGTTCGCTGGCCCGGTAGTACACCTCGCGCCGGTACCGGTGCCCGGTCACGAGGCCCGCGTCCCGCAGCACCGCGAGGTGCTGGGAGACCGCGCCGGGGCTCAGCCCGGTCTGCCGGGCGAGGCCGGTGGTCGTGGTCGGGGTGCTCGTACGGCCGAGGAGCCCCGCACGGCTGCGCCCGAGGAGCCGCGCGAGCCCGTCGCCGGGTTCCGCGTGCCGCTCCCACAGGGTGCCGACGGCCCGCGCGGGGTAGACGAGGCACGGCGGAACGCCGTCCCGCCCGGGGAGCAGGACGCAGCGGGCCGCGAAGGCGCTCGGGGCGAGGGTGATCCCGCCCCCGTCGAGCGTGAGCCGCCCGACGGGCGGGCCGGTCCAGCTCAGCCGGTCCTCCGACCATCGCAGGCTCGGGTGGAGGTGGGCGAAGACCTCCTGGATGCCGTCCTCGGCGAGCTGCCGGGTGCGGTACGCGAGGTCGGCCTCCAGTACGGCCCGGATCCGGGGCCAGTGGGGGCGTACCCCTGCCTCCCACCAGGAGAGAAGGGCCTGGGCGAGCTCAGGCTGCCCCCGGAGGGCGGTGAGCTCCTCCTCGATCTCGGCGAGCGGGCAGCGCGGGGGAGGAGCGAGGGCGTCGAGCTCCGGGAGGCGCGGGAGCAGGTCGGTGCGTTCCCTGCTGATCGTCAACGCCTGTTTGATCCAGGGGAGATGGAGGGCGTGGCGGCCGGGGTCCGCGCTCGCCCGCAGGGCGGCGATCGTCTCCCACAGCGGCGACACGGCGAACCGGAGCTGTGCCAGGTCGTCGACCCCGAACCGTATCTCTCCCATCGGACCCCCTCGTGAGCTTTTCGCCCAGACTAAAACAATGGTCGGGTCGGGCCGTGGGTGATGGTGTTCGCCGACATGACGACCACCTCCACTGCGCCTCCCTCCCCTCCCCGCCCCCGGCTCTTCCGGCTGCCGGACTTCCGGCGACTGTGGATCGGCGACACCGTGAGCCAGGCCGGCACGGCCGTCACCGTCCTCGCGCTGCCCCTCGTGGCGATCGGCCCGCTCGGCGCGTCCCCCTTCGAGGCGGGGCTGCTCGTGATGTGCGAGTACCTGGGCTTCCTGCTCCTCGGGCTGCCCGCCGGGGCGTGGGTGGACCGGATGCGCAGCCGCCGGGTCATGATCGTGGGGGATGTCGGCAGGGCCGCGCTCCTCGCGACCCTGCCGCTCGCCGCCTGGCTGGACGTCCTGACGCTTCCTCAGCTGTACGGCGTGGCCTTCGGGTTGTCCGTCCTCACGGCGTTCTTCGACATCGCGTACCAGACCCAGCTGCCCCGGCTCGTCGACGAGGACCGGCTGGTGGAGGCGAACGTGGCCCTCGAAGCGTCCCGTACGGTCACGGCGGCCGGGGGCCCCGGTGCGGGCGGCGCGCTCGTCGCGGCGGTGACGGCCCCGGTGGCGCTCGTCGTCGACGCCGTCACCTTCCTCGCCTCCGCGCTCTTCCTCTCCCGGATCCGGCGCCCCGACCCCCGGCCCGAGCCGCGCCCGGGGGCCCGGCTGCGGGACGAGATCGCCGAGGGGCTCCGGTTCGTGTTCCGTGACCGGCTGCTGCGGGCGCTGACGCTCACCGCCGCGATCTCCAACCTCTGCGGCACGATCGGCACGTCCATGCTTCTCGTGCTGCTCGCCGGGGAGTTGGGGCTTTCGCCGTTCCTGTGCGGGCTCGTGTTCACGGCGGAGGCGGTCGGCGGCTTCTTCGGCAGCCTGCTCACGACCAGGGTCGCCGCCCGTCTCGGCCAGGGGCGCGCGATGTGCGCCTCGGTGGTCGTCAGCGGCGTGCTGTGGCTGCTCGCGCTGCCGTTCTTCCACGCGGACTGGCGGTACGCGGTGGCCTGCGTGCTCCAGGGCCTCGGCTGGACCGCGTTCATGACCTTCAAGATCAGCTCGGTGGCGCTCCGCCAGCGCCTCAGCCCGGCCCCGCTGCTCGGCCGGGTGACGGCGACCTTCCGGTTCGTGGTGTGGGGCTGCATGCCCCTGGGCGCGCTCGCCGGCGGTCTGCTCGGCCAGTACGCGAGCGTCCGGACGGCGCTCTGGACGGGAGCCCTGGGCGAGCTCCTCGCGGTGGTGCCACTGCTGCTGGTGGTGCGGGGCCGGCGGGACGTCTGAGGCGCGCCGCCCCCACCCCCACCGGCGCCCTGAAGACGGCGGCCGGCGCCCCGCTGGGTGCTGCGTCAGCTGTCGGAGGGATCCCGTGGGGCTGCGGCGACCACGCCGTAGGTGCGGCCGCCCGCGACGAACTCGCCGAGCGGGCTCATGCCCACGCCCTAGCTGCCGAAGGCCGCGAGGGCCAGTCGCTGGGCCGCCGCGGGCACGCCGTCGACGGGACCTGCGGTGCCCACCGCGTAGACCGCGCGCAAGCCGAGGTCCCGGGAGGCGAAGACACCGCTGCGGTACCCCGGATCCGATCCCGTCTTGCCCCACAGGAGCGATCCGTCGGGCAGGGGCGTGGACATCAGCCCCACGCTGAAGCAGGCCGTGCCCCTGCCCGGCCCGGTGTTGCACTGGGAGCCGTCCGCGTACGGCAGGGGCTTGCCATCGGCGCCCTTCGGTAGCGAGAACAGTTCGGCGGTCTGCGCCGGGCGCAACAGCCGGCCGTCGAACAGGCCGGATATGAACCGGTCCAGATCCGCCGTGGTCGAGGTCATGCTCGCGGGCAGCCCACCCTGCACGTTGACGTCGACCAGACCGCCCCCGCTCCTCGCCTGATAGCCGGGCAGGTACGGCCGGGGCACGGGTGTGCTGCGGTTCGGCACGGCGGCTCGGGTGTCCCGCATCTTCAGCGGCTTGAGGATGCGGGTGGTCACCTCGTACTGGTACGAGTGTCCGGTGATCTCCTCGATGAGCTTCCCGGCGATCCGGTAGCCGAAGGAGTTGTACTCCTGCCGTGTGCCGGGGCTGAAGTGCGGTCCCGGGCCCGGCCGGCCCTCGGGGCGGAGCGTCTCCCGGATCACCTCGTCGAAGGTGACGTAGTCCAGCCGGCGCTCGATCTCCTCGTCCGGCGTGCCGGCCGGCGCGCCCTCCAGGTCCTGCGGGAGCCCGCTGGTGTGGTCGAGCAACTGCCGCACGCTGACCGGCTCCTTGAACCGGTCCTCCGGCAGAAGGCCGGGCAGATGGCGCTGAATGCTCTCGTCCAGGTCGACGCGGCCCTCGGCGGACAGCTGGAGCAGGATCACCGCCTCCATGGGCTTGCTGATGCTGCCGATCCTGAAGTGCGCGCGCGGTGAGACGGGCCGGCCGGTGACGACGTCCCCGACCGCACCCCGCCAGGTCTCCCCGCTCTTGTGCACCTCCGCCACGACGCCGGCCGCACCGTCGCCCGGACGCGGGACGATCGCCGCGCGCAGAGCGGCCCGGTCCAGTGCCGGGGAGGGGCCGGTGGTGGCGGCCTGGGCGGGCGCGACGACACCGAACGCCAGGGCGGCGGACAGGGCAAGGGCCGAGGAACGACGCATGGGACGACGCATGGGGAGACTCCACCTCTCGAAGCGGTGATCAGGTTCGGTTCGAGTCTGTCCGCCCGGTGCGCCCGGGCCGACGGGGATCACCCCGGTTCAACCCTGAGACGACCCTGACCCCTCATCAGGGAGACGGGCTCCGCCTCAGCCGCGTGCCTCTTCGCTCCGGTCGTCCTCCGTCGCTTCCGTCAGGACCGGGAAGCGGCGTGGTGCCAGGGTGAGGAGGGCCAGGAGGGCCAGGGCGGCCGCGGCCGCCGCGCCCAGGTAGACGTAGTCGACCGCCGCGTCGACCGCCCGGCGCAGGTGGTCCATCGTCTCGGCGGTGAGGGACGCGGGGGCGTCCAGGGCGCGGGCCAGGGTGTCCAGGTCGGTGCCGCCGCCCAGGCGGGCCGCCAGGACGCCGTTCGCGACCGCGCCGAAGAGGGCCGCGCCGACGCTCTGGCCGACCTGGCGGCAGAAGAGGACGGAGGCGGTGGTCGTGCCTCGTTCCTCGTACGGGACGGTCGACTGGACGCCGACGATCAGGGGGAGTTGGAAGAGGCCGAGCGTCGCGCCCAGGAGCAGCATCAGGAGCGCGGGCTGCCACGGTTCGCCGGGGAACGGCAGGAACGGGAAGGCGAGCAGCAGGAGCAGTGCTCCCGAGATGCCGAGGATCGCGGTGGCGCGGAAGCCGATGCGGTTGTAGACGCGGTTGGAGAGCGCCGCCGAGATGGGCCAGCTCAGGGTCCAGGTGGAGAGGACGAAGCCGGCGGCTATGGGTCCCAGGCCGAGGACGGACTGGGCGTATGTCGGGAGGAAGACGGTCGGGGCGACCATCAGCAGGCCCAGGGCGCCCAGGGAGAGGTTGACGGCGGCTATCGTGCGGCGCCGCCAGACCCAGCCGGGGATGATCGGTTCCGCCGCGCGCCGTTCGATGACGACGGTGAGCGCGCCGAGGGCGGCGGCTCCGCCCAGCAGGCAGAGGGACGGGGCGGAGAACCAGGGCCAGGCGACGCCGCCCTGGACGAGCGCGGTGATGAGCAGCGCGCCGGTGGCGAAGACGGCGAGCGCGCCGGCCCAGTCGATCCGGGGCTTCTCGCGGGGCGTGGTCGTGGTGCGCTGGGGTTCTACCAGGTGGCGGGTGACCAGCCAGAGCGCGACGAGGCCGACCGGCAGGTTGATCAGGAAGATCCAGCGCCAGTCGGCGTACCCGGCGAGCAGGCCGCCGACCGCCGGGCCGGCGACGGAGGACGCGGCCCACACGGAGGAGAGCCGCGCCTGGATCTTCGGGCGCTCCTTCAGCGGGTACAGGTCGGCGGCGATCGTCTGGACCGTTCCCTGGAGGGCGCCGCCGCCGAGGCCCTGGACGACGCGGAAGGCGATGAGGGAGGCCATGCTCCAGGCGGCGGCGCAGAGCAGCGAGCCGATGAGGAACAGGACGATGCCGGCGACGAGGACGGGCTTGCGGCCGAAGGTGTCGCTGAGCTTCCCGTACACCGGCAGGGTCACGGTCACGGCGAGCAGGTAGCCGGAGAACAGCCAGGAGAAGACGGTGAGTCCGCCGAGGTCGCCGACGATCTGGGGGACGGCGGTGGAGACGATCGTGCCGTCGATGGCGGCGAGCCCCATGGCGAGCATGAGCGCGGCCACGACGGGGCCTCGGCGTGCGGCCGTGCGGGGGTCGGGGGGTGCGGTGGCGGCCGGTGTCCCGGGCCCGCCCGCTCCCGCCGGTGTCGTGGACGCCTCGGTCACCGCGAGATTCCTTTCTTCGTACACCTAAATGTTCGCGGTCAGGGTCTCACCCGTACCAGGGTCGTAGGAACCCCTAGGGGGCTCTCCCCCATACGGGCCAGGGGTCGTTCGTCCCGTCGGAGGAGGAGAAGTCCCGTTCCCGGTTCTTAACTTGAACCTACAAACCCACCCACTGCTCCTAGGAGAAGACCGTGACTTCGGCTGTGACCATCCCCAGGCACGGGGGTACTGGAGGGCGTACGGCCGTCGCCGCTCGGGCGCGACAGGTCGTCAAGGCGTACGGCACGGGGGAGACCCGGGTCGTCGCGCTGGACGCCGTCGACGTGGACATCGCCCGTGGCCGCTTCACCGCGATCATGGGGCCCTCGGGCTCCGGCAAGTCGACCCTGATGCACTGCCTCGCCGGGCTCGACACCGTCACCAGCGGCGAGATCCACCTCGACGAGACCGAGATCACCGGGCTCAAGGACAAGAAGCTCACGCAGCTGCGCCGGGACCGGATCGGCTTCATCTTCCAGGCGTTCAACCTGCTGCCGACCCTGAGCGCCATCGAGAACATCACGCTCCCGATGGACATCGCCGGGCGGAAGCCGGACGCCGAGTGGCTGCGCCGGGTCGTCGACACCGTCGGGCTCTCCGACCGCCTCAAGCACCGGCCGAACGAGCTCTCCGGCGGTCAGCAGCAGCGTGTCGCCGTGGCCCGCGCGCTCGCCGCCCGGCCCGAGATCATCTTCGGCGACGAGCCGACCGGAAACCTCGACTCCCGGGCCGGCGCCGAGGTCCTCGGCTTCCTGCGGCAGTCCGTCGACGAGCTGGGCCAGACGATCGTCATGGTCACGCACGACCCGGTCGCCGCCTCCTATGCCGACCGGGTCCTCTACCTCGCCGACGGGCGGATCGTGGACGAGATGGAGCGGCCCACCGCCGACGCCGTCCTCGACCGCATGAAGGACTTCGACGCGCGCGGGCGGACGTCATGACCGTCCTCAAGACCTCCCTGCGCAACTTCCTCGCACACAAGGGACGCATGGCGCTCTCCGCCGTCGCCGTCCTCCTCTCCGTCGCGTTCGTCTCGGGGACGCTTGTCTTCACCGACACGATGAACACGACGTTCGACAAGCTCTTCGCGTCGACCGCCTCCGACGTCAGCGTCAGCCCGAAGGCCGCGGCGGCGGACGACGAGACCCCGCAGACCGGCCGCCCCGAGTCCCTCCCCGCCTCGCTCGTCGAGCAGGTCAGGAAGGCGGAGGGCGTCCAGGACGCGCAGGGCGCGATCGCCTCCACCAGCGTCACCGTCGTCGACGCCGCGAACAAGAACGTCGGACCCACCAGCGGCGCCCCGACCATCGCCCTCAACTGGAGCCCCAACGAGCTCCGTTCGGTGGAGCTCGTCTCCGGCCACGAGCCGCGCGGCCCCACCGACGTGGTCGTCGACGGCGCCACCGCCGAGAAGCACGGCCTGAAGATCGGCGACGAGCTGCGGACCATCGCCGTCGACGGCGACTTCACCGCGAAGATCTCCGGCATCGTCGACTTCAAGGTCACCAACCCCGGCGCCACCCTCGTCTACTTCGACACGGCCACCGCGCAGCGCGAACTCCTCGGCAAGGAAGGCCTGTTCACCCAGGTCCAGGCCGACGCGAAGCCCGGTGTCAGCGACGACGCCCTCAAGGCGGGCATCGCCGCGGCCATCGGCGACGGCTACAAGCTCCAGACGGCCGCCGAGGCCGCCGACGCGGGCCGCGAGGACGTCGCCGGCTTCCTCGACGTCATGAAGTACGCGATGCTCGGCTTCGCCGGGATCGCCTTCCTCGTCGGCATCTTCCTCATCGTCAACACCTTCTCCATGCTGGTCGCCCAGCGCACCCGCGAGATCGGCCTCATGCGGGCCATCGGCTCCAGCCGCAAGCAGATCAACCGCTCCGTCCTCGTCGAGGCGCTGCTCCTCGGCGTCGTCGGCTCGGTCGCCGGCGTCGCGGCGGGCGTCGGACTCGCCGTCGGCCTCATGAAGCTCATGTCCTCCATGGGCATGGAGCTCTCCACCCGCGACCTCACCGTCGCGTGGACGACCCCCGCCGTCGGCCTCGCCCTCGGCATCGTCGTCACCGTCCTCGCCGCCTACATCCCGGCCCGCCGCGCCGGGAAGGTCTCCCCGATGGCCGCCCTCCGCGACGCGGGCACCCCCGCCGACGGGAAGGCCGGACGGGTCCGGGGCGGGCTCGGCCTCGCCCTCACCGCCGCCGGAGCCGCCGCCCTGTGGGCCGCGACCCGCGCCGACGAAGCCGGTCCCGGCTCCCTCTGGCTCGGCCTCGGCGTCGTCCTCTCCCTCCTCGGCTTCATCGTCATCGGCCCGCTCCTCGCGGGCGGCGTGGTCCGCGCCCTCGGCGTCGTCGTCCTGCGGGTCTTCGGCCCCGTCGGCCGGATGGCCGAGCGCAACGCCCTGCGCAACCCGCGCCGCACCGGCGCCACCGGCGCCGCCCTGATGATCGGCCTCGCCCTCGTCGCCTGCCTCTCGGTGGTCGGCTCCTCGATGGTCGCCTCGGCCACCGACGAGCTGGACCGCTCCGTCGGCGCCGACTTCATCGTCCAGTCCGGCACCGGCCAGCCGATCGTGCCGCAGGCGCAGGCCGCCCTGGAGAAGGTCCCCGGCCTCGACCACGTCACCGAGTACAAGTGGGTCGACGCCAAGGTCACCGACACGCGCGGCCGGACCACGACGGCCGACCTGGCCGCCACCGACCCGACGTACATGAAGGACCTCCGCCGCGACGTCACCGCCGGCACGCTCACCGACGCCTACGGCGCGGACGCGATGTCCGTCGGCAGCGACTACGCCGCCGAGCACGGCGTGAAGGTCGGCGACGTGCTGACCCTCGCCTTCAAGGGCGGCGAGACGGCGAAGCTCAAGGTCGCGGCGATCACCGCGGACACCGGCCAGGTCGACAAGGGGGCGATGTACATCAACGTCACCACCCTCGCCCGGTACGTCCCCGCCGACCGGACGCCCCGCAGCCTGCTGATCCTCGCCAGCGCCAAGGAGGGCCAGGAGACCCAGGCGTACGAGGCGGTCAAGGACGCCCTCGCGCCCTACCCCCAGTACAAGGCCAGCAACCAGGCCGACTACAAGGAGGACCTCAAGGACCAGGTCGGCCAGCTCCTCAACATCGTGTACGGGCTCCTCGCCCTCGCGATCGTCGTGGCGATCCTCGGTGTCGTGAACACCCTGGCCCTCTCGGTCGTCGAGCGGACCCGCGAGATCGGCCTCATGCGCGCCATCGGCCTCTCCCGCCGCCAGCTGCGCCGCATGATCCGCCTGGAGTCGGTGGTCATCGCCCTCTTCGGCGCCCTCCTGGGCCTCGGCCTGGGCATGGGCTGGGGCACGGCCGCCCAGAAGCTGCTCGCCCTGGAGGGCCTCGGCGTCCTGGAGATCCCCTGGCCGACGATCCTCACCGTCTTCGTCGGCTCGGCCTTCGTCGGCCTCTTCGCGGCCCTGGTCCCGGCCTTCCGCGCGGGCCGCATGAACGTCCTGAACGCGATCGCGAGCGAGTAGCGGTCGCGGGACGGCAACGGGGGAGCGGCCCCGGTGGACCCTGCCAGGTCCACCGGGGCCGCTTGGTGTCGCCGGCTCCGGTGGTGCCGCCTGGTGTCGCCGGCTCCGTCACTCTCCCGAGTGGCCCCTTTCCTTCGGGCGAGTGACAGCGGCACGTCGTAGGCTGAGGGACGCACCGGGCGGCCGTACGCGCCCGGGACCACCCGGCCCGTGAGACGTGTCGGGCTGTTCGCGTTGCCCGCCCCGCGCCACCGCGCCCCGTACTCCGAACCCGGGATGGAAAGCTCCATGAGCCTGCACGGCCTGCTTGATGTAGTCGTCAAGGACGCGGCCCTCGCCGAGGCGGTGAAGGCCGCCGCCGACGGGAACCGCCCGCACGTCGACCTGGTCGGGCCCGCCGCCGCGCGGCCGTTCGCCGTCGCCGCGCTCGCCCGCGACTCGGGGCGCCCGGTCCTCGCCGTCACCGCGACCGGGCGGGAGGCCGAGGACCTGGCCGCCGCGCTGCGCTCGCTCCTCGACCCGGACACTGTCGCCGAGTACCCCTCCTGGGAGACCCTCCCGCACGAGCGGCTCTCGCCCCGCTCCGACACCGTCGGACGCCGCCTCGCCGTGTTGCGCCGCCTCGCGCACCCGCGCGACGACGACCCGGCCGCCGGCCCCGTGAGCGTGGTCGTCGCACCCATCCGCTCCGTGCTCCAGCCGCAGGTCAAGGGCCTCGGCGACCTGGAGCCAGTCTCGCTGCGGTCCGGCCAGAGCGCGGACCTGAACGAGATCGTCGAGGGGCTCGCGGCCGCCGCGTACTCCCGTGTCGAGCTCGTCGAGAAGCGCGGCGAGTTCGCCGTCCGCGGCGGCATCCTGGACGTCTTCCCGCCCACGGAGGAGCACCCGCTCCGCATCGAGTTCTGGGGCGACGACGTCGAGGAGATCCGCTACTTCAAGGTCGCGGACCAGCGCTCCCTCGAAGTCGCCGAGCACGGCCTGTGGGCGCCGCCCTGCCGCGAGCTGCTCCTCACCGACTCCGTACGGGAGCGGGCTGCGGCGCTCGCCGAGGAGCACCCGGAGCTGGGCGAGCTCCTCAACAAGATCGCGGAGGGCATCGCGGTCGAGGGCATGGAGTCCCTCGCCCCCGTCCTCGTCGACGACATGGAGCTGCTGCTCGACGTGCTGCCGAAGGGCGCCATGGCCGTGGTCTGCGACCCGGAGCGCGTCCGGACCCGGGCCTCGGACCTGGTGGCGACCTCGCAGGAGTTCCTCCAGGCCTCGTGGGCGGCGACCGCCGGCGGCGGCGAGGCCCCGATCGACGTCGGCGCGGCCTCCCTGTGGGGGATCGCGGACGTCCGGGACCGGGCGCGCGAGCTGGACATCGCCTGGTGGTCGGTGTCGCCGTTCGCGGCGGACGAGGTCCTGTCGGGCGACACGCTCGTCCTCGGCATGCGCGCCCCGGAGTCGTACCGCGGCGACACCGCCCGCGCGCTCGCCGACACCAAGGGGTGGCTGGCCGACGGCTGGCGCACGGTGTACGTGACGGAGGCCCACGGCCCCGCGACCCGTACCGTCGAGGTCCTCGGCGGCGAGGGCATCGCCGCCCGCCTCGACGCGGACCTGGCGGAGATCTCGCCGTCCGTCGTGCACGTGTCGACCGGCTCCATCGACTTCGGCTTCGTCGACCCGGCGCTCAAGCTCGCCGTCCTCACCGAGACCGACCTGTCCGGCCAGAAGGCGGCCGGCAAGGACGGCCAGCGGATGCCGGCCAAGCGCCGCAAGACCATCGACCCGCTGACCCTGGAGGTCGGCGACTACATCGTGCACGAGCAGCACGGCGTCGGCCGGTACGTGGAGATGGTCCAGCGGACCGTGCAGGGAGCGACCCGCGAGTACCTCCTCGTCGAGTACGCCCCCGCCAAGCGCGGCCAGCCCGGCGACCGGCTGTACATCCCGACCGACCAGCTGGAGCAGGTCACCAAGTACGTGGGCGGCGAGGCGCCGACGCTGCACCGGCTCGGCGGCGCGGACTGGACGAAGACCAAGGCGCGCGCGAAGAAGGCCGTCAAGGAGATCGCCGCCGACCTGATCAAGCTGTACTCGGCGCGGATGGCGGCCCCCGGGCACGCCTTCGGCGAGGACACCCCGTGGCAGCGCGAGCTGGAGGACGCCTTCCCGTACGTGGAGACGCCCGACCAGCTGTCCACCATCGCCGAGGTGAAGGAGGACATGGAGAAGACGGTCCCCATGGACCGGCTGATCTGCGGCGACGTCGGCTACGGCAAGACGGAGATCGCGGTCCGCGCGGCCTTCAAGGCGGTCCAGGACGGCAAGCAGGTCGCCGTCCTCGTCCCGACGACGCTCCTCGTGCAGCAGCACTTCGGCACGTTCAGCGAGCGGTACTCGCAGTTCCCGGTGAAGGTGCGGGCGCTGTCCCGGTTCCAGAGCGACACCGAGTCCAAGGCGACCCTGGAGGGGCTGCGGGAGGGTGCGGTCGACGTCGTCATCGGCACCCACCGCCTGTTCTCGTCCGAGACGAAGTTCAAGGACCTGGGCCTGGTCATCGTCGACGAGGAGCAGCGCTTCGGCGTCGAGCACAAGGAGCAGCTGAAGAAGCTCCGCGCCAACGTCGACGTGCTGACGATGTCGGCCACCCCCATCCCCCGTACGCTCGAAATGGCGGTCACGGGCATCCGCGAGATGTCGACGATCACCACTCCGCCGGAGGAGCGGCACCCGGTCCTCACCTTCGTCGGCCCGTACGAGGAGAAGCAGATCGGCGCGGCCGTCCGCCGTGAACTCCTGCGCGAGGGCCAGGTCTTCTACATCCACAACCGGGTCGACTCCATCGACCGCGCGGCCGCCCGCCTCCGGGAGATCGTGCCGGAGGCGCGGATCGCGACGGCCCACGGCCAGATGTCGGAATCGGCCCTGGAGCAGGTCGTCGTCGACTTCTGGGAGAAGAAGTTCGACGTGCTCGTCTCGACGACGATCGTCGAGTCCGGCATCGACATCTCCAACGCCAACACCCTCATCGTCGAGCGCGGCGACAACTTCGGCCTCTCGCAGCTCCACCAGCTGCGCGGCCGTGTCGGCCGGGGCCGCGAGCGCGGCTACGCGTACTTCCTCTACCCGCCGGAGAAGCCGCTGACGGAGACCGCGCACGAGCGGCTCGCGACGATCGCCCAGCACACCGAGATGGGCGCGGGCATGTACGTGGCGATGAAGGACCTGGAGATCCGCGGC
This sequence comes from Streptomyces sp. NPDC056169, assembly GCF_042268445.1. Classification (NCBI taxonomy): domain Bacteria; kingdom Bacillati; phylum Actinomycetota; class Actinomycetes; order Kitasatosporales; family Streptomycetaceae; genus Streptomyces; species Streptomyces sp. NPDC056169. Next base: position 63,708 of record NZ_JBHJUO010000008.1, on the reverse strand, counting down.
GCGGGCAACCTGCTCGGCGGCGAGCAGTCCGGTCACATCGCGGGCGTCGGCTTCGACCTGTACGTACGGATGGTCGGCGAGGCGGTCGCGGACTACCGGGCGCAGATGGAGGGCGGGGTGGAGGAGGAGGCGCCGCTGGAGGTCAAGATCGAGCTCCCGGTCGACGCCCACATGCCGCACGACTACGCGCCGGGCGAGCGGCTCCGCCTCCAGGCCTACCGCTCGATCGCCTCCGCGAACTCGGAGGAGGACATCAGGGCCGTACGCGAGGAGCTCACCGACCGGTACGGCAAGCTCCCGGAGCCGGTCGAGAACCTGCTCCTGGTGGCGGGCCTCCGCATGCTGGCCCGCGCGTGCGGCGTCGGCGAGATCGTCCTCCAGGGCCCGAACATCCGCTTCGCCCCGGTGGAGTTGAGGGAGTCGCAGGAACTGCGCCTGAAGCGCCTCTACCCGCGCACGGTCATCAAGCCGGCGGTCCACCAGATCCTGGTCCCGCGCCCGACCTCGGGCAAGATCGGCGGCAAGCCGGTCGTGGGCCGCGAACTCCTCGCGTGGACGGGGGAGTTCCTGACGACGATCCTCGGCTCGTGAGGCCGTGAGGCCGTGAGGCCGTGAGGCCGTGATGTCGTGAGGCCGTGGAGTCGTGAGCTCGTGAGCTCGTGAGCTCGTGAGGCCGTGTGGCCGTGTGGCCGTGTGGCCGTGTGGCCGTGTGGCCGTGAGGCCGTGATGTCGTGCGGCCGTGAGGCCGTGCCCGTGCCCCGGGTGGTTCCGCCGGACCGCCCGGGGCACGGACGCGTCCGTCAGAGCTCGTCGAGGTCGAGGGCGTCGGCCATCGCCTCGTAGCCCGCGTCGTTCGGGTGGAGGGCGTCGCCCGAGTCGTAGGCCGGGAGGATGCGGTCCCGGTCCGCCGGGTCCGCGACCGCGCGGTCGAAGTCGACGACCGCGTCGTACGCGCCCGACGTGCGGATCCAGTCGTTGACGGCGTCCCGCTTGGCCTCGTTCGCCGGGGAGTCGTAGAAGGAGCCCTTGATCGGCGTGAGGGTCGCGCCGACGGCCTTGAGGCCCTTCGCGTGGGCCTCGCGGATCAGGGTGCGGTGACCCGCGATCAGCCGCGCGGCGGAGACGTCGGGGGTGGGCGCGGCGGGGAAGGTCGTCGTGCTGCCGCCGATGTCGTTGATGCCTTCGAGGATGATCACGGTCCGGGTGCCGGGCTCCGTCAGGACGTCCTGACGGAAGCGCGTGAGGGCCTTCTCGCCCGCCCAGGTGGTGTCGTTGACGACCTGGTTGCCGGCGATGCCGTGGTTGACGACGGCGCGCGGGCGCCCGGCCTCGGCGAGGCGTTCCGCCAGCTGGTCGGGGTAGCGGTTGTCGGTGTCGACGGTGGAGCCGACGCCGTCGGTGATGGAGTCGCCGAAGGTGACGACGCCGTTCCGGCGTCCGGCGTCCCGGCCGCCGGTCACCTCGATGCCGGAGAGGAAGTACCAGGACGAGCTGGTCTCCTGGAAGGCCGCGCCGGTCAGGTCGGCGCGGTGGTCGCCGTCGGCCCGGTAGCTGGTGGCCGAGGAGATGTGGTGGAAGGTGGCGGGGCCGGTCTTCTCCGCCAGGTAGAGGGTGACGGTCAGGGACTCGAAGGCCGCGACGGGGAGGTTCGCGGCGTCGCTGAGGAGCGTGCCGCCGGCCGGGATCGTCACGGACGCCTGCCCGTCGAAACGGAGTTGGCGTACGGAGCCGGGGCGGACGGCGCTGCCCTCGGCGGTACGGGCGACGGTCGCACCCGTGATCCGCAGGGGCGTGGAGCCGTAACGGTTCGTCAGCTCGATCCGGGCCCGGGTGCCGCTGGTGGTGACCCGGACGACCTGGCGGACGGTGTGGTTGTCGAAGCCCTGCTGCGACCAGTTGGCGGCGAAGGGTGCGGTCGCCGACTGCGGGGACGCGGCCCAGGCGGCGCGCCAGGAGGGGCCCTGGTGGCCGGTGTCGGCGAGGGCCGTGGGGGCCAGTCCGAGGGCGGCGGCGGTGAGGAGGGCTATGGCGGAGCGGCGCAGGGTGTTCGTCGTTTGCATGCTTGGGTCAATTACGGGCTGGCGCGGGGTATTCCCGGGGAGTAGCGGCTAGTTCCGCTGTTCCGTGGCCAGTTGGGCCGTGAAGAGCAGGCCCGTCAGTGAGCGGAAGTACTCCTCCGGGTTCCGGTCGCCCAGCGCCGACGCGATGTTCTGCGTCAGGAGCAGCGTCGCGAAGCCGTGGGCGAGCGACCAGGCCGCGATGCCGGCCGTGCGGGCGTCGGGGACGTCCGGCAGGCCGGCCACGCCCGCGCGGAGTTCGGCGGAGGCGCGCTCCTTGGCGGCGAGGAGGGCCGGGTCGTCCGTGCGGAGCAGCTCCGGCTGGAACATGACCTGGAAGTGGGCGGGGTGCTCCGTCGCGAACCGCACGTACCGCACGCCGCGTTCGCGCAGCTCGGGCGTGTCGGCGAGGGCGTCGGCCAGGAGGTCGTACCCCTCGGCGGCGATCGCGGTGAGGAGTCCGGTGCGGTCCTTGAAGTGGTGGGCGGGGGCGGCGTGGGAGACGCCGGCGCGGCGGGCGAGGTCGCGCAGGCTCAGCGCCCCGGGGCCCTCGGCGGCGATCACGTCGAGGGCGGCGGCGAGGACGGACTGTCGCAGGTCGCCGTGGTGGTAGGTCTTCCGGCTCGTCATGGCAGCAGCCTAGCCGGTATCTAGTCATTGACAAGTTCGCGGGGTCGGGGGCAATCTTGTCAGTGACAAGTCGTTGGGTCAGTCGAACGCTCGATCACTGGGGAGACAGCTGTGGAAACCGGACGCGTACGCCAGATGTGGCACCTGCTCGAACCCCTGCACGCCCTGCTCTACTACGCCCCCGAGGCCTTCGACGAGGCCGCTGCCCTCGGCTACGACACCGCCGAGCGCTGGCCCTCCTACTTCGCCTGGCGCTCCGCCCCGCTCGGCGCGCCCGGCCCGGCCCGGGTGGCCTCGGCCTTCTACAGCTTCAGCCCCGCGATGGTCGCCCGGTACGTGCCGGCGGGCGACGGTCAGGAGGCCCGGGGCCCCGCCGTGAGCCCCGTCGCGAGCGCCGCCGACGTCCTCGCCGCCCGCCTCCGGGCCGTCGACCGCACCTACCGTGCCGTCCTCGGCGAGGACGCGGTCAAGAGCTCCGAGCTCGTCGCGGCCGCCGCCCTCGCCCGCCGCGCCGCCGAGGCGGCAGGGACGGAGGGGCGGCCCCTCGCCGCCGCCAACGCCGGCCTGCCCTGGCCCGACGCCCCGCACCTCGTCCTCTGGCAGGCCGCGACGATCCTGCGCGAGCACCGCGGCGACGGACACCTCGCCGCGCTCCTCGTCGCCGGGCTCGACCCGGTCGAGGCGCTCGTCTCCTTCGCGGCGATCGGCGCCGCCTCCGAGCCGGTCTTCGAGAGCCGGGGCTGGAGCCCGGCCGAGTGGGCGGCCGCGCGCGAGCGGCTCGTCGCCCGCGGGGTCCTGGGCGAGGACGGGGACGTCACCGACGAGGGCCGCGCCCTGCGCGCCGAGGTCGAGCTCCGTACGGACGAACTGGCCGCCGCCCCCTGGGCCGCCCTCGGCCCCGAGGACACCGCCCGGCTCGCCGAACTGCTCGGCGGCCCCTGGCTGTCCGCGATCGGCTCCGGCCTCCTCCCCGCCGAGAACACGCTGGGGATCGGCAAGGTGTGAGGCCGGCGGTCGGAGTCCGGTGACCTGCATGTCACGGGATCGACCGGCGGGATCAGAAGAGCAGTTCGCCCGCCGGGAAGCTCGAACCGATCTTCACGCGCGGGGCGTACCCGCCGGTGCCGTTGCCCCTGTACGAGTACAGGCCGCCCCCGGCCTCGCGGCCGACCAGGTCCGGCTTTCCGTCGCCGTCCAGGTCGCCGGGGGCGACGAGGACGTCGTAGACGTTCCAGTTCGTGCCGATGGCCTGGCGGGCCGCGAACGTCCCGTCGCCGTTGCCCCGGTGGAGCCAGAGGCGGCCGGTGCCGTCGATCGCGACGAGGTCGGCGGCCTTCGGGCCGGCAAGGTCCTGGTCGAAGTCGACGGCGACCACGGACCGGTAGCCGCCCCAGGTGCTCCCGTCCCCGCCGGTGTCGGCGATCCGCGTGCGCGCGGCGTAGGCGTGCGCGCCGGTCCCCTTGTGGAACCAGAGCCCGCCCGCGGTGTCGCGGGTGATCAGGTCGGGGACGGTGTCACCGTCGACGTCGCCGGGGGCGAGGAGCAGGTCGTCGTTCCCGAAGCCGGTCCCCGCCGCCGTACGGCCGGAGCCGCCGGAGTACGAGCCGTCGGAGGCGGCGGCCTCGTAGTGCCACAGGTCGCCGGCCGCGTCGACGGCGGCGAGCGTCGTTCCCTGGCGGGCGACCAGCCTCATCCCCTTCCAGCCGGTGCCGACCTTGCACGGCTTGGCCAGGGCGGCGGTGGTGCCGTCGGCCCGGCCCTCGTAGCGGTACAGCCCGCCGACCGCGTCCCGCCGGAACACCGCGCCGGGGGTGGCGCCGTAGGCGACGCAGTCCTCCCAGGAGGCCGCGCCGCGGATCGGCAGGTGGTCGGAGACCCATCGGCCGGCGGTCGGGGTCGTCGGCTCGGGAGGCACGTCGCCCACCTCGCCGCGGAAGTACCGGGAGCTGAAGAAGGTGTAGTCGAGCTTCTGCGTCCGCGCCGTGTGCGCCGCGTCGAGCTTGGTCTGCTGCCCGCTGCGGCACCGCACGGCCGGGGCGGCGCAGAGCGTGCCGCGCATCCCGAAGCGGTCGGCGTCGGTCTCGTCGGCCTCGGCGAACGTGCCGTGGCCGCCTTCGCCGGCGCCGGCCTCGTAGAAGCGGTCGAGCACGTCACCCCAGGGGGAGGAGTTGAAGTCGCCGCCGAGGACGACGGGGAGGCCCGCGTCCTCCCACGCCTTGGCCTGCGCGGCCAGCTTGTCGGCCTCCCTGGCCATCACCGCGTGCATCGCCCGCTGCTGGGCGGTGGGGTCGGCGGGCAGGGTCGGGAGCCCCCACCAGAGGTGGACGGAGCACGCCCAGGTCAGCCGGGACTGCACCCAGGCCTTGACGCAGGGGGCCTTGATGTCCTCCGCGTTCGAGCCCGGGACGGTGGCCAGGATCGCGGCCCGCGTGTCCAGGGCGAGGTCGACGCCGTCGACGACGACGCCCCTGACGAAGGTGGCCATCCCGTAGCTCGGGGTGGTGGTGCCGACCGGGTCCTCGCAGAGCGACCCGAGGCTGCCGGCCGGGACGGTCTCGACGTACCGGCCCGTGTATCCCCGGCTGCCGAGGCGGGCGTTCAGGTCGTCGAACTGGTACCTGCAGACCTCGACGAGGAAGAGGTAGTCGGCGTTCCAGACACCCGCCGCCGTCTCGTCGACGATCGCGTCGTACCGCGCCTCGTTGCCGGCGGCGCTGACGTCGCACCCGCCGGTGCCGCCGCTGCCGCACATGTTGTACGTGTACGTCCTGACCGGCGGCGCGGTCGACGGACCCACCGTGTCCGCCTGGGCCTGAGGCGCTGTCAGCACCGGACCCGCGCACAGGACGGCCAGTACGGCGATCAGCGCCCGGAACGCTCCGGACCTTTGCATGCGTCCCCCTGAGGAATCGTGTCGGAAGGTCGGAACGCTACCTTCCGGCGGTGGGGGGCGAATGCCTCATATCCACCCAGCCTAGGATTCCAGGGTGCTGACGTATCGAAAGACCCTGACCGCCGCCGCGCTCGCCGTCGCCGCCGCCCTGGTGACCACCGCCTGTACGCCCGGAGCCGGCTCCCCGTCCTCCGGGGCGTCCGACGGCGGCCCGGCCGGCAAGCCCGCCGCGCGCGGGTCCGCGCTCGCCGCCGTGGACACCCTCACCGTCAAGGGCCGGGCCCCGAAGACCGGGTACGAGCGGGAGAAGTTCGGCCGCGCCTGGGCGGACGTCGACGGCAACGGCTGCGGGACCCGCGTTATCTCTATGCTTCGCGCCGTGATGGGGCTGTTCTCGCAGCGTATGCAGGGTGTGGTCGGCTTTGCGTACTGAGAGGCACGTGAGTCACAGCGCCATGCGCACTCACCGGAAGAGGGCCGCGGTTGCGGTCGCCGTTGTCGCCGCGTTCGTCGCAGGCTGTGATGCCATCGAGCCGGGCGGAGACTCCCCGGGGTCTGGACCGGGCACCTCTGCCGGGCGTGCGGTGAGCCCGCTGGCGAATCCCGACGGGACGAAGCCGGGTCTCGCCGCACTCGCGTCGGAGACGGACAAGGCCAACGCGCGCAAGCTCATCGAAGGACTGACCACGAAGGGCCGTGGACCGAAGACGGGCTACGACCGGGACGAGTTCGGGTACGCCTGGATGGATACGGCAGACGGCGTTCCGCTCGCTCGGAATGGTTGTGACACTCGAAACGATCTTATGAATCGCGATGGTCAGGACGTGCGTTTCCGTGCGGGTTCCGACTGTGTGGTCGTCGCCATGACCCTGCACGACCCCTACACCGGCCGCACCATCGAGTGGCGTAAGCAGCAGGCCACCGAGGTCCAGATAGACCATGTGGTGCCGCTGTCCTACAGCTGGCAGATGGGCGCTGCCCGGTGGCCGGAGAACAAGCGCAAGCAACTGGCGAACGATGTGCTCAATCTGCTTCCTGTTGAAGGCCGCGCCAACTCGGCAAAGCAGGACTCAGGACCCGCCTCCTGGTTGCCGCCGAACAAGAAGATCCGATGCGCGTACGCCGTGCGGTTCGCGCAGGTCGCCGACAAGTACGAGCTCCCGGTGACGACGGCGGACAAGGCGATGATGCTGAAGCAGTGCGAAGACTGATAGTGCCCAGTGACCTGGGAAAATGCGATCGGTTTCGGGCTGTCCGACGCGTACGCTCCACACCGTGGCTGACCGCATACAGAAGATCGTGACGAAGCTGCCGGGCCTCAAGAGCGTCACCGACGTGTGGAAGATGGCCGACCGCCATCTCGCGCGGGGGGATGCTGCGTTCCTCACGGACCTCGGCATCGCGCTCGCCGGGGCTTACGGCTCCGACGCCGGGCGGATCTGGCAGTACAGGAGCGTCTTCGACCATCTGCTCCGGCTGCTGGCCACCACTCCCGGTCCTGGGAACGTCGCCCAGGCGCTGCGGCTGGTCTCCTCGGCGGAGGCCGCTGACAGGAAGCTGGACCGTTACACGGCCTCCCTGCTGGCCTCCAGCCATCCTGCTGAGGAACTGGCCGTGGCGTTTACCGGGAACGCCACGGAGGAGCTGCGTGCCTGCCTGGTCCATGAACTGGTGCTCAGGGGCGTCGGCGTCACGGAGACGCCGGCGATCGCAGGGTGGGCGACATCGCTGCACTGGAGGCACCATCCGCTGGGATGGCTGCCGTTGGCGCTGTCCGATGTGGAAGGACAGCCGGATCTGCCGAGCTACAGCGCGCGCGGCGGCAGCCACTCGATGCCATACGGTCCGTCGGCGAACCGCCGGGTGGGGGTTGATGCCGGGGCCCACGTGCCTTCGGTGGAGGAGACGACGACCGAAGCCGCTGCCAAGGGCATCGGCGCGGCTGTGGCGAACTGGGCCGAGGAGTCGAACGGCCGGGTCGAGGCACGAGTCTTCGACCTGGCAGCTTCTCTGGAGGCCGAGTCGGTACCGAGCGCGTTGCTGGCGCTGGGGCTGGAGTGTCTGAAGGGTGCGGGGAAGACCTTCTCGGTCGCGGCCTGTCCGCCGGGCCAGGCATGGCGGGTGCTCTTCGCCGCCGCGTCCACGGGAGGGGCCTACAACTCCGGCGCTCGCGGTGCCTACGGCCGTCTGGCCGCGTGGCAGTCCCTGGCCGGCCTCTCCGGGGCCGCAGAGGGCAGCCCTGCGGAGGAGGTCGAGGCACGTGCACGGGAGTGCACCTGGTACGGCTTCGGCGCCGACACCAAGTGGTTCGAGCGCGTGGCCTGGGACATTGGCCTGGCCGTGGTCCGTTCAGAACGCCGACGGCTGGCGGTGCTGGCCGCGACGGACACCGATTGATCACGACCGGGACCGTGCATCGGCGAAGCCCTGACCACTTCGCCGATGTCCCTCGCGGCTGTCCGGCAGAAGGCACGGAAGACGCTGCGAGCTATGGCCGTACAGCATGGGCTATGGAGACGGAACGGCCCGCATCGCACGGCGGAGACTTGCCCGCGCGGCGGTGAGATCGTCTTCCGCCTCGTGCAACTGGCCCTCCAGGGAGGCGATCCGATCCCTGGCCACTGATAGCTCTTGGTCCAGAGCGGTGTTCCGCCGCTCCAGCTGCTGCACTCGCTCGATCAGCTCGTTTCGGTTCACCCCGTCCAGCTCGGCACCGAGAGACAGCCGGACCCGGTTCCGGAGCCGGTCGCGTTCCTTCTTGAGGTCCTTGATCTCTTCGCGTGCCAGGGCGAGATCCGTCCGCAGCCCGGCAGGGGACACCTGTTGTGCTTCCGAAACGGTGGAGTTCTGACGTCCCTGCTCTCGCTGGGTGGTGATGCCGTCCTGAACGGCCTGGTGCACCTGGGGCTGGTTGTAGACGAACCACGTGGACACGGCCGCCTCCCGCGCCACCTGAGCGACGGTGACACGCCGTCCCGTACGGAGAAGGCCGTCTACTGCCTCAAGCGAGCGCCTGGTCTTGGCCTCACTGTCCTTGGCGCGGCTGGTGCGCAGACGCTCGACTCGCGCATCCCGGTCGTTGGAGCTGGAAGAGTCGGGGCGTTTCATTCAGGGCTCCGTGTTGTCAGCGCTTGCAAGGGGACGAAAGCCGCCGCGGAACGCGCCTTGCGCAGCTCGCGCGAAGCGGATTCGACGGCTGCCCGTTCCTCGGCGGGCATCGCTTCGAGTTTTCGCCGCATCTCGTCGGCCGACTTCGAATAGGCGCGGATCTGGTCGTCGAGATTGCGCACGACCCAGTCGGCAGCCTCCATCGCCCGGGCGGCCTCCTTGTCGGCCCGCAAGTCCGCGATCTGCTGTTCCAGGGCTGGCAGGTAGGAGGGATCGGGTCGGTAGAAGTCGCAGCCGGCGCACTGGAAGCGGATGCGACAGTGCCCACCCCCGGCCTTGACGTTGCTCGGTTCGGTGCAGCCGCCGTACGGAACCCCGACGCTCTCCACCTCATAGGCCAGAGGGTCGCTGAAGCCACGGGATGCACCGTGCCGGTCGACGGCGAGCGCCGCGACCGTTCGTATGGCCTCCTGCTTCCGGCTGAGGGAGACCTTGTAGTACCCCATGGTGACGTCCAGCGAACGGTGGTCCATGAGTTCCCGAAGGACATCGGGGCGGGTGCCCGCGTCCGCGTGACGCTGGGCGTACGCGTGTCGGAAGCCGTACGGAACGACCTGGGTGCGGTCGTGGGCAAGCGGGGCGCCGTCCTCGTCGAGTCGGTCGTCCACGAGGTCCGGGATCAGCTCGTCGACCCAGTCGCGGAAGATCCTGTTGCAGAATTGCGCGGCAGTCAGATGACCACGGCGCGGGCGGTTGCGCTGCCCTGGCGAAGGAAACAGCCACTGGGTACATCCCGGTACGGTCGGCAGCGTGTCGAGTTCCTTCTGCCAGGCTTCGACCACCTGGGCGGTGCTCTCCGAGACCGGCAGCCGACGGCCGTGCCGTCGCCGCTTGTGGTTGTCGTAGATCAGCGTCGGTTTGCCGTCGACTCGCTGAAGGCAGTCGCGGCGCAGGCTGGTGACCTCACCTGGACGTCGACCGGTGTCCCGGAGGACTGCATAGACCACCTGGTACATCCGCGTGAAGTCGGCGGCCGTCCAGCCGCCGCTCGCGTACGCCGTCGAGGTGCCCAGCAGGTCGAGGTGCGCGTCGAGCTGGGCGATGACGTGCTCGGGGATCGCACGGCCGAGGTCGTCCTCGGTCACCTCCACGGCGGCGATGGAATGGAAGCGGGGATTGAGCGCGAACCCGCCGGGCACGTGGTCCATCATCCCGGCCTGGCGTGCGTACTCCAGGAGCGTGCGCCAATGGCGGAGCAGAGCCCGGCGGTGACTGGTGGAGTAGTCGTGGCCGTCCTCGGGACGCTTGGTGATCCGGAACATGTCCACCACGGCGTTCATGTCCGCCATGGCGAGGAGCTCCGGCTCCTCCCCATGAGGCCTTTCTGCCAGGGCGGAGGATGCGATGGTCGCCGCGTAGACGGTCTGGCGAAGATCGATGACGTTGGGGCGTGCGGTACGGCCGTACTCCTTGACCAGCTCCCGCAGCCATCGCTGCCGTACCGGGCGGAAGTCGATGTCGCCGTGGACAGCGGCGTACTTGCGGCCACGCCCGGCGGTCAGTCCGATCAGGGCGCATTGCCACACGTCGCCCGAGCTCGGGTCGACGCCCTCGAACTCGACGCGGGCGCGGCGGACATGCAGGAGGATTCCGTTCAGGACACCAGCGGTTGCCGCGGGGAGCCCAGCGGGGAAGTTGGCGTCCAGGTCGAGGAGTGAGCTGAGACCGGCGGGGAGACCGGCCACGATGCGGCGTACGCGCTGGGGGCCCAGGCTGATCCCGGCGGCGTCACGCTGCTGAAGCCCGTACAGGATCTCCTGGCGAACCGCCGGGCTCGCACCGGCGAGCGAGAACTGGGAGACGCCCGGCATCGCCCCGCCCACCGAGGTGTTGGGCCTGCGGCGGGACGGAACCGGGGCGTGCGTGGTGTCGAAGTCCGCAGGGTTTCCCTGGAGGTAGCGGGCTTTTCTGCAGGCATCGCAGCGGGACCCATTGCTGGCCACATGGGTGGGACAGGCGGCCACGAAGCAGACGAACACGCTGGTCGTCGGGTTGCCGGGAGCGGCAGTGAACAGTGCCTGGTTGGGGTCCCATTCATCTGCGCGCCAGCCGGAGAGGAGACGTGCTGCGAGCCACGACGGCCACTTTGACCCGCTGGGGTCGGGAAGAACGGCAGCGGAGCGAAGGAGCGCATGGGTCATCGCCCTACCTCCAGCGGGAGGCTGTCGACGGCTGCGCGGAGATCCTCGTCCTGGGCGTGCAGGTACACGGCGGTACTTGCCGAGGAGGCGTGGCCCAGGAGGGTCTGCACGACGTCCGGAGCGACTCCGTTACGGATCCAGCGGGTGGCGGCCGTGTGCCGCATCATGTGCGGTCGGGCGCTCAAGCCACAGCGCCTCCCGATCCGTTCGATCACCTGCTTGGCGTTGGAGTACGACAGGGGACGTCCCGCGTGGATGCCGACGAGATTGACGAAGACGTAGTCGCACGCGTCCGAGCCGGCCATCTGCTCCCGCTCGGCGAGGTGCTCGCGGTATCGGTGCACCACTTCCGGCGTGAGCGGAACCATGCGATGACGCCCGGCCTTGGCCCGTGCCCCGTTGCTGTTGTCCTGCCGGGGCCTGACGTGCAGGTGTGCGCCACCGGTTCGACAGCCGAGGTGTGTGGAGTCGGGGAGCAGATGCATGTCCTCACGCCGCAGCCCGAGGACTTCACCGATGCGGAGGCCCGCCGCCACCAGGACGGTCAGCAGCAGCCGGTCACGCGCGGTACGAGCGGCATCGAGGACCTGATCCATCTGGGCGCCGGTGAGAGTCTGTGGCGCCTGCTCGATCTCCGGCGCCTTCAGTACACGGGCTTTGACCATCAGATGCTGGCCACCCTCGCCGGGGTTGAAGCCGGCCGGGGCGTGGGTGAGGAAGCGCGGCTCGCTGAGACGGGCGGCGACCTCGTGATCCACGTGGCCCTGGACGGCGCAGAAGCGGAGGAACTCGCACACCGCAGTGAGCGTGGCGTTGACCGTCTTGCCGGACGGAAGCCGCCCGTACCGGGTCGGTGTCCGCTCGATGTGGAACTTGAACAGACTCATGTCCCCGAGCCGGACGGTCCTCCAGTCGGTGCCCCGCGCCGCGCACCAGTTGAGGAAGCGACCGATTCTGGGGATGTACGCGCGCTGTGTCTGTGGTGATCGCCCGACTCCGCGCAGGTACAGGGAGAACTCGCGGGCTTCGGGATGAGGCGCGTACGTCTCCTCCTCGACCAGGAGCCAGGTGACCTCGCCGGTGGCAGGTGAGACGGCCTTCTCTGTGCGTAACGTCACGGGATCTACTTCCTGTCTCCAATGTCTCTCATGTGCCTCATGGCATGACTGATAACAGCGAGGGACAGGAATGGGTTACGCCTGTGCCTCATGTGCATCGGACTCAGGAGGGAGATAGAGATAACCCGCGACGACATACTCAAGCGCGACCTGACCGGCGTCCGCTTCACGGACGGCCACTGCAAGGTCGCCTCCGGCACCCTCACCGACGACCCGTACACCGGCACGACCGTCGCGTACGTCCGCGGGCGCAGCAAGGTCGACATCGACCATGTCGTGGCGCTCTCCGACGCCTGGCAGAAGGGCGCCGGGAAGTGGGACGCGGACACCCGCCGCCGCTTCGCCAACGACCCGCTCAACCTGCTCGCCGTCGACGCGTCGACGAACCGGCGCAAGTCCGACGGCGACGCCGCGACCTGGCTCCCGCCGAACAAGGCGTACCGCTGCACGTACGTGGCCCGGCAGGTCGCCGTGAAGAAGAAGTACGGGGTGTGGGTGACCGGGGGCGAGCGGGACGCGATGAAGCGGGTGCTCGGCGGCTGCCCGCAGCAGAAACTCCCGTAGGGAGCCGACCCGTCGGGAAAATCGTTTTGGCGGGCCGAAGATGATCTTTATCCTGCTCGCATGGACCTGAACATATCGACCCTCGCCGCACGCCCCGAGCTGGAAGGGCCGATGTGGAGCATGCTCGACCTCTGGCCCGAGTTCATGATGTACGACCCGGTCGGCTGGGCGAACATCGGCCGGATCGTGCGCGAGCTGCCGGAGTACGTCCTCGTCGCCACCGACACCGAGGGCAAGGTCGTCGCCCGCGGCTTCAGCGTCCCCTTCCGGATGGACGTCGACGGCCGCCGCGAGCTGCCGCCCCGGGGCTGGGACGAGGTGCTGCTCTGGGCCTTCTCGGACCTGCGGGCCGGCCGTGAGGCGGACACCGTCAGCGCGATCGAGATCACGGTCGACACGAGCGCACTGGGCAACGGCGTCTCGCACCGGATGCTGGCCGCCATGCGGGAGAACGTGAAGCGGCTCGGCTTCTCGGAGCTCGTCGCCCCGGTCCGTCCCAACGGCAAGCACCTGGAGGCCGGGTCCTCCATCCACGAGTACGCCTTCCGCACCCGCGAGTCCGACGGCCTGCCCGTCGACCCGTGGCTGCGGGTGCACGTCCGCGCGGGCGGTGTCATCGAGGCGGTGGCCCCGGCGTCGATGACGGTCTCCGGCTCCGTCGAGCAGTGGCGGAAGTGGACGGGCCTGCCGTTCGACACGGACGGTCCGGTCGAGGTCGACAAGGCCCTCGTCCCGGTCCACTGCGAGGTCTCGCGCGGCTACGCGGTCTACGTCGAGCCGAACGTCTGGGTGCGTCACACCATCTGACGTTCTTTCAGTCGAGGGCGGCGATGTCCTTGGCCGGCGGGGCCTTCACCTCGACCGGCCGGTCGTAGTGCGAGAACGTGATCGTCCCCGGCTCGTCGCCGCCCGTCGTGACGAGCCTCAGGATGTACGGCTCGCCCTCGGTGGCGACGTAGACGGTGTTCGTCTCGGCGCCGGCCGTGCCGCCGGCGGTGCCTCCGGCGGTGCTGTCGGCGGTGCCGTCGGCCGTGCCGCCCGGCTCCGTCAGCTTCAGCGCCTTCCGTCCGCCGACGGTGGTCTCCCCGCCCTTCGCGATGCCGCTCCCGCCCTGCTCGAACTGGGCGAGGAGCCCCTTCAGGTCGCAGAGCGCCAGCATGTCCCGGGTGTCGGGGTCGTTCACGGGCGTCTTCGTCCAGCGGCCCCTGAGCTGCGTGAGCAGCGCCTGCTGGACCTCCGGGCTCTCGCCCTTCCCCTGCGCGCGCAGGAACGACTCGTCGAAGCGCAGGTACGCGTTCTCGTCGTCGGCCTTGATCAGCTCGACCGTGCCCGTCGCGCCGACGGTCAGCGTGCCCGTGCACTTCCCCCGGGTGTCCACGGAGAGGTAGGCCTTCAGCGGCTCCCCGTCGGACATCACGTCGACGTCCAGCGTCAGGGACTTCGCCGTCTTCGTCGCCGCGACGGCCCGGTCCAGGATCTGCGGGCCGGTCGACTCCCCGAAGGGGCCCGTGGGCCCGGGCGCGGGCTTCGCGGACGCCGGGCCGCCCCCGAACGGGCCGCAGGCGGTGGCGGAGAGCGCGACGGCCGCGCAGAGAAGGCTGACGGCGAGCGGGCGGCGGCGGGGCGTGACGTGCATGGTGACGGTGTCTCCGAGGGGATGGTGCGGGGGAGTCGTACGGGGGATGGGGGCCCCGCGGGGCCCCCGGTCCGGGTGGCGGCCGCCCTGGGCGGCCGGTGGTCCTGCGTCAGCCGAGCTTCAGCTCCCACTGCGAGGCGTTGTAGTCGAAGCCGGGGTTCACCTCGACGGTCAGGTTCTTGGCGTCCTTCGGGGCGTCGAAGGCGACGGTGAGGGTGGCCTTCTTGCCGGGCAGGACGGCGCCCTGGAAGCCCGCGCCGACCTTCTCGTCGAAGATCTGCTCCGCCTCGACACCGTTGGCGCCGGCCCGCGCGCTCAGCTGGACCCCGACGGCGTCGAAGTTCTTCTTGCCGCCGTTCTCGACGACGACCGTGACCTGGTAGGCCTTGTTGCCCTTGGTGTGGCCGACCGCGTACTCGCTCGCGGTGTACGGCTTCGGGGCCGAGACCGTGACCTTGAGGTCGTCGTCGTAGACCGAGGTGTCGCCGTCCTCCAGGGCCTTCCCCTTGTCCGCCGCGCCGGCGTCACCCGACGGGGCCTCGGTCTTCTTCGGGTCCTTCGGGGCCGAGTCCTTGATGCTCTTGTCGATCTCGTCCACCGCGTCGCTGACCGCCGTGACCGTGATGATCAGGCCGACCGTCGCGAGGATCAGGGACACGAGGCCGAGGATCGCGCCGGTGAGTGTCACGCCCTTGTTGTTCGCCTCGCCCCGCTTCACGCGGCCCTTGCCGACGAGGCCCAGGACCAGGGCGATGAGGCCGAGGGTGCCGGCCAGCCAGAAGAGCAGCGGGATGAGGCCGGAGACCGTACCGATGATGCCGAGGATCAGGGCCGCGGTGCCGAGCCCGTTGCGCATGACCTGCCGCGGGGCGGCGGCCGGGACCTGGGTGTCGTACGACATGGGTGTGTCCTCCCGGACAGAGAAGCTGTCTGAAGCGATGGGTCAATCACAGCAGAGCTTGTGAACCGAGTCAACACGGTTCACGGAAAACGAGTTCGCTCACACTGTGAAGTGGTTTCGTGGACCTTCGGCAGTAAGATCGATGTCACACGAGGGCGTGCATGCGCGTGGACGAGGGCGAGTCAGGGAGATGAGTCAGGTGCCGGAGAGGGCAGCAGACGCGGGCTCGGGAGACGTGGGCTCCGGAGAGGTGACCGCCGCCGGGATCGCCCGGCTCGCCGGGGTCGGCCGGGCCGCCGTCAGCAACTGGCGCCGCCGCCATCCCGACTTCCCCAAGCCCGTGGGCGGGACGGAGGCCAGCCCCTCCTTCGCCCTCGCCGATGTCGAGCGGTGGCTCCGCGACCAGGGCAAGCTGGCCGAGGTCCCGCTGCGCGAGCGCGTCTGGCAGCAGATCGCGGGCCACCCCGCCGGCGCCGTCACCGCCCTCGTCCACGCGGGCTGCGCCCTCCTTCTCGTACGGGACCGGTCGGCGGCCTGGCCGGCGCTCGCCGCGCTCCCGGACGAGCGGCTCACGGGCGTGCTCCCCGTCGCCTTGGAGGAGACGCTGACCGAGCGCCTCGGCCCCGAGCGGGCCGTCCTCACCCCCACCTCCTCCGCGCTCGTCCCCTCCGTCCCGCTCCTGCGCGGGGTCGCCGAGCTCGCGGCGGAGACGGGCGGGGTCCGGCCCGCCTTCGAGTTCCTGCTCGGCCGGCACCTCGACGCCAACCCCCGGCAGTACACGCTGACGCCGCCCGGCCCCGCCTCCCTGATGGCCGCCCTCGCGACCGGCGTCCCGACCGGGGGCAAGGACGGCGCCGCCGGGGGTACCTCCGACGGCACTCCCGGCAGCACCCTCGACAGCACCCCCCACGGCTTCGCCGCCCCGCTCACCGTCCTCGACCCGGCCTCCGGCACCGGCGGCCTGCTCAGCGCGGTCGAGCGGCCCGGCGCGCTCAGCGGCCAGGACGCCGACCACGACCTCGCCGCGCTCACCGCGCTGCGCCTGGCCCTCGCGACCGACGCCGACATCCGTGTCCGCACCGGCGACAGCCTCCGTGCCGACGCGTTCCCGACGCTCGCCGCCGACGCCGTCCTCTGCCACCCGCCGTTCAACGAGCGCAACTGGGGCCACGACGAACTGGCCTACGACCCGCGCTGGGAGTACGGATTCCCGGCCCGTACGGAGTCCGAGCTCGCCTGGGTGCAGCACGCCCTGGCCCGCCTCCGCCCCGGCGGCACCGCCGTCCTCCTCATGCCGCCGGCCGCCGCCTCCCGCCGCTCCGGCCGCCGGATCCGCGCCGACCTGCTGCGCCGGGGCGCCCTCCGCGCGGTCGTCGCCCTCCCGGCCGGTGCCGCACCCCCGTACGGCATCCCGCTCCACCTCTGGGTCCTGCGCAAGCCCGTACCCGGCGAGCGCCCCGCCGCCGAACTGCTCCTCGTCGACACCGCGTCCGAGCACACCGGCCAGGGCCGCGACGGCCAGGGCAGGGACGGCAGGGACAGCAGGGACCGGCTCGACTGGCCGGCCGTCCACGCGGCCGTACTGGACGCCTGGACGGCCTTCGACCGGGACGGGACCGTCGTCCCGACGCCCGGGGAGAGCCGCGCCGTCCCCGTCATCGAGCTCCTCGACGACGACGTCGACCTCGCCCCCGCCCGTCATCTGCCGCCCCCGGCCGCCGCCGAGGGAGCGACCCAACTGGCCCTGGTCCGCGAGCGTCTCGCCGAGACCCTGCACCGGACCCGCGAGCTGACGCCGCCGCCCGTGACCGGCCCGGCCGCGGCGGCCGGCGCCACGGCGGGACCCCTCACGGCCACGGCCGGCACGACCACCGTCGGTGAACTCGCGCGCGCCGGGGCCCTGACCCTGCACGCGGGCGGCGCGGGAACGGCCCCGGCCGGCACCCCCGTCGCGGTCCTCACCGACCACGACGTCCTCGCCGCCCAGCAGCCCTCCGGCACGCTCCCCGACGGCCCGCCCGAGGAACCGGTCCTCCTCGCCGCCGGTGACGTCGTCGTCCCGGTCCTCGGCGGCGGCGCGGCCGTCCGGGTCGTCGACGCCCACGCCGAGGGCGCCGCCCTGGGCCGGAACCTCCAGCTCCTGCGCCCCGACCCGGCGGCCCTCGACCCGTGGTTCCTGGCCGGATTCCTCCGGGCCACCGCCAACACCCGGCAGGCCAGCAGCTACGCCTCCACCGCGACCCGGCTCGACGTGCGCCGCCTCCAGCTGCCGCGCCTGCCCCTGGCCGAACAGCGCCGGTTCGGCGAGCGGTTCCGCGCCCTCGCGGAGTTCGAGGAGAGCCTGCGGCAGGCCTCGCGGCTCGGCGAGCAGCTCGTGCAGGGCCTGTACGACGGCCTGGCGGACGGCACGGTCGCGCCCTGATCCGGTTCGACAACGGTTCCGGACAACCCGGAACCGTTGTCGGCGACGGTGTATACGCTCGTACTCGACCCGATCCGTTCGAGCAGGAGCAGCAGCCGATGTACGGCCCCCCGCAGGCCCCGCAGCCGTCGCCGACGCCGCCAGGCCCCGCCTCCGGCGGCCTGATCGCGCTGCGCGTCCTCTTCGTCGCGCTCCCGCTGCTCAGCTGCGGCTTCCTGGCCTGGGCGCCGATGCTGCGGCTCGCGATCCTCACGGGCAAGGTGCGGGACTGGGTGTTCTGCGGCCTGACCTTCGTCGTGGCCACCGCGCTCTTCGTGTACATGGGCGTCACGGGCGAGAAGGAGAGCAGCGACCTGGAGGCCTTCGTCGGGGTGGGCACGATCCTGGCGCTGGGGGCGGGTTCGATCGCCTACTACCTGGTCGGGGAGATCCGGCACCACGACCGCCGCCGCGCGATGCCGCTGCCGGGTCCGGTGCCGCCCCCGTACCGGCCGCTCGGGTACGTGTACGGGCCGGACGGAGCCCCCGTCACGACGACACCGAGCGGGGGCCCGGCTCCGTACATCTGCGCCCCTCCGGCCCCGGCCCAGCCGCAGCCGCCCACCGCGCCGCGCATCGATCAGGTCCGTGCCGAGCTCGACGAGCTGAGCGATCTGCTGCGCAAGGACGGACGGGAAGGCGAAGGCAGCAGGTGAACGGACGTGTCATCGGCGGGCGTTACGAGCTCGCCACCGTCATCGGGCAGGGCGGCATGGGCCAGGTCTGGACGGCGTACGACGGGCGGCTCGACCGCCGGGTCGCGGTGAAGCTGCTGCGCCCCGCCGGGATCGTCGGGCCCGCGACCGCCGCCGGCGAGCTGCGGCGCCGGTTCGTGCGAGAGTGCCGGGTCACGGCGCAGGTCGACCACCCGGGCCTGGTCACCGTGCACGACGCCGGCAGCGACGGCGAGGACCTGTACCTCGTCATGCAGTACGTGGACGGCGCGGACCTCGCCGACCACCTGGCCGAGAACGACCCGTACCCCTGGGCGTGGGCCGTCTGTGTCGCCGCGCAGCTGTGCGCGGTCCTCGCCGCCGTCCACGCGGTGCCGATCGTGCACCGCGACCTCAAGCCGCGGAACGTCATGGTCCGCCCCGACGGCACCATGACCGTCCTCGACCTGGGTGTCGCCTCCGTCCTGGACACGGACACCACCCGTCTCACCCACACCGGTTCCCCCATCGGCAGCCCGGCGTACATGGCGCCCGAGCAGGCCATGGGCGGCGCCGTCGGCCCGTACACCGATCTGTACGCGCTCGGCGCGCTCCTCCACGAACTCCTCAGCGGGGACGTGCCGTTCTCCGGTTCGACCGCGCTCGGCGTGCTGCACCGGCACCTGTACGAGCCGCCGCGCCCGATCCGCCAACTCCGCCCCGAGGTCCCCGAGGTGCTCGAAGCGCTCGTGCTGCGCCTCCTCGCGAAGGACCCGCGCGACCGGCCGTCGGGCGCGCAGGAGGTGTACGAGCACCTCCTTCCGCTGCTGCCGGCGCGCGGCGCCCCGGCGGGCCCGATGGACCCGACCCGCCCGTTCCTGCGCCCGCACGCGCCGTGGCCGGACCGGAGTGCGCCGACGGTGGCGGCGACCCCGGCTCCCGTCCCCGTACCGCCCCTGCCCCCGTCCCCACCCGCCGATCCCCGGATGTACGCGACGCCGCCGCCACCGACGCCGCCCAAGCCCGACGTCGCCGCCGTCGTCGACGAGGTCAAGCGGCTGCTCGGGGAGGGCTCGCTGACGCAGGCCGTGGACCTGCTCGGCGGCATCCTGCCCGCCGCCGCCGCGGAGCACGGCGAGCGGTCGCCGGTCGTCCGCATCCTGCGCAAGCAGTACGCGTCGACGCTGATGGACGACGGCCAGTACCGTCGCGCGCTGCCGGAGCTGCGCCGCCTCGCGGAGGACCGCGCGGCGGAGGCGGGCCCGGCGGACCCGCAGACGCTCCAGTTCCGGTACGACGCGGCGGTGTGCCTGGAGCAGCTGGGCGAAACGGCGGCCGCGCTCGCGGAGTTCCGCGCGGTCCTGCCGTTCTACGAGCAGGGCACCGATCCTGCCCGGGCCTTCGACATCCGGCACCGGACGGGGCTGCTGCACCTGGCGACGGGGGAGCACACGGCCGGACAGGCGGAGCTCCAGCGGCTGTTGTTCGACGCGGAGCGCGCGTACGGCCCGTATCACCCGCTTCCTGCGGACTTGCGCAGGGCTCTGGAGCACCAACGGCAGCTGGGACCGCGATCCTGACGTTGTACCAGGGTCACGACTCGGCATCTGATCCGGAAGTGGATCTTCGTGATCCGTTTTGCCTGTTTTGGCGGATGTAACGTTCGCGTCTGATCATGTCCGCGTCCCCCAAGGAATCCTCAATGACGACGCCGCCCGCGCCCTTCACTCCCGAGCAGCAGCCCGCCGCCTTCGGCGCCCCCGAGGCCCCCGCGGCCCCCTCGAAGGGCAAGAAGATCCTCAAGAAGGTCGGCGGCGTCCTCGTCGCGATCGTGGCCGTCCTCGCGTGGAAGCTCGGCGTCCCGTACCTCACGGGTGAGGCGCCGGTGCACGCCGAGGCGGGCGAGTGCGTCACCGTGACCGGCCCCGACAACGACCCGAAGGTCGACACCGTCGACTGCGGCTCCGGCAAGGCCGACATGTTCAAGGTCGCCAAGGTCATCGACGACACCTTCGACGTGAACGCGTGCGGCGAGGGCTTCGCGGCGCTCGCGCAGCAGCTGGAGTCGGACAAGTTCGTGCTCTGCATGACGCCGGTCACCGCGAAGTAGTCCCGCGGACGCGACGTTCGGAGAAGGGCCGGAACCCCACGGGGTTCCGGCCCTTCTCGCGTCCTGCGCTCCGGCCGTCAGGCGTGGGAGGCCGGGGACATCTCCCACGGCGCCTGCGGCAGGACCTCGCCGGTTTCGAGCAGCGACTTGAGGTTGGAGAGCACGGCCGGCCAGCCGCGCGAGATCCCGTTGAGCATCTCCGTGTTGGGGAGGTTCTCGTGGGTCACGGTGAGCCGGACGATGTCCTCGTGCGGTTCGGCGAGGAAGGTCACCACCGAGGGCCCTTGCGGCTTCTCGGTGTCGACCGAGTCGTCGAAGGTGATGACCAGGCGGTTCGGCGGCTCGGCCTCGATCACACGGCCGACGACGTCGACGGCGCCCGACCCGTCGACGCGCCGGTGCTCCCAGTCCGAGCCCGGCTTCCAGTCCGAGACGTTGGCGTGCGCCCAGTAGCGCGCGGTCAGGTCGGCGTCGGTCAGCGCCTGCCACACCTGGTCGGCGCTGGCGCGGATGTAGGTGACGTAGACGTAGGTGGGCACGGGCGTGGGCGTGACGGTATCGGTCGTCATGGCGTACTCCTCTGCCTGGTGCTTGATGCTGCTGAGGGTGAGCAGGCGGGGCCTGTCGAACCCGGCGATCCAGCGCTCCTCGATCTCGTGGATCGGTGCGGGGTTGAGGTAGTGGAGCCGTTCGCGTCCGCGTCGTACGACGGTGACGAGTCCGGCCTGGCCGAGGACGTCGAGATGCTGGGTCGCCGACTGGCGCGCCATGTCCAGGTGCTCGCACAGGTCGCGGAGCGTCTGGCCGTTGTGCTCGCGCAGACGGTCGAGGAGGAGTCGTCGGGTGGGGTCGGCCAGCGCTTTGAAGACCGCGTCCACCGCTCTCGCTTCGAGGGCCATGATTCGATTATGCAGGTAGTTACCTGCATATCGTCAAGCGCGGCAGAACGGCCGGAAACCGCGTGTCCCCGCGCGCTTCCCCGCGCAGCCCCCTTGGCTCGCCCGCGGGCGAGGCCTACCGTCGGCCGGATGGGACATCCCTCTGATGCGATCCAGCTCAACCACACCATCGTCCGTTCCTACGACCGCGCCCTCTCCGCCCACTTCCTCGCGGACATCCTCGGCCTGGAGGTCGGCGCCCCCTTCGGCCCGTTCCTCCCCGTCGACCTCACCAACGGCGTGACCCTCGACTACTGCGAGTCGAAGGACGCCCCGATCCAGTCGCAGCACTTCGCGTTCCTCGTCCCCGAGGAGCGCTTCGACGCGATGATCGACCGCCTGGAGGCGGCCGGCGTGACGTACTACGCCGACCCCGGCCACACGGCACCGGGCAAGGTGAACGACCTCTTCGGCGGCCGGGGCGCGTACTTCGACGACCCGGACGGCCACAACATGGAGATCATGACGAGGCCGTACGCGCGGTAGCGGCGGTAGCGGGTGCGGGTGCGGGCGCGGGTACGCGGAAGGGCCGGGCCGCGGAATTCCGCGACCCGGCCCGCGTTCTCGTAGCTCCAGCTGGTCATACTGCGGGGCGCATGGCTCGCGCCGCTCAGCGTGTGCGGCTTCGGGGTGGGCGCTCCACCGGGGCGTGAGGGGGCGCGACGCGGTCGCTCACGACATCCCTTAAGTACCCCGGCAATTACCCACCCCACCCTTCCCATCCCCCCGGTGGTTACCTTGAGGAGGGGCGTCACCCACACGAGCGAACTCTGCCAACTGGGCTGGATCTGAGGCCGGTTGCCTGGCATATGCTCGCGGCGACCCCAACTGAAAACAGTTCGGCCCCCGCCCGGGACTCGCAATCCCGATCGAGGGCCTGACCACGAGGAAGAAGACGCTTCCCCATGGATACCCGGCACTTTAGCGCGCCCGTTTCTCGCGGGGGCGTCATCCACGTCAACGTCCCCCATACGACGGACTACGTCGTCGTCGGCAACCACCTCGCGCAGAACCACGGCCTCTCGTTCAGGGCCAGGGGCCTGGGTGCGTACATCCAGTCGCTGCCCGCCGGTCGGAAGATCGGCATCAAGACGCTGGCGAGTGTGGCCAAGGAGGGCGAGATCAGCATCGCCGCCGCCCTCCGCGAGCTGGAGGCCGCCGGCTACGTGAAGCGGATCCGCGTACGGCTCCCCGGCGGCCGGATCGTGACGGAGACGTACTCGTACAACAACCCGGGCGCACTGCGGGACCCGGACCCGGACCCGGACCTTGACCCGGACCCAGAGGGCGCCCCCGAACCCGAACCCGAGCCCGAGCCCGCACCGGCCCCGGCCCCGGCACCCGCACCCGCACCTCACGGGACCGTGCGGCTCCCCAAGGGCCCGGCCGCCGACCTCCTCGCGGGCCTGCGCCGCACCGACCCCCGCCTGCTGCTCTCCGTACGGGACATCGCGAAACTGGCCCCGGCCGTGGACGCCTGGTTCGCCCGGGGCGCGACCCCGGAGGCCGTGACCCGCACGCTGACGGCCACCCTCCCCGCGACCCTCCAGCGCCCGGCGGGCCTGCTCGCCCACCGCCTGAC
This sequence comes from Streptomyces sp. NPDC056169, assembly GCF_042268445.1. Taxonomy (NCBI): domain Bacteria; kingdom Bacillati; phylum Actinomycetota; class Actinomycetes; order Kitasatosporales; family Streptomycetaceae; genus Streptomyces; species Streptomyces sp. NPDC056169. Next base: position 40,856 of record NZ_JBHJUO010000008.1, on the reverse strand, counting down.
CACGCTCCTCCCGCCACCCGTACCGGACCGGCCCCGCGCGCCCGCCCCGCACCCCATCCAGTTCTGCGTGACCTGCGACGAGACGGCCTTCCGCGCCCCGCAGCCAGGCCAGTGCCCGGACTGCGCCGCCCTGTCGAGGGGGCGTGCGGCGTGACCGGCGCGGGTATGCTGGCATACATGAAGCGGACGACGATCAAGATCGACGAATCGCTGGACGCCCGAATGCGTCACGAGGCCGCACGGCGAGGCATGACCGTCTCGGAGTGGACGCGCGAGGCCATCGCCGCGCACCTGCCCGGTGACGAGCGGGGAGACACGGCTGTGCGACGCCGGTTCCACTCCACCGCGTCGGGGGCCAGTGGACGCAGTGACATCGCGGAGCGCATGGAGGAACTGTTGGCCGGACTGGCCGACGGGCGGGACCTCATCGCCGAGGAAGAGGGCGAGGCCGCGCGCGACGCGCGGCGACGCACCACATGAGTGCACTGATCGTCGACGCCGGTCCGCTCTACGCCCTGCACGACGGGGACGACGCGTGGCACCACCGCTGCGTCCGCCTCCTGGAGACGCACCCGGGCCCGCTCGTCGTTCCCACGCTCGTCATCGCCGAAGTGGCCCACCTCCTCGGACGGCGGCTCGGGGCCCGCTCCGAACTCCTCCTCGCCCAGGACTTCGCCGAAGGCCTCTTCACGGTGGAACCGGTACACCCGGGGGACTGGCTCAGGATCGCCGAGCTGACAGCCCGGTACGCGAGCTTTCCGCTCGGCCTCGTGGACGCGTCCGTCATCGCCTGCGCGGAGCGCCTCGGCGTGCGGGAGGTCGCCACCGTGGACCGCCGCCACTTCGGTGCCGTCCGCCCCGCGCACGCCGAGGCCTTCACGCTCCTGCCCTGACCTGCGGCGCGTGGTTCTGGAAGCACGGTCCCTGCTCCGGCGCCCTCTCGCCCAGGAGCACCCGTAGCGCCCGCACGTGCGAGCATGCTCCGGTGCGTGAACTGAGTGAGTTGATCGAGGTGGAGGACCCGGCGTGGCCGGTTCTCGGTGGGGAGCTGCGGGACGCGGCCGTGCCCGTCGAGGTGCTGGACGCCGACGCGGAGCGCGCCGCCGCCGCGCTGGTGCAGACGCAGGTGACCGTGCGGTCGTTCCTGGGGGCGTTCGTGCTGCACAGCGGCGGGGCGTTCGTCGACGACGGCTGGCTGCGGGTGTACGGGAGCCCGGCCGCCGACAACGACCGGCGGCTGCCCTCGCTCGCGCGGGTCAACGGCTACCCGCCCGTGACGATCCCCGACTGGCGGCCCCGGGCCGGGCTCGTCGTGGCGCACGACGTGCTGGGCGGGGTGTTCGTCATCCAGGGCGGACCGGCCGATCAGGTCGGGCTTCCGGGGCAGCCCGGGGAGATGGTCTACTTCGCGCCGGACTCGCTCCGGTGGGACGCGCTGGGCGCCGGGTACGGGGCCTGGCTGTCATGGATGCTCGCCGGCGGCACGGAGGAGTTCTACGAGGGACTCCGCTGGCCCGGCTGGCGCGACGAGGTCCGTGAACTGGACGGCGACCGGGGGCTCACGCTCTACCCGCCGCTGTGGTCCGCCGAGGCGCACCAGGACCTGGCGGCGACGAGCCGGCGGATCGTGGAGATGGCGGAGCTGCTGGATTTCGAGAAGGACATGAGCGTGCAGTTCGACGAGGCCGACCCCGGATTCCTGGGGGCGCTGTGAGGGAGACGGTCACACGGACCGAGCGGCTCGATCTGGTGCCGCTGGCCGTCGCGCACGCGGAGGAGATGGCCGGGGTCCTGGGCGATCCCGCCCTGCACGTGTTCATCGGCGGCGAGCCGCTGCCCGCGCCCGAACTGCGTGCCCGGTACGAGCGGCTGGCCGCCGGGTCGCCGGACCCCTCGGTCGTCTGGTGCAACTGGGTCGTGCGGCTGCGCGACGAGGACCGGCTCACCGGGACCGTACAGGCGACGGTCACCGACGGCGGGCGGGTCGCGGAGATCGCGTGGGTCGTCGGCACGGACTGGCAGGGCCGGGGGATCGCCCGCGAGGCGGCCCGGGGGCTCGTGGAGCTGCTCGCGGCCGGGGGCGTACGGACGGTGCTCGCGCACGTCCACCCCGAGCACGCGGCCTCGGGCGCGGTCGCCCGCGCGGCCGGCCTCGCCCCGACGGAGGAGTGGGAGGACGGGGAGGTCCGCTGGCGCCTGGACCTCCCCTGACGGCCGTAGCGGGCCGCCGCCCCGCCCGGCGGCGTCAGCCGTCGTACGCGCCGCCGCTGCCGCCCCACACCGTGGCGATCAGGGAGTCCGCCGCCTCGGCGTCGCCGGCCAGGCGGCCCGCCTCGCGGACCTGCTCGGCGTCCACGGCCCCGGACTTGGCCATCTCGATCGCCTCGTGGACGCCGTCCCCGTCGCCGTGCGCGAGCATCGCGAAGAACCAGCGGACCGCCTGCACCGGGTCCGGCTCGGTGCCGAAGCCGTCGCGGTACCAGCAGGCGGCGGCCTGCATCGCGCCGGTGTGACCGCGCTCGGCCGCCCAGAGGTACCAGGTCAGCGCCTCCTCGTCCCGGTCCAGCTCCGACAGCCGGTCGGCGAGGAGCGCGCCGGCGATGTCGACGCCCTCCCGGGTGGCCGTCTCCAGAAGGCGCATGGACTCGTCCGGGTCGTCGACGAGCTGGGCGAGATTGAGGCAGGCGTACGCGTCCCCGGCCTGCGCGGCCGCCCGGAACAGCTCGGTGGCGAGGCCGTCGTCCTCCTCGACACCGATCCCTCCGAGCAGCATGTACCCGTATGTGCGCTGCCCCGCCGGATGCCCGGCCTCGGCCGCCGCCCGGGCGTACCGCACGGCGTCGGAGAGCGCCGACTCGTCGAAGTACTCCAGGTAGATCCCGGCCAGCAGCGCGGCGGCCTCCGCTGACCCCGCGTCGGCCAGGGGCACGAGCCCGACGGTCACCTGCGTCGCCAGCTCGGCCCCTTCGGCACTGCCCTCCATCGCGGCCCGCACGAACGCGTGTCCCGCGGCCACCCAGTCCCCGGCCTCGACGGCCTTCCGTCCCTCGTCCAGATGCATGCGACGACCTTACGGCCGACCCCGGGAACGTCTGAGGGCGGCCAGACGCCAGAGCAGGAGACCCGTCAGCGCCGCCGCCCCTCCCGCCAGGCCCGCCCGCAGTCCCGGCGGGCGGAACACGCAGTCGACCGTCCCCGACGCGGCCGGGACGGCGAGGAGACCGCCGTACGAGGTCGTCCGTTCCGTCCCGGTGGTCGCGCAGTGCCAGCCCGCGATGCGGGGGGTCGCCATGACGACCGTGCCCGAGGACGCGGGGACCGTCGCGGTGATGCGGTTCGGGGTGGGGGTGATCGCCGTGGCGGAAGCGGTGCGGAGGGACCGCACCGCCGCCCGTAGCCGCTCGTGGTCCAGGCAGCCGACCTCGGCTCCCCGCCCTCCGCCCGGCACCTCCACCCGCGTGCCCGCCGTCCGCTGGACTCCCAGCGAGGTCATGGCCGCGCTGCGCTTCGGCCGGCCGCCCAGCAGGTCGGCCGTGCGCGTGCCCAGGCGGGCCCGGCCGCTCGCGTCCGGGGCCCAGAGGAAGACCTCGGTGCCGACCCGGCAGGCGCCCGCGCGCGGAGCCTCGTACACCCGGGCTCCCAGCAGGAGTTCCTGGTTGCGGAAGGGGGACGGGCCGTAGGCCGGGGGCGGGCCCGGCGGGCGCACCGTCACCAGCGGGAGGTACGTCTCCGTGCGGACGACGTCGCCGTCACGCCAGCGCGCCCCCACCCCGAACACCGCGTCCGTCACCGGATTGTCCAGGCTCAGCAGGTTCCGGCCCCGCGAGGTCCAGCCGCCGCCGAGCGCCGTCAGCGTCTCCGTGAGGACCGCCGGGGTGTGGCTGCTGTAGTACGCCGCGCCCTGACCGCCCAGGAGCAGCGGGTCGTTCCCGGCGAACCGGGGGAGGCCCGTGTCCGTGCGGTACGCGGGCCAGCCGTCGGCCGCCGCCAGGGCCGCCGCCCGGCGCTGCTGCTCCGGACCCAGCGGCGGGTAGTCGTCGAGCCGGGTCAGCCGCTCCCGGTCCGCGTAGGCCGTCGTCGCCGCCGCCTGCCCGACGAGCGTGCCCGTGACCAGGAGCGCGGCGAGCACCCCGTACCGGCCCCGGCGGGGGAGGAGCAGCGCCCCCGCCACCGCCGCGAGGCCCGCGCCCGCGAGCAGCAGCGCCCAGCGGGTGACGACCGGGCTCGGCAGCGCGCCCGCCGCGAGGGCCACGACCACGCCCGCGCCGCCGAGCAGCGCCCGGCGGTCCGGAAGGCCGTGGGAGAGGGCCGTCCAGGCGGCGAGGACGAGGACGCCGGAGAGGACGAAGGTCTGCCGGTACGGGCTGCCGTTCGGGGTGGCGAAGACATGCCAGACGAGATGGGTGGGGCCCCACTGCATCGACAGCGCGACCGCGGCGCACAGGGCCGGCCACAGCCACCGCTCACGGCCCGGGACGTCCCGGCGGAAGAGCAGCGTCCCCGCGAGCAGCGGCACCGCCGTGCAGACGAAGGCCGCCGGGGTCGCGAAGCTGTACGTCGCCGGGAGCAGCCGCGCGAGCACGTCCGTGCCGGCCGCCGGGTCGAACTCCCTGACCACGCCGGGGTACGCGTGACGCGAGCCGAGGAAGACGGGGACGAGGACGGGGGCCGCGAGGCCGATCCCGAGCGCCGTCGTCGCCGCCGCCCGGAGCAGCGTCCGGAGCGACGTGCGGAGCGGCGTCCGACCCAGGGAGGCGTCCGTCGTCGCCAGCCGGACCAGGAGCACGAGGGCCGCGCCGAGCGTCGCCATGTACGCCGTGTAGAAGTTCGCCAGCCAGCAGACCGCCACCACCAGCGGCCCCAGGAGCGGCCTGCGGCCCTCCCGTACCCACTCGCCGACCAGACAGAGCAGCGGGAACGCGATCAGGCCGTCCAGCCACATCGGGTTGTACGTGCCCTCCGCGAGCGACCAGCCGCACAGCGCGTACGCCGCGCCGAGGACGGACGCCCACCACCAGGTGCCACCGCCCAGGCGGCGCAGCAGGAACGTCATCGCGGCCGCCGCGACCGCCGTCTTCAGGACGGTGACCGCGTACACCGCGTACTCGATGTCCGTACGGGGGAAGAGGGCGACCAGCGGGGCGAAGGGGCTCGACAGGTAGGTGCCGTAGTCCGGGAGGAAGCTCGTGCCCCAGCCCGCCCGCCAGTCCAGCAGCAGCCCGCCGTCCGCGCGGCCCCGCAGCAGGTCCCAGAGGTGCGCGTGGAACGGCACGAACTGGTTCGCGAGGTCGTTGACGGCCCGGTGGCGCGGCCCGAAGGGGAAGACGCGGGCGACGGCGTCCCCGGCGCAGACGGCGGCCGTCGTGAGGAGGGCCGCGAGCGAAAGGGAGCGGGTGGTGTTCGGCATGACGGGTCGAATATGCCAGCGCCCACCCGGGAAGGGCCCGGCCCGGCGGGCCAGTTCACGCGATGGTCGCCTGCCCGTCATCCGCGCGGACCGGCCGGGTCACCGGGCTCCGTTGTCGTGGTCCGCGTGCTGCTCTCGATCGTGGTCCCGTGCTTCAACGAGGACGACGTCCTCACCCGCTTCCATGCCCGCGTGACCGACGAGTTCTCCCGTCTCGACGGGGAGTTCGAGCTGGTCTACGTGGACGACGGGAGCCGGGACCGGACCCTCCCGCTCCTCCAGGAGCTCGCCGCCGCCGACCCCGGCCGCGTCCGCTACGTCTCCTTCAGCCGCAACTTCGGCAAGGAGGCCGCGATGCTCGCCGGGCTCCGGCACGCCGCGGGGGACGCCGTCGTCATCATGGACGCCGACCTCCAGCACCCGCCCGAGCTCGTGCACCGCATGGTCGCCCTGCACGCCGAGGGGTACGACCAGGTCGTCGCCCGCCGCACCCGCGAGGGCGACCGCGTCACCCGCACCCTGACCGCCCGCCTCTACTACCGGGCGATCAACCGGCTCGTGGACGTCGAGCTCGTCGACGGCGTCGGCGACTTCCGGCTGCTCTCCCGCCGCACGGTCGACGCCCTCCTCGGCCTCGGCGAGTACAACCGCTTCTCCAAGGGCCTCTTCGCCTGGGTCGGCTTCCGCACCACGACCTTCTCCTACGAGAACGCCGTGCGCGAGGAGGGCCGCTCCAAGTGGACCTTCGGCAAGCTCCTCAACTACGGGCTCGACGGGCTGCTCTCCTTCAACAACAAGCCCCTGCGGGCCGCCGTCTACCTCGGCCTGCTCCTCGTCTCCCTCGCCTGCGTCTACGCCGCCTGGATCGTCGCCGACGCCCTGGCGAACGGCGTCGACACGCCCGGCTACGTCACGCTCCTCGTCGCCGTCACCGCGCTCGCCGGCGTCCAGATGGTGATGGTCGGACTCATCGGCGAGTACGTCGGCCGCATCTACTACGAGGTGAAGCGGCGCCCCCACTACCTGGTGCAGGAGACGGAGACGGGTCAGGAGGAGAGGGAGTTGCGGGCCGACACCCGGCGGTCCGGTGAATCGTTGTGGGAAACAGTCGCTCCGAAGTAGTGGCTACGGCCCCGGCGACTCCCTACCATCGATCACCGCAAGGTCGTTCAACTGACGCACGACCCGCCCGGGAGGCTCCTGTGCACCGCCGCGATCGCCGCATTGCTCTCTCCGTCTCCGCCGCGCTCCTCGCGGCGCCGTTGCTCACCGCCTGCGGGAGTGACGCCCATCCAGGAGCGGCGGCCGTCGTCGGCGGCGACCGGATCGAGGTCTCCACGCTCCAGGCGCAGGTCAAGGACGTGCGGGCCGCGCAGGCCGCCTCGCCGCAGGCCGCCCAGCTCCTCGGGGCCAGTGGCGACCTGAACCGCCGCAAGCTCAACGGCCTGATCTTCGACCGGGTCGTGGACAAGGTCGCCGAGGACAGCGGCGTCAGCGTCACCCGCGCCGAGACCCAGCAGACGCGCGCCGCGTTCGTCCGCCAGAGCGGCGGCGAGGACCGGCTCGCGGCCGTGCTGCTCCAGGAGCAGGGCGTGGCTCCCGACCAGATCGACGACGTCGTCCGCCGCAACGTCCTCATGAACAAGATCGCCGCGAAGCTGGGGATCGCCGAGACCCCCGAGGGCCAGAAGAAGCTGACGGACGTCTTCACCGCCGCCTCGAAGTCCCTCGACATCGACGTGAACCCGCGCTTCGGCGCCTGGGACGACGCGCAGGTCCAGCTGGCCGCCGCGACCAGCCCGTGGCTGCGGCAGATCAGCCGGGACCCGGGCGCGACCCCGGCCGGAGCCTGACGCCCCGCTCCGGCCGCCGGGGCCCGACGCCTCCGTCCGGTCCCGGGGCCCGAGTGCCGTGTCCGGTCCCTGGGGCCGAGGGCCGTGTCCGAGGTCCGGGCCTCCGTCCGGGCCCGGGCCCGGCTCCGGGTAGGTTCGAGGGGTGACATCTGAGAGCCCCGGCCGCATCGTCCTGCTGACCGCCAGCCACCGCGTGGCGCCCGGACTGCTGTCCTGGCCCGCGTGGCAGGCGCTGCACGGAGCGGACCGGGTGCTCTGCCCCGACGCGCACCACCCCCAGCTGCCGTACCTGACGGAGGCCGGGGTCGCCGTCGAGCACGTCCTGCCCACCGCGCAGGAGCTCGTCGAGGACTGCGCCGGAGGCCGGACGATCGTGCTGCTGCCCTCCGGCGAGGGCGACCGCGCCCTGACCGACGGGCTCGCCCGGCTCGCCGGCTCCGGCCGGGTCTCCATGCCCGACCTGGAGCTGCTCCCCGGCTCGTACGACCTGCCCGGCTCCCGCCTCCTCGACCTGGTGCAGGTCATGGACCGGATCCGGCGCGAGTGCCCCTGGTCCTCGCAGCAGACGCACAAGGCGCTCGCCAAGTACGGCATCGAGGAGGCGTACGAGCTCGTCGAGGCGATCGAGGAGGGTGACCGCGAGGAGCTCCGCGAGGAGCTCGGGGACGTCCTGCTCCAGGTCGTCTTCCACGCCCGGATCGCCGAGGAGGACCCGGAGGAGCCGTTCTCCGTGGACGACGTCGCCGGCACGATCGTCGAGAAGCTGATCCACCGGCACCCGCACGTCTTCGGGGACGCGACCGCCGAGACGCCGGAGGAGGTCAAGGCCCACTGGCTGCGGACCAAGGCCGTCGAGAAGCAGCGGGAGTCCGTGACCGAGGGCGTGCCGCTCGGCCAGCCGGCGCTCGCGCTCGCCGCGAAGCTCGCGGGCCGGGTGCGGACGGCGGGGCTCGGCGTGGCCCTGCCGGAGGGCGAGGGCATCGGGTACGAGCTCCTCGGCCTCGCCGCACGCGCGGAGGCGGCCGGCGTGGACCCGGAGGCGGCGCTGCGCGCGGCGGCCCGGACGTACCGCGACGCGATCCGCGCGGCGGAGGGCCTGTCCTCGTAACAGCGTCTCGTCACAGCGCTTCGTCACAGCGCCTCGTCACAGCGCTCGCGGTTTCTACGGCTCGCGCGGCGCCCGGGCCTCCGGGTTGTGCCAGAGGAGCTGCGGCGGGCCGAGGAGGCGTTCGGCCGCGGTGCTCGGGCGGACCGTGAAGCGGCCGACGGCCGGCAGCGTGTCGTGGTGGATCCGGTGCGGGTCGGTGCCGAGCTCCGTCAGGACCTCGACGACCTCCGTGAGGAAGCCGGGCGGCCCGGCGAGGTAGACCTCGTGCGCGGCCCACTGCTCGCAGGCCTGGAGCGCGTGGACCAGCCGCTCGGTCGCCTGGTCGCGGCGGCGGCCCGGGGCGGCGGTGATGTAGGTGACGTTCAGTCCGGGGAGACGTTCCTTCAGGGACTCGGCGTCGGGGCGTCCGTACAGGTGGTCCTTCGCACGGGCCACGACGAACAGCCGGCCCTCCAGCTCCGGCTCCGTCTCGGCGGCCTCCTCCAGGAGGGCCTTCACCGGCGCCCAGCCCGTACCCGCGCATATATAGGAGCGGAGTCCGGCCGGGGGCGTCCGTGCGATGAGGCCGCCGCCCGCCGCGCTCAGCCGCAGCACCTCGCCGGGGCCGGTCTCCCCCACGAGCGCCGTGCTCATCGCGCCGCCGGGTATCCGGCTCACATGGAGGTCGAGCGTGCCGTCCTCGCGGGGCGCGTTCGCGACGGAGTAGGTGCGCCAGACGCGGGGGACGCGCAGCGAGCTGACGCTGACGTACTGGCCGGGGACGTACGGGAAGGGCTGCCGCGGCCGCAGCGTCAGGACGGCCAGGCTGTCGCCGTACCGCTCGTGGCGGACGACGTCCGCGTCCCACCACGCGGGCTCCCCGACCCCGGCGGCCTCGTCGGCGCCCGCCTGCATCAGCTCGACGACGAGCCCGTACGCCTCGGTCCAGGCCTTCTCCGCCTCGATGGTCCACGCGGAGCCGGCGGCGTGCGCGAAGGCGCCGATCAGGCTCTCCCCGACGGCCGCGTACAGCGCGGGCGACGCCAGGAACTTGCGGTGGTCGCGCCCCAGATGCCCCAGGTAGGCGGCGAGTGCGGGGTCCTCCAGGTGGGTCACCACATGCGTCAGCGCGGCGAAGAGCCGGTCCCGCTGCGGAACCATGTCCTCGGGGAAGAGCTCGCGCACACCGGGGTTGTTCCAGAACAGGTGCGAGTAGAAGAAGGTGACGGCATGCTCGGCCCGTCTCTCGACGACCGCGAACGTGCTTCTGATCAGCTGGGGATCCACTGACATGAATCTAGGGCACGTCCGGCGCCTCTTGATCACAGGTTCTCCACATACGTGCTCCTCCGGGCCTCCCTGTACGGTCGGACAGTGAGTACTAGCCCCGCCCCCGAGCTCTTCACCTGGGAGTTCGCCAGCGATCCGTATCCCGCCTACGCCTGGCTGCGGGAGCACGCGCCCGTGCACCGGACGAAGCTGCCCAGCGGGGTCGAGGCCTGGCTCGTGACCCGGTACGCGGACGCCCGCCAGGCCCTCGCCGACCAGCGTCTCTCCAAGAACCCGGCGCACCACGACGAGTCCCCGCACGCGAAGGGGAAGACGGGCATCCCGGGCGAGCGCAAGGCCGAGCTGATGACGCATCTGCTCAACATCGACCCGCCCGACCACACCCGGCTGCGGAGGCTCGTCTCGAAGGCCTTCACGCCGCGCCGGGTCGCGGAGTTCGCGCCGCGCGTGCAGGAGCTGACCGACCGGCTCATGGACGACTTCGTGGAGAAGGGGAGCGCCGATCTCATCCACGAGTTCGCGTTCCCGCTCCCCATCTACGCGATCTGCGACCTGCTCGGCGTGCCCCCGGAGGACCAGGACGACTTCCGGGACTGGGCCGGGATGATGATCCGGCACGGCGGCGGGCCGCGCGGCGGGGTCGCCCGGTCGGTGAAGAAGATGCGCGGCTATCTCGCGGAGCTGATCCACCGCAAGCGCGAGGAGCCCGGCGAGGACCTCATCTCGGGGCTCATCAGGGCCTCCGACCATGGTGAGCACCTCACCGAGAACGAGGCCGCCGCCATGGCGTTCATCATTCTCTTCGCCGGTTTCGAGACGACCGTGAACCTCATCGGCAACGGGGTCTACCAGCTGCTCCGGCACCCCGAGGAGCGCGAGCGGCTCCAGGCCTCGATCGCGGCGGGGGAGACCGGGCTCTTGGAGACGGGCGTCGAGGAGCTGCTGCGGTACGACGGGCCGGTGGAGATGGCGACCTGGCGGTACGCGACGCAGGCGCTGACCGTCGGCGGGCAGGAGATCCCGGCGGGCGATCCGGTGCTCGTGGTCCTCGCCGCCGCCAACCGGGACCCGGAGCGGTTCGCGGACCCGGACACGCTGGACCTCTCCCGGCGCGACAGCCAGCACCTCGGGTACGGGCACGGCATCCACTACTGCCTGGGGGCGCCGCTGGCCCGGCTGGAGGGCCAGGCCGCGCTCGCCACCCTGCTGACTCGCCTGCCCGACCTGCGACTTGCGGCCGATCCGGCCGAACTGCGGTGGCGCGGAGGGCTCATCATGCGGGGATTGCGCACGCTTCCGGTGGAATTCTCCCCTTCCGTACGGCTGCGGTGAACTGACGGATCGTCAAGACTGTGATCTTTACGTGATCGGGGGGCCATCGACTTGTGATGGGTGTTCGAATGCCGCTACGTTTCCCGGCAGTCTCAGCCGTCACGCGAAAGGCCTCCCTATGCGCTCCGGGAACGGACGACACCGTCGCCCCCGTCAGGCCCCCGCCATCGTCGTCGCCGCGGGAGTGACCGGATCCGCCCTGGCGCTGCCGCTGCTCGCCACCGGCTCCGCCTCCGCCGCCGACGCGGCCACCTGGGACCGGGTCGCCGAGTGCGAGTCCGGCGGCCAGTGGAGCGCCAACTTCGGCAACGGCATGTACGGCGGCCTCCAGTTCACCCAGGACAGCTGGGAGCGGAACGGCGGCCTCGCCTACGCGCCCAGCCCCGACCTGGCCAGCCGCGCCCAGCAGATCGCGATCGCCGACAAGGCGCTCGCCGCCGGCGGCACCGACTGGGCCACCTGCGCGCCCATCGCCGGCCTCACGAACGACGGCAGGGCCACCGGGATCAACCCCGGCCCGGCCGCCGCCCCGAAGGCGCCCACCGGGCCCGTGGCGGAGTCGAACCGGACCGCGGGCGTCCCGATCACGCCCTCGGAGGCCGCCGCGGACGAGAAGGCCGCGGAGAAGACCGCCGGGTCCACCGGGTCCGCCGAGGCCGGTACGCCGTCGAAGGCCCCCGCCGGGTCGACCGCCTCCGCCACGCCCACCGCGCCCGCCACCACGGGCACCCCGACCGCTCCGGCGACGGGGGCCACCACGGGCACCCCGACCGCTCCGGGTACCGCCGGTACGCCGACGGACCCGACCACGCCGACGGGCGGCTCGACCACCCCGGCCACGCCCGATGCGTCCCTTACGCCCGTATCGCCCGAAACGCCGACAGGTGACACCTCGTCGGCCACGCCCGGCACCGGCAAGCACCGGGGCGAGGCGGCCCCGGAGGAAACCGGCAAGACGGACACCTTGTCTGAATCCGGCCGACACGCCTCATCGACGGACGAGCTGGCGGAAAGCTCCGCCGCCACGCCCACGACTGACGCGACGAAGGATTCGGGCACAACGGACAGTCAGGGCACTTCGGGCGCGTACACCGTGCAGCCCGGTGACAACCTGTCCGAGATCGCGCAGGAGAACGAACTCCCCGGCGGATGGAACGCCCTCTACGACGCCAACCGCGGCACCGTGGGTGTCGACCCGGACCTCATCGTCCCTGGTCAGAGCCTTGACCTGACGATCGGTTCGGAGAAGAAGGCGGAGACGAAGGTCGGGTAGTTCGGGGGCGTATGTCCGGTTCTGGGTAAGTGAGACATGGGTCTCTTCGCCCCAACTGGCGTGTCACGTCCGCGAACTTTGCTCCCGTCACCTCTCACCTGCGCAAACACCCCCCGCCGGAAGGCAAGTAGGGGCGATATTTCCGCAATACGCCTCTTTGAACTTCCGGTGGGTCTGTGTCTACGGTCGTAACCGCTCGCCACCGCGGGCCCCGTCGACCGAAACGCCGAATCCTGCCGTCGGCCGATGGGAACAGTCGTCGCGTAAGCGCCGAAGGCAGGAGTGGGGGACCCAAGGTAAGTGCCGGTCCCGGCCGTTGAGACAGACGGCCGATGACCGGCTTGGGGTGAAGCCGCGTGCTAGGACACGCGGCCGGGCAACTTTCCGGCCCGAACCCGACAGCTCACCTCACAGGCGTCGGTGAGGAGAATCTCCATGCTGTTTTCCGGTAAGGGCAAACACCGTCGTCCCTCCAAGGCCACCCAGGTCGTCACCCTCGTCGGTGTCACCGGTGTCGCCGTCGCCGCCCCGCTGATGACCGCGGGCACCGCCTCGGCCGCCACGGTCTCCGAGTGGGACACCGTCGCCGCCTGTGAGTCCGGCGGCAACTGGGCCATCAACACCGGCAACGGCTACTACGGCGGCCTCCAGTTCTCGGCCTCCACCTGGGCCGCGTACGGCGGCACCGCCTACGCCTCGACCGCCAACCAGGCGTCGAAGTCCCAGCAGATCGCCATCGCCGAGAAGGTCCTCGCGGGCCAGGGCAAGGGCGCCTGGCCGTCCTGTGGCGTGGGCCTCTCCGGCGCCTCGTACGACGGCGGCTCCGCCGAGAGCGCGCCGCAGCAGGCCGCGCCCCAGCAGCAGACGCAGCAGCCGCGCCAGGAGCGGAAGGCCGAGCAGCCGACCACCCGCAGCGAGCAGCGCCAGGCCCCGAAGCAGTCGACGCAGCAGCACGCCGCGCCGAAGGCCGCCACCAAGAAGACGGTCACCACCCCGACCGGCAAGGTGGTCAAGAAGGGTGACGGCGAGTACAAGGTCGTCGCCGGCGACACCCTCAGCAAGATCGCCGAGGCGCACGGCGTCAAGGGCGGCTGGGCCAAGCTCTTCGAGCTGAACAAGGACGTCGTCGAGAACGCCGACCTCATCTACGTGGGCCAGCAGCTCCACCTCAAGTGAGCCCGGCGGCTCGGGTGAGTCCGGCGGCTCACCCGACCCCGACGACCCTCCCGCGGTGACCACCCCGGTCCGGCGCACTCTCCCCCGTGCGCGCCGGACCGGGGTTCCGTGCGTCCGGGGTTCCGTACATACGGGGTTCCGTACATACGGGGTTCCGCGTGTACCGGGACCCTTTCGGGAGGACTTCGTAGTTACCGCCCAGTAGATCTGGGGTCCTTCGTCCCGAGATGCATGCCCTTGGGTCCTTTTTCGTCCCAGGGGGCGGGCGCACGGCCGACCGGACCCCCTGAGCCGGTTAGGCTCTTGTCGCAAGGCCGAGCGACCCTGCACCGGCCATGCGTCACATCCAGCGTCACATCCCAAAAAGGAGATGCTCGTGCCGTCCATCGACGTCGTCGTAGCCCGGGAAATCCTGGACTCCCGAGGCAACCCCACGGTCGAGGTCGAGGTCGGCCTCGACGACGGCAGCACCGGCCGTGCTGCTGTTCCGTCCGGCGCCTCCACCGGTGCGTTCGAGGCCATCGAGCTTCGCGACGGTGACCCGAACCGCTACCTGGGCAAGGGTGTCGAGAAGGCCGTCCTCGCCGTCATCGAGCAGATCGGCCCGGAGCTCGTCGGCTACGACGCCACCGAGCAGCGCCTGATCGACCAGGCCATGTTCGACCTGGACGCCACGGAGAACAAGGGCTCGCTCGGCGCCAACGCCATCCTCGGTGTCTCCCTCGCCGTCGCGCACGCCGCGGCCGAGGCCTCCGACCTCCCGCTCTTCCGCTACCTCGGCGGCCCGAACGCGCACCTGCTGCCCGTTCCGATGATGAACATCCTCAACGGTGGGTCGCACGCCGACTCCAACGTGGACATCCAGGAGTTCATGATCGCCCCGATCGGCGCGGAGTCCTTCTCCGAGGCCCTCCGCTGGGGTGCCGAGATCTACCACACGCTCAAGGGCGTGCTGAAGCGCAAGGGCCTCTCCACCGGCCTCGGCGACGAGGGCGGCTTCGCCCCGAACCTCGAGTCGAACCGCGCGGCCCTCGACCTCATCATCGAGGCCATCAAGGAGGCCGGCTACACCCCGGGCTCCGACGTCGCGCTCGCGCTCGACGTCGCCGCGTCCGAGTTCTACAAGGACGGCACGTACGAGTTCGAGGGCAAGTCCCGCTCGGCCGCCGAGATGACCGAGTACTACGAGGAGCTCGTCTCCGCGTACCCGATGGTCTCCATCGAGGACCCGCTGTACGAGGACGACTGGGCCGGCTGGAAGGTCCTCACCGACAAGCTGGGCGCCAAGGTCCAGATCGTCGGCGACGACCTCTTCGTCACCAACCCGGAGCGCCTCGCCCGCGGCATCGAGGAGGGCACCGCCAACGCCCTCCTGGTCAAGGTCAACCAGATCGGCTCGCTGACCGAGACCCTGGACGCCGTCGAGCTCGCCCAGCGCAACGGCTTCAAGTGCATGATGTCCCACCGCTCCGGCGAGACCGAGGACGTCACCATCGCCGACCTCGCCGTCGCCGTGAACTGCGGTCAGATCAAGACCGGTGCCCCGGCCCGCTCGGACCGCGTCGCCAAGTACAACCAGCTCCTGCGCATCGAGGAGATCCTCGACGACGCCGCGGTCTACGCCGGCCGCAGCGCCTTCCCGCGCTTCAAGGGCTGAGCCTCTCCGTAGGGCAGCTTCCGTACGTCCCCGTACTCGGTCCCGTACCGTGTGCGGGGACGTACGCATGAACAGGGGAGGCGACACGACATGGCCGCGAAGGACCGGGACCGGTTCTCGACCGCGACCCGGATCAGACTGCTCGGCGAGCAGACAGCCGCCCGTGTCTACCGCTCCCAGACCCGCCGGCAGGCCCGCCGCTCCCGGCTCACCGGCCGCGCGGCCTTCCTCGCGCTCGTCGTCTGCTCCCTCGTCGTGGCGCTCGCCTACCCGATGCGGAGCTACGTCTCCCAGCAGGGCGAGATCGCCGACCAGGAGCGCCGGGCGGCCGAGGCCGCACGCCGGGTCGAGGAGCTGCGGGACGAGAAGGCCCGCCTCCAGGACCCGTCCTACGTCCGCCGGCTCGCCCGCGAGCACCTGCACTACGTGCGGCCCGGCGAGACCGGCTTCACCGTGAACGACCCCGACGCGGAGCAGCGGCCCCGCGCCGACCAGGGAGCGGCGGAACGCCCCTGGTACGACAACCTCTGGGACGGCGTCGACCACGCCGACCGTCCCTGACCCCTCCTCCGCGACACACGAGCAAGGCAACCGAAAAAACATGGAAACGCCCCCTCCGCAGACCGAACGCACCGAGCCCACCGAGAAGGACATCGCCGCCTTCGAGCTCCAGCTCGGCCGGCCGCCCCGCGGCCTGCGCGCCATCGCGCACCGCTGCCCGTGCGGCAACCCGGACGTCGTCGAGACCGCGCCCCGGCTCCCCGACGGCACGCCGTTCCCGACGACGTACTACCTGACCTGCCCCCGGGCGGCCTCGGCCATCGGCACCCTCGAGGCCAACGGGGTCATGAAGGAGATGCAGGCCCGGCTCGCCACCGACCCGGAGCTGGCCGCCGCCTACCGGGCCGCGCACGAGGACTACATCGCCCGCCGTGACGCGATCGACGTCCTGGAGGGCTTCCCGAGCGCCGGCGGCATGCCGGACCGGGTCAAGTGCCTGCACGTCCTCGTCGGCCACTCGCTGGCCGCCGGACCGGGCGTCAACCCGTTCGGCGACGAGGCGCTCGCGATGCTGCCGGAGTGGTGGGCGAAGGGCGCCTGCGTCACGCCGTGCGCCGACAAGGAAGAGGAGAAGGGCGAGTGACCCGGGTCGCCGGAATCGACTGCGGTACGAACTCCATCCGCCTCCTCGTCGCCGACGTTCACCCCGAGACGGGTGACCTCGTCGAGCTGGACCGGCGGATGACGATCGTCCGGCTCGGGCAGGGCGTCGACAAGACGGGCCGGCTCGCGCCCGAGGCGCTGGAGCGGACCTTCGCGGCCTGCCGCGCGTACGCCGAGGTCATCAAGGAGCTGGGTGCCGAGCGGCTCCGCTTCGTCGCCACCTCCGCCTCGCGCGACGCCGAGAACCGCGACGAGTTCGTGAACGGGGTCGTGGAGATCCTGGGCGTCGAGCCCGAGGTCATCACCGGCGACCAGGAGGCCGCGTTCTCCTTCACCGGCGCCACCGGAGAGTTGCACGGCCCGGAGACGTACCTCGTCGTGGACATCGGCGGCGGCTCGACCGAGTTCGTCACCGGCAACAAGCACGTCGAGGCCGCCCGCTCCGTCGACATCGGCTGCGTCCGGCTGACCGAGCGGCACGTCCGGCACGACCCGCCGACCGCCGAGGAGGTCGCCGCGATCCGCGCCGACGTCCGGGCCGCGCTCGACCTGGCCGCCGAGACCGTGCCGATCGGCACGGCGGAGACCCTCGTCGGGCTCGCCGGCTCGGTCACCACCGTCGCCGCCATCGCCCTCGGGCTCACGGAGTACGACTCAGAGAAGATCCACCACTCCCGGATCTCCGCCGCTCAGGTCGCCGAGGTGACCGACCGGCTCCTCGCCTCCACGCACGACGAGCGGGCCGCGATCCCCGTCATCCACCCGGGCCGGGTCGACGTGATCATCGCCGGTGCGCTGGTCCTGAGGGAGATCGTGGAGCGGGTCGGAGCGAGCGAGGTCGTCGTCAGCGAGCACGACATCCTCGATGGGATCGCCCTATCCGTGGCATAGCGGGCATCTATCGAGCCTCCCGGCGACATGCCGTCGGGAAAGTTCGTGAAGTTCTTCACAAGGAAAAAGGCCCTGATGGCGTCGGAAGAGGGTCCGAAGGGGGTCTTTGGGCCCTCCGGGGGGCGTCTCAGGGCCCTTTCGTAGGTACGGGGGCCTCTTCGCTCGTTGTTTCCATCGCGTGAACGCACCCGGTGGTTCAGCGTTAACGAGGCCTCTCCAGGCCAGTTCACGAGGGGTGAACAACGTTCACCACCGCACCCCGGTTCCTTTGCAACGCCATGACATGGATCACGTGGGCGGCGGAGTGTAGCAGAGGTGTGCCAGGACCTTGTGAAGGGGCGCACGAGCACCCCCCTCGGACGGGGTGGATACTCGATCCCATGAGCACCACGGAGCGTCCCAGGATCCTCGTAGTAGGCGGCGGGTACGTAGGCCTGTACGCAGCTCGGCGCATCCTCAAGAAGATGCGCTACGCGGAGGCGACCGTCACGGTCGTCGACCCGCGGTCGTACATGACCTACCAGCCCTTCCTGCCCGAAGCCGCCGCCGGCAGCATCTCGCCGAGGCACGTCGTCGTCCCGCTGCGACGCGTCCTCCCCAAGGCCGAGGTGCTCACCGGTCGGGTCACCACCATCGACCAGGACCGCAAGGTCGCCACCGTCGCGCCGCTCGTCGGCGAGGCGTACGAGCTGCCTTTCGACTACCTCGTCATCGCCATGGGCGCGGTCTCCCGCACCTTCCCGATCCCCGGTCTCGCCGAGCAGGGCATCGGCATGAAGGGCATCGAGGAGGCCATCGGCCTGCGCAACCACGTCCTCGAGCAGCTCGACAAGGCCGACTCGACCACCGACGAGGAGGTCCGCCGCAGGGCGCTGACCTTCGTCTTCGTGGGCGGCGGCTTCGCCGGCGCGGAGACCATCGGCGAGGTCGAGGACCTGGCCCGTGACGCGTCGAAGTACTACCAGAACGTCAAGCGCGAGGACATGCGCTTCGTCCTGGTCGACGCGGCCGACAAGATCCTCCCCGAGGTGGGCCCCAAGCTCGGCCAGTACGGCAAGGAGCACCTCGAGGGCCGCGGTATCGAGATCTACCTCGAGACCTCGATGGACTCCTGCGTCGACGGCCACGTCGTGCTGAAGAACGGCCTCGAGGTCGACTCCAACACGATCGTGTGGACCGCCGGCGTGAAGCCGAACCCGGCGCTCTCCCGCTTCGGTCTGCCGCTCGGCCCCCGAGGCCACGTGGACTGCAACGAGAAGCTCCAGATCAACGGCCTCGACTACGCGTGGGCCGCGGGCGACAACGCCCAGGTGCCGGACATGGTCGGCCGCAAGGCCGGCAACCCGAACGCCTGGTGCCCGCCGAACGCCCAGCACGCGCTGCGTCAGGCGAAGGTCCTCGGTGACAACGTGGTGGCCGGCATGCGCGGCTTCCCGCAGGCCGAGTACAGCCACGCCAACAAGGGCGCCGTGGCCGGCCTCGGCCTCCACAAGGGCGTCGCGATGATCGTCATGGGCAAGGTGAAGATCAAGCTCAAGGGCCGTCTCGCCTGGTACATGCACCGCGGCTACCACGGCATGGCCATGCCGACCTGGAACCGCAAGATCCGCGTCTTCGCGGACTGGACCCTCGCGATGTTCCTCAAGCGCGAGGTCGTCTCGCTCGGCGCCATCGAGACGCCGCGCGAGGAGTTCTACGAGGCCGCCAAGCCCGCCCCCGCCCCGGCCGCGCCGGCGCAGGAGAAGGCCAAGGCCTCCTAAGGCACCGCCGTACACGCAGTACCCCGAAAGGGCCGTCCGCCATCCGTGGTGCGGACGGCCCTTCGCGTGTTTTGCCGACTCGTTGCGCTGCGCCGGGATGGGAAACCCCTACAGAGGGTGTTCCCTTGGTGACGAGCATTTCTGGGGCACGAGATCACGGAGGTGTGCACCATGGCCGACGCCGCGTCGCGGCTGACGACTCTCGCCGAGGAACTCCTCGGAGGACCGCTCCCGGTCCGTCTGCGAGCCTGGGACGGCAGTGAGGCCGGACCGGCGGGAGCCCCCGTCCTGATCGTCCGCGACCGCCGCGCCCTGCGGAGGATGATCTGGAAGCCCGGCGAACTGGGCCTGGCCCGCGCCTGGGTGGCCGGGGAGCTCGACGTCGAGGGAGACCTGTACGAGGTCCTGGACCGCATCTCGGGCCTCCTCTGGGAGCGCCCCGAGGACACGAGGAGCCGCCTCACGGCCCTGCGCGACTCCGTCCGCGACCCGAAGCTGCGCGCCGCCGCCCGCGCCCTGCTGCGGCTCGCCGGGCCCCTGCCGCCCCCGCCGCCGCCCGCCGAGGAGATGCGCGGCCGCAGCGGCAGCAGCCACAGCAAGCGCCGTGACAAGCAGGCGATCAGTCACCACTACGACGTGGGCAACGACTTCTACGAGATCGTCCTCGGCCCGTCCATGGTCTACTCCTGCGCCTACTGGACGGAGGACGGGACCCTGGAGGACGCCCAGCGCGACAAGCTGGACCTCATCGCCCGCAAGCTGAACCTGAAGGAGGGCGACCGGCTCCTCGACGTGGGGTGCGGCTGGGGCTCCATGGCCCTGCACGCAGCCCGCGAGTACGGCGCCCGGGTCGTCGGCGTCACCCTCTCCCGCGAACAGGCCGCCTACGCCCGCAAGCGCGTCGCCGACGAGGGCCTGACCGACCTCGTGGAGATCCGCGTCCAGGACTACCGGGACGTCGCCGACGGCCCGTACGACGCGATCTCCTCGATCGGCATGGCCGAGCACGTCGGGGCCGTGAAGTACCGGGAGTACGCCGACACGCTGTACGGGCTCCTCAAGCCCGGCGGACGGCTCCTCAACCACCAGATCTCCCGCCGCCCCGAGCCCGACGAGGAGGCCTACGAGATCGACCCCTTCATCGACGCGTACGTCTTCCCCGACGGCGAACTCGCCCCCATGGGCCGGACGCTGTCCACCCTGGAGGACGCCGGCTTCGAGGTCCGCGACGTCGAGGCGCTCCGCGAGCACTACGCGCTGACGCTGCGCCGGTGGGTGGCCAACCTGGAGCGGGAGTGGGACCGGGCGGTCCGGCTCACCTCGCCCGGCCGGGCGAGGATCTGGCGGCTGTACATGGCGGCCTCCGCCGTCTCCTTCGAGCGCAACCGGATCGGCGTGAACCAGTTCCTCGCCGTGAAGACCCCGCTCGCGGGGACGAGCGGGACGGCGCTGCGGCCGCGCGTCTGGAACGAGAAGACGGCCTGACGCACGTACGGCGAAGGGCCGGCCTCCCAGGTGGGAGACCGGCCCTTCAGTCGTATCCGTGGCTACTCGGCCTTGATGGCGGAGAGCATGTTCAGCCGCGCCGCGCTCCGGGCCGGCCACAGGGAGGCGAGGACGCCGACCAGGGCGGCCAGGACCAGGAAGATCCCGATCCGGTCCCAGGGCAGGACCAGGGCGTAGCCCGGGATCTGCTCCTTGATGGTCTCGCCGATCGCCCAGCCGAGGAACGAGCCGAGGCCGATGCCGACGACCGCGCCGAACACCGAGATGACCACGGCCTCCAGGCGGACCATCCGCTTCACCCGGCGCCGGTCGAGGCCGATCGCCCGCAGCATGCCGATCTCCTGCTGGCGCTCGAAGACGGACATCGCGAGGGTGTTGACGACGCCGAGGACCGCGATGATCAGGGCCATGCCGAGCAGGCCGTACATGATGTTGAGGAGCAGGTTGATCGGGCCGCCGAAGGCGTCACGGATGCCCTTGTGGTCCAGCACCGTGATGTCGGGGTTGTCGCCCATGGCCTTGGCCAGGGCCCGCTCGTTGGCCGCGCTCGCGCCGCCCTCGGTGGAGACGAAGATCTGACGGATCTCCGCCCGCTCCTCGTGCGCGGTGACCAGCTTGTGGTCGATCAGGACCGGCGAGAGGAACTCGTTGGGCTCGAAGACCGCGCCGACCGTCAGCTTGGCCTTCTGCTTGTCGAGGTACTCGACCGGGACGGTGTCGCCGACCTTCAGGCCGCGCTTCGTGGCGGTCTTCTCGTCGACGGCGATCGCGCCCTTGCCGAGGGAGTTCAGCGAGCCGTTCACGACGCTGAGCTTGAGGACCTTCTCGATGTCGCCGGGGGTGACGCCGGAGGCCGAGACGTACGAGCCCTTGATCTCCAGCGCGCCCGCCTGCTGCGGGGAGATCGCGGTGACGCCCGGAGCCTTCTCCAGGGCGGTCAGCGCCTCCTGGCTCAGGCTGTTGCCACTGGCCATCGAGACCATGTAGTCGGCCTTGACCTGGTCGGTCGTCGCCTTGTCGAGGGCCGTGCCGACCGTGGCGCCGAGCACCGAGAGGCCGGTGACGAGGGTCAGGCCGATGGCGAGCGCGGAGGCGGTGGCGCCGGTGCGGCGCGGGTTGCGGACCGCGTTGAGGCCGGCGAGCTTGCCGGAGACCCCGAAGAGGTTCACGAACAGCGGGCGGATCACGGCGATCACGGGCCGGGACAGGAACGGGATCAGCACGATCACACCCATGAGGGTGAGGAACGCGCCACCCGCGATGAGCATGCGGCCGTCGTCGCCGCCCTGGCCCGCGCCGAGCACGATCAGGACCGCGCCGAGCGCGGTGAGCGCGGCACCGATGGAGTTCCGTACGACGAGCGACTTCGTGCTCGCGGTGGCGTGGACGCTGCTCATGGCGGCGACCGGCGGGATCTTCGCGGCGCGGCGGCCGGGCAGCCAGGCGGCGAGCATCGTGATCAGGACGCCGACGGCGAACGCGCTGACGGCCGGGGTGGCGGTGAGGACCAGATCGCCGCCCGGGACCTTCATCTCGAAGGCGCTCATGGCCGAGCGGAGGGCGACGGCCAGGCCGATGCCGAGCACGTAGCCGACGGCGGAGGCGACCAGACCGACCAGGCCGGCCTCGGCGAGGACGGAGCGGGTGATCTGCTTGCGGGAGGCGCCGACGGCGCGCATCAGGGCCAGTTCCTTGGTGCGCTGCGCGACCAGCATGGTGAAGGTGTTGGAGATCAGGAAGATCCCGACGAAGAGCGCGATGCCCGCGAAGCCGAGCAGCACCTGGTTGAGCGCGCCGAGACCGGCTTCGATGTCCTTGGCCTGCTGCTCGGCGAGGTCCTCGCCGGTCTGCGCGGTGGCGGCCTTCGGGACGACCTTGAGGACCTCGTCGAGGAGCTTGTCGGCGTTCGTGCCGGGCGCGGCGGTGACGGTCAGGCCCCGGTAGTACCCGGGCTTCAGGTAGAGCTGCTGCGCGACGGAGGAGTCGAAGACGACGAGGCTGCCGCCGGCGTTGACGGCGCCGTCCTCGGTGGTGAAGACGCCGGAGAGCTCGTACTCCTTCACGGGTCCCGTGGTCGCGACGCGGACGGTGTCGCCGACCTTGTAGCCGCCCTTGTCCGCGGTGTCCTTGTCGAGCGCGACCTGCCGGTCCTCGACCGGGCCCGTACCCGTGGTGAAGGTGTACGCGCGGTCCTTGCCGTCCTTGCCGGGGGCGAAGTTGGTGCCCTTGTTGGACCAGCCGACGCCGATCAGCTTGCCGTTCTTGTCGGGCACGCCCGCGAAGCCGTCGACGCGGGGGGTGACGGAGGCGACCCCGTCGAGCCCGGCGACCTTGTCGACGTCCTTCTGGGAGAGGCCGGGGGCCTTCCGGGCCTGCTCGGCGTTCGGGTACATCTCGACGGCGACGGCGACGTCGTCGTAGCTCTTGGCCGACTGGTTGCGGAAGGCCTGGCCGAGGGTGTCGGTGAAGACGAGCGTGCCGGAGACGAAGGCCACGCCGAGCATCACGGCGAGGACGGTCATCAGCAGTCTCGCCTTGTGCGCGAGGACGTTGCGCAGGGCGGTACGGAACATGGGTGTGTCCTGAAGGAAGGGTGGGGCGGGACGGAGGGACGGGGACGCGGGCCTGACCGGTTCGAGGCCGGTCGCGGCGCTACGGCGTCAGCTCGTACGGCCCTTGGCGTCGAAGGCCTTCATGCGGTCGAGCACCCCGTCGGCCGTCGGGTGGAGCATCTCGTCGACGATCCGGCCGTCGGCGAGGAAGATCACGCGGTCCGCGTAGGAGGCGGCGACCGGGTCGTGGGTGACCATGACGACGGTCTGGCCCAGCTCGCGCACCGAGTTGCGGAGGAAGCCCAGGACCTCGGCGCCCGAGCGCGAGTCCAGGTTTCCGGTCGGCTCGTCACCGAAGATGATCTCGGGGCGGGAGGCCAGGGCGCGGGCCACGGCCACGCGCTGCTGCTGGCCGCCGGAGAGCTCGGTGGGGCGGTGGCTAAGCCGGGCGGACAGGCCGAGCATGTCGATGACCTGCTGGACCCACTGCTTGTCGGGCTTGCGGCCGGCGATGTCCATCGGCAGCGTGATGTTCTCCAGGGCCGTCAGCGTCGGCAGCAGGTTGAAGGCCTGGAAGATGAAGCCGATCTTGTCGCGGCGGAGCTGGGTGAGCTGCTTGTCCTTGAGGGTGGAGAGCTCGGTCTCGCCGATGCGCACGGAGCCGGAGGAGAAGGAGTCCAGGCCGGCGACGCAGTGCATCAGGGTCGACTTGCCGGAGCCGGACGGGCCCATGATCGCGGTGAACTCGCCCTGCCGGAAGTCCACGGTGACGTGGTCGAGCGCGACCACCTGGGTCTCGCCGTGTCCGTAGACCTTGGAGAGATCCGTGGCGCGGGCGGCCACCGCGGTGGCTCGGGACACGGTGGGGGTGGTGGTCACGAGGAGGACTCCTGTCACTGCGGGGCTGCTGCGGGAACCCCTCCATCGTCTCGACCGTTCCGGCCCGGAGCGTCCGCCCACGTGCCCGTTCTCGGGGCAGTCTCGAGTCGGACCGGAGCCCTCGTCCGTCCTCCTGAGGTATGACGGCACCCCTGAGAGGCTGCTTCGAGCCGAGGTGACAGACCTGCGATGACTTTTCGTCATTCCGATGGGCTCGGCTTTGCGCCTGCGACCCCCGTCACAGTTGGGGGAAAACGCCCTCACCTGCACTGACGCACCCTCAGGCGTCAATAAAATAAGACAACATCGGGCCGATGTTCCGCTGAACGAGGGAAGGGGCCCGGATAGGCTCCTGTGCCAACGCGGAGCTTCGCGGAACGCCCGGATGGTGGAATACGCAGACACGGCGAGCTTAAACCTCGCTGGCCCTCGGGCCGTACCGGTTCAAATCCGGTTCCGGGCACCACCCCGGGCCACAGGCGAGTGCCTGGGGCCCGGCGCAGTCCCTCCGTCAGGCCCTCCGTCAGGCCTTCGGCAGACGGTCGAGCAGCCAGGTGCCGAACTCCTTGGAGAGCAGCGCGCCGCCCCCGCTTCCCTCGCCGGTCGTCGTCTCGTCGGCGAGCTCGTCGCTCAGCCCGTCCTCGACGCCGCTCTCCACCAGCCGCAGGAACAGAGGCGCCTGCGGCCGGTCGCCCATGCGGTCGAGCTCGGCCGCCTCGTCCAGGTCGGGCGCGGCGGCGTCGTGGCAGAAGAGGACGGCGGTCCGGTGGTCCACCCGCTGGTACTCCAGGCTCGCCAGGCCGTAGCGGGCGGCGAGGGCGCCGCGCCCGGTACCGCCGACGGCCAGCCGCTCGCCCGATCCCTCGGCGATCGCGCGCGTGACGGCCTCCGTCACGGCCGAGCCGTGACCGGAGAGACCGGTGTCGGCGGGCAGTCCCACCAGGACCAGGTCGTTGCCGCGCGCCTTCAGCTCCGCGAGGAGCGAGTACGAGCCGTCGTCCACGCTCGCGGCCAGCGCCTCCAGGTCCTGGCCGGCGTCGCCGACCAGGACGACGGGCGCGGCGAGGTGCTTGCCGGCGCGGAACGCCCACGCGGTCCCGTTGCGCAGCTGCCAGGTGTCATGCGGTGCGGTGGTCATCGGCTCTCCTTGTAAGGGGGGGTGTGCCTGACAGGGCGAGCGTCGCGGAGCGGGGTCCTCCGGGGTGGGCGAAGATCGGAATCTTCCGGGAAAAGATCCTCCCCGAGCACTAGGGAGTTTCTTTTGCCTACCCATTACCCTTGACGCAAGGCCGCGCCGTGCGGTCTGCCATGGAGGAGTGAGATGAGGAGCAGCAACCCGGTCTTCTCGCGACGGGGGTTCAGCCGCGACAACGGCTACGCGGTGAACGCGCAGCAGCCGCAGGCCGGGGGCCCCGCCGTCGGAACCAACCCGTACGCCACCGGCAACCCGTATGCCGAGGGCGCGACGAACCCGTACGCCACCAACCCGTACGCCCCGCAGGACGCCGCGCTCGGCGCCCCGCCGCAGGCCCGCGGCAACGTGATGACGATCGACGACGTCGTGAGCCGTACGGCCATGACGCTCGGCACGGTCGTGGTCACCGCCGTCCTGTCCTGGTTCCTGCTGCCGGTCGACTCGGCCAACCTGGGCAAGTCCTACGGCATCGCCATCGGCGCCGCCATCGTCGCGTTCGTCCTGGCGATGGTGCAGTCCTTCAAGCGCAAGCCGTCTCCCGCGCTGATCCTGGGCTACGCGGCCTTCGAGGGTGTCTTCCTCGGCGTGATCTCGGCCGCCGTCTCGACGTACATCGCCGACGGCGTGGTCATCCAGGCGGTCCTGGGCACGATGGCGGTCTTCGCCGGCGTCCTGATCGCCTACAAGATGGGCTGGATCCGGGTCAATCGACGCTTCTACGGCTTCGTGATGGCCGCCGCCATGGGCTTCATGCTGCTCATGGTGGTGAACCTGCTCTTCGCCGTCTTCGCCGGCGGTGACGGCCTGGGCTTCCGCAGCGGTGGCCTCGGCATCCTCTTCGGTGTCATCGGCGTCATCCTGGGCGCCTGCTTCCTCGCCCTCGACTTCAAGCAGGTCGAGGACGGCGTGAACTACGGCGCGCCGCGCGAGGAGGCCTGGCTGGCCGCCTTCGGTCTCACCATGACCCTGGTGTGGATCTACCTGGAGATGCTGCGTCTGCTGTCGATCCTGCAGGGCGACGACTGACGCCTCTGAGCTCGGGGGAAGGGCCCGTCCGGCTTCGTGCCGGGCGGGCCCTTTCCGCGTTCCGCGTCAGACGGCGGCGTCGATGAGGACGCGGGCCGCGGCCTTCGCCTGGGCGGCGGGCTCGGGGGAGCCGGTCATGCCCGCGACGACCATGGCCCCGTTGGCGAGCAGGGCGAGCTGGTCGGCGAGGGCGGGCGGGGCGCCGAGGGCGTCCGTCTGGGCGGCGAAGTACGCCCGCAGGGCCTCCTTGTGGTCGCGGGCGAGGCCGGCGACGTTCGGGGCGACGCCGCCGAGCTCCCCGAACGTGTTGATGAACGCGCACCCCCGGAACCCGTCCTCGGCGAACCAGGCGCCGAGCCAGTCGAAGACCGCGAGCGCCCGCTCGTACGGGCCGTCGGCGACCCGGTCGCCGTGTGCCGCGAGGGCGTCGCGCACGGCGCCGTCGCGGCGCCGCAGGACCGCCTCGACGAGGACGTCCTTGGACGGGAAGAGCTGGTAGAGCCGCTTGAGCGAGACCCCGGAGGCGGTGCGGAGCGCGTCCATGCCGACCGCCTGCACCCCGCGCTCGTCGAAGAGCCGCTCGGCGGTGTCGAGCACCTTCAGTTCGGCGGCTTCCGCGTCCATCTGCCGATCACCCCTTGCGTAGAGAACCATCGTTCTCGTAGCCTACAGGGCATCGGGAGAACGATCGTTCTCCCGACGGGAAAACGAAACGGGGAGTTCCCATGTCCGCCTTCGCCCTGCGCGCCCGCACCGTCACCGTCGACGGGCTCGACGTCTTCTACCGGGAGGCCGGCGACCCGGCCAATCCCACGCTCGTCCTGCTGCACGGCTTCCCGTCCAGCTCGCACATGTACCGCGGGCTCATGGCCGAGCTGGCCGACTCGTATCACCTGATCGCCCCCGACCACATCGGCTTCGGCGCCTCGGCCGCCCCGGCCGTCGAGGACTTCGCGTACAGCTTCGAGAAGCTCACCGAGATCACCCTCGGACTGCTCGACAAGCTCGGCGTCGACCGGTTCGCGCTCTACATCCAGGACTACGGGGCGCCCATCGGGCTGCGGATCGCCTCCCGCGACCCCGAGCGGGTCACCGCGATCGTCACCCAGAGCGGAAACGCCTACCTGGAGGGCTTCACGCCCTTCTGGGACGTGCTCTTCGCCCACGCCAAGGACCGCGAGGCGAACGAGGCCGGGGTGCGGGAGCTGCTGACCGCCGAGGCCACCCGGTGGCAGTACACCCACGGGGTGCCGGCGGACCGGCTCGACCGGATCGGCCCGGAGGCGTGGACCCTGGACCAGGCCGGCCTGGACCGGCCCGGCAACAAGGAGATCCAGCTCCAGCTCTTCTGGGACTACCAGTTCAACCTGGACGGCTACCCGGCCTTCCAGGAGTACTTCCGCACCCACCGGCCGCCGCTCCTGGCGGCCTGGGGACGCGGCGACGAGATCTTCGGACCCGCGGGCGCGGAGGCCTTCGAGCGGGACCTGCCGGAGGCCGAGATCCACCTCCTGGACGCCGGGCACTTCGCCCTGGAGACGCACGGCGAGGAGATCGCCGGGCTCGTCCGCGACTTCCTCGGCCGGCACGCGAAGTGAGGCGCGGGGCGGTCTGTTGGTCAGGGTCCCCGGGCGGCGCGTAGGGTCGCGGGGTGCGTGATACGAGTGAACTGACCGCCGCCGTCGAGCGCTTCGCCGACCGGCTGCGGGCCGCCCCGCAGAGCCGCCTCCAGCGCGGGGCGGCGGCCGAGGGGCTCGCGCTCGCCCGGGAGCTCGCGACGCGCGCCCAGCGCGCCGAGGACCCGGAGCGGGAGCCGCTGACGATGCCGGACGCGGGGGTCTTCACCGTCGCCGACCAGCTCGTCGTCGCCGGGAACGACCTGGCGGAGATCCTGCGAACGGCCCCGGCCGATTCCCGCGAGGGGGAACTGGGCGAGGCCGTGAGGCTGGTCCGGGAGGCGGCGGAGCGCTCGGGGCTCTGAGGCCGCCGGAGCTCTGGTGCTCCAGGGGCCTACGCCGCCTTGCTGCGGGGGTCACACGCCCCCGCCTTGCTGCGGGGGGTCAACACCGCCCCGCTGTGCGCTGTGCGGGCTACAGCGAGGCGATGACGCGGTCCGCCAGGATGTAGACGTTCTCCTCGTCGGTGTCGCCGTACGAGAAGGTCAGGGCGAAGGCGCCCGAGACGCCCGAGCCGCCGAGCAGGACCGGGGTGCGGCCGGCGCGCAGGGCCTCCGCGAGGCGCTCCGCGGTCTCGCGGTGCCCGGGGGTCATACAGAGCGTCGTGCCGTCCGCGAAGACGTACACGTCCAGGGTGCCGAGCGGGCCGGGGCGCACGTCGGTCAGCGCGGTACGGGTGTCCGCGAGCTCCTCCAGGCGGGACACCGTCCGCTCGTGGTCGGTGACGACCGGGGTCTGCACCGGCACGAAGTCCGGGTGCGAGGGGTGGCGGCGGCGGGCCGCGGCCAGCTCCGCGGAGTCCTCGGGGTACTCGTCCAGCGCGTCGGCGAGCTCGCCGAGGCCGTCGACACCGTCGAGCCCGCCGAGGCCGTCGAGTCCGCCGGAACCGTCGAGCGCGGCCGCCTCCGCCTCCATGGCCTCCAGGGCCATCGCCTCCAGGCCCACGAAGTCGGCCTGGCGCGGGACGAAGAAGGCGCCGTCCTCGCCCGGGCCGCCGAGGCCGCCGAGCAGGGACGGGGCGTCCGCCGCGTCACGGGCCTCCTGCGCGGCCCAGAAGGCGCGGGCCTCCGCGAGCTCGCGCTCGCGCTCCTCGGCCAGCGCTTCGGCGACCGCGGCCCGTATCTCCGCGGCGGGCGTGGCCCTGGCCGCGGGGACCGTGATGCCGCGGGCGGCCGCCAGCTCGCTGCGGAGGCCGGTGACCTCCTTGCGGAGACCGTGGACGGCGTGCAGGGCAGCAGCGCCCACGGCCGTGGCAGCGGCCGTGGTCAGCAGCAGGGCAAGAGACATGGCGCTCACTGACGTACTCCCGATTCCGAGTCGATCCCCCGACTTCCTACATCAGCTTGTCCTGGGGTGGTGCTCGCTGTCAGTGCATTACGTCACGAATTGGACAGGTATTTCGGCCGGGTGTTTAGTCCCAAAGCGCCTCTGACCTGGGAAAACGAACTCCCCCGGGACGTAGGTCACATCCTGGGGGAGATTCGGTCACGGCTCGGACGCGGAGCGGTTAGCCCCGGGCCGTCAGGACAGGCGCCGCCTTAGCTCAGCCGCTCGCTTCTTTGGTCGCGCTGAGCCTCGCCACCGCTGCGGGCAGGTGCCGCCTTCGTTCCTCAGGCGACCCCTACCCTTCGCTACGGCTCAGCTCAGCCGCTCGATGACCATGGCCATGCCCTGGCCGCCGCCGACGCACATGGTCTCCAGGCCGAACTGCTTGTCGTGGAACTGGAGGCTGTTGATGAGCGTGCCGGTGATCCGGGCGCCCGTCATGCCGAAGGGGTGGCCGACGGCGATGGCGCCACCGTTGACGTTGACCTTGTCCAGGTCCAGGCCCAGGTCCTGGTAGGACGGGATGACCTGGGCGGCGAAGGCCTCGTTGATCTCGGCGAGGTCGATGTCGCCGATGGTGAGGCCGGCGCGCTTGAGGGCCTGCTTCGACGCCTCGACCGGGCCGAGGCCCATGATCTCGGGGGAGAGGCCGGAGACGCCGGTGGAGACGATGCGGGCGAGCGGGGTCAGGCCGAGCTCGCGGGCCTTCGTGTCCGACATGATCACGAGCGCGGCGGCGCCGTCGTTCAGCGGGCAGCAGTTGGCGGCGGTGACCAGGCCGTCGGGGCGGAAGACCGGCTTGAGGCCCTGCACGCCCTCCAGGGTGACGCCGGCGCGCGGGCCGTCGTCGGCGGAGACGACGGTGCCGTCCGGGAGCGTCACCGGGGTGATCTCGCGCTCCCAGAAGCCGTTCTTGATGGCCTGCTCGGCGAGGTTCTGCGACCGTACGCCGAACTCGTCCATCTCCTGGCGGCTGATGCCCTTCCAGCGGGCCAGGTTCTCGGCGGTCTGGCCCATCGCGATGTACGCGTCCGGGACGATGCCGTCCTCGCGCGGGTCGTGCCACGTGGAGCCCTCGGAGGCCGCGACCTCGGCGGTACGGCCCTCGGCCTCGGCGAAGTACGGGTTGTGGGTGTCGGGCCAGGAGTCCGAGTTGCCCTTCGCGAAGCTGGAGACCATCTCGACACCGGCCGAGAGGAAGACGTCGCCCTCGCCGGCCTTGATGGCGTGCAGCGCCATGCGGGAGGTCTGGAGCGAGGAGGAGCAGTAGCGGGTGACCGTGCAGCCCGGCAGGTGGTCCATGCCCATCTGCACGGCGACGATCCGGCCCAGGTTGTTGCCCTGCTCGCCGCCGGGCAGACCGCAGCCCAGCATCAGGTCGTCGATGTCCCGGGGGTCGAGCTCCGGCACCTTGGCCAGGGCGGCCTGGATGATGGTCGCGGTGAGGTCGTCCGGCCGCAGGTCCTTCAGGGAGCCCTTGAAGGCCCGGCCGATGGGCGAGCGGGCGGTCGAGACGATCACGGCTTCGGGCATCACGGCTCCATGAGGGTGCGGAGTGAGCGGACTGAAAGGGAAGTTACCCGTACGTACCGCACGGGTCACCGCCCTGGCGGTGTGACGCGGGCCTCTTTTCTAAGCGAGCGCTCAGTCGGCCCGGGCGCCCTTGTGCGCAATCGTCCCGCAGGGCTGGGGCCCTGGGGGAGGGTGGGAACACGGGACGGCGCCCTGGCGGGCGCGTCCGCTCCCTGTACCCCGAGCCGTTCCCGGGCGTTCCCGGGCGGTTCCGTCACGGGTTGCGGGCGTCCTCCGGGGCCTCTTCCGAGCCTGCCTCCGGTCCGCCGGCCGCAGGCACCGGCAGTCGCCGCCTCCGGCGGTGCTTGAGCAGCGCCCACGGCGCCCGCGCGCCCGTGACCTCCGTGCCCGCCTCCTTCGCCGCCTCCGCCGCAGCCTTCGCCACCGGCAGGATGTTCTCCCGCCGCGTGGGCTCCAGCCGGTCGGTTTCCGGCCACACGCCCAGGGACGCGCACAGCGTCGGCAGCACCGCCATCGCCGCCGTCGCGTACCCCTCCGCCGACGGGTGGAAGTTGTCCACCCCGAACATCTCGCGCGGATTCGCCGCGAACTCGGGGCCGAGCAGGTCGCCCAGCGACACCGTCCGCGCGCCCTGCTCCACCACCACGATCGTCTGCGCCGCCGCCAGCTGCCGCGAGGCCCGCCGGGCCAGCCAGCGCAGCGGCTGGTAGACCGGCTCGATCGTGCCCAGGTCCGGGCAGGTCCCGACCACCACCTCCGCGCCCGCCGTCCGCAGCCGCCGCACCGCCGCCGCGAGGTGCCGCACCGACTCCGTGGGCGGCATCCGGTGCGTCACGTCGTTCGCGCCGATCATGATCACGCAGACGTCCGGCGGCCCGACCGGCCGGGCGAGGAGCAGCGACACCTGACGCTCCAGGTCGTCCGAGCGCGCTCCCGACAGCGCCACGTTCCGCAGGACCACCGGCCGCTCCGCCACCGCCGCCAGCCCCGAGGCGAGCAGCGCGCCCGGCGTCTGACCCGTGCGGCGCACCCCCTGACCCGCCGCCGTGGAATCACCCAGAAGGGCCAGTCGCAGGGG
The DNA here is from genome assembly GCF_042268445.1 of Streptomyces sp. NPDC056169. NCBI lineage: Bacteria > Bacillati > Actinomycetota > Actinomycetes > Kitasatosporales > Streptomycetaceae > Streptomyces > Streptomyces sp. NPDC056169. The sequence continues at coordinate 9,195 of NZ_JBHJUO010000008.1, read as the reverse complement.
CCCCTCCGTACCGAAGGACCGGCCGTAGAGGCCGTCCGCCACCGGCGGCAGGGGTGCCGTCCCGTTCCCCACCGACCTCTTCGCCAGCTGCATCTCGGTCAGCAGCAGCCCCACCGCGGCCACACCGAGAAGCCCGATGCTCCCGCCGCCGTAGGCCGCACCCGCCGCGATCCGCCGCGCCACCCTCGCCCTCGACATGAGGCCGTCACCTCCTTCAAGCCGTTCAGGGTCTAACTGCCCCGTAAGCCGCTCCGACTACGCATACGCTGGCCACACCATTACGGAGACCCCGGAGATTACGGTGCAATTCCACGACTCGATGATCAGCCTCGTCGGCAACACCCCGCTGGTGAAGCTCAACAGCGTCACGGCGGGTATCCAAGCGACCGTCCTGGCCAAGGTCGAGTACTTCAACCCGGGCGGCTCGGTCAAGGACCGCATCGCCGTCCGCATGATCGAGGCGGCCGAGCAGAGCGGCGCGCTCAAGCCCGGCGGCACCATCGTCGAGCCCACGTCCGGCAACACCGGCGTCGGCCTCGCGATCGTGGCCCAGCAGAAGGGCTACAAGTGCATCTTCGTCTGCCCCGACAAGGTGTCCCTCGACAAGATCAACGTGCTGCGGGCGTACGGCGCGGAGGTCGTCGTCTGTCCCACCGCCGTGGATCCCGAGCACCCGGACTCGTACTACAACGTCTCGGACCGGCTCGTCCGTGAGACCCCCGGTGCCTGGAAGCCCGACCAGTACTCCAACCCGAACAACCCCCGCTCCCACTACGAGACCACCGGTCCCGAGCTCTGGGAGCAGACGGACGGGAAGATCACCCACTTCGTCGCGGGCGTCGGCACCGGCGGCACCATCTCCGGCACCGGCAACTACCTCAAGGAGGTCAGCGGCGGCTCCGTGAAGGTCGTCGGCGCCGACCCCGAGGGCTCCGTCTACTCGGGCGGCTCCGGCCGGCCGTACCTGGTCGAGGGCGTCGGCGAGGACTTCTGGCCGACCGCGTACGACCAGAACGTCACGGACCGGATCGTCGCCGTGTCCGACAAGGACTCGTTCCAGATGACCCGCCGCCTCGCCAAGGAGGAGGGCCTCCTCGTCGGCGGCTCCTGCGGCATGGCCGTCGTCGCGGCCCTGGAGGTCGCCAAGGAGCTCGGGCCCGACGACGTCGTCGTCGTCCTGCTGCCGGACTCCGGCCGCGGCTACATGTCCAAGATCTTCAGCGACGAGTGGATGGCCGGCCACGGCTTCCTGGAGGACACCTCCACCGCCACCGTCGCGGACGTCCTGCGCCACAAGGAGGGCGTCATGCCCTCCCTCGTCCACATGCACCCGGACGAGACGGTCGGCCAGGCCATCGAGGTGCTGCGCGAGTACGGCGTCTCCCAGATGCCCATCGTCAAGCCCGGCGCCGGCCACCCCGACGTCATGGCCGCCGAGGTCGTCGGCTCGGTCGTCGAGCGCGAGCTCCTCGACGCCCTCTTCACGAAGCGCGCCTCCCTGGAGGACCCGCTGGAGCGCCACATGTGCGCGCCGCTGCCGCAGGTCGGCTCCGGCGAGCCCGTCGCCGACCTGATGTCCGTCCTGGGCGAGTCCTCCGACGCGGCGATCGTCCTCGTCGAGGGCAAGCCGACCGGTGTCGTCAGCCGCCAGGACCTGCTGGCCTTCCTGGCCAACGGCGGCGCGAAGTAGGTCGTGGCGGGGTACGTGGAGCCGTTCGTACAACTGGTACGAGGGCGACACGTACCCGCAGCACCCGCTTAACACGCGTCCGGCACATTGGTGGTTGTCGGCGTCACGGACTTCCGGAGCGGCTCCCGGGCCTCCACAGACGCCGCGGACGCGGAGACCGGCCCTGACCCGGGCCCGTGTCCCACGCGGGGACCGCCGTCGTCCCGCCCCCCTTCACCGGGGGTGCGGCGGTCCCCGCGTCACGCTTCTTCCCCGCGCGGCTCTCCTCTGCGCGGTTCTCCTTTCCCGCGCCGCTCTCCTTCCGCCGCGCGCGGCCCTCCTTCCCCGCGCCGCCCTTCTCCTGTGGCTGCCCTTCCCTCGCCCGTTCCCCTCCCGGGGCCCGGCTGCATATCCTTATGCAGAGATATTCGCGGGTGAATAGGTGGAAGGGGGACGGACGGCATGAGCGACAGCCCGGCCGGACGGCTGCAGGCGCTCTTCGAGGGGCACCGGCTGACGCCGACGCAGCGACGGATCGCGCACTGCATGGTGCGGCGCGCCGCCGACGTGCCCTTCCTGTCCAGCGTCGAGCTCGCCGAGCTCGCCGGGGTCAGCCAGCCGTCCGTCACCCGCTTCGCCGTCGCGCTCGGCTTCGACGGGTACCCGGCGCTCCGCCGGCACCTGCGGGAGGTCGCGCCCCCGGAACCCGGCGCCGCCGAGGGGGAGCGCGCGGGGGAAAACGAGTACCAGCAGGCCGTGCTCGCCGAGATCGAGAACCTCCGGCACCTCGCCGGGCTGCTCGCCGACCCCCGGCCCGTCGAACGGGCCGGCCGGGTCCTCGCCGCCTCCCGCCCGCTGCTCGTGCTCGGCCTGCGGGCCGCCTCCTCGCAGGCGCGCGGCTTCGCCTACTTCGCCGCCAAGGTGCACCCCGACGTCCGGCTCCTCGACGAGGGCGGCTCGATGCTCACGGACCGCGTCGACGCGGCCGTACGGGCCGGGGCCACGGCGCTGCTCTGCTTCGCCCTGCCCCGGCACCCCCGGGAGGTCGTGGAGGCCCTGGAGTACGCGCGGGCGGCCGGGCTCACGGTCGTGGCCGTCGCCGACTCGGCCTTCGCGCCCGTCGCCGCCCACAGCGACCTGCTGATCCCGGCCGCCGTCGGCACGGGGCTCGCCTTCGACACCGCCTGCGCGCCGATGATGCTCGGCCGGGTCCTCCTGGAGGCCATGGCGGACGAACTCCCGGACGCGCAGGCGCGTCTGGAGGAGTTCGACAGCAAGGCGGCCGCGCGGGGCCTGTTCGTCGAGTAGCCGGGCAGGGCGCGCGCGGAGGCGTCGCGCGCGTCAGACCTGGAGCTCGGCCGCGATCTTCTTGAGCTGGTGGCGGGCCATCGCGAGGTTCGAGCGCTCCTTGTCCAGGGCGAGGTACAGGAACAGGCCGTTCGAGCCCTGGCCCTTGAGCAGCAGGATCAGGTGGTACTGCCGGCCGAGGGTGATCAGGATGTCCTCGATCGCGTCGCCGAGGCCGAGCATCTCCATCGCCCGGGCCTTGGCCCGGACCACGTCGGTGTTGCCCGCCGCGGCCACGTTCAGGTCGAGCTCCTTGCTGCCGCCGATGGTGCCGAGCGCCATGCCGCTCGTGTAGTCGACGAGCGCCGCGCCGATGGCGCCGTCGATCGCGGCGGCTTCCTTGAGGGAGGTCTCGGTGTTCGCCATGGTGTCGCACTTCCTTTTCGTGATCTTCTGTGTGATTTTCTGCGTGAGCTGCTTGAGCTTCTTGAGGTGTGTCAGGAGTCGGTTCAGGTCGGGTCCCTGCGCTCCAGCGCCCCGTCGACGAGCTCTCCTATCCGGGCGCTGGACCTGCGGGCCTCCAGGTGGAGCCGCCCCACGTTGATCCGGGGCTCCGCGAGGAGCGTCAGGACGGCCGCGCCGCCCGCCGCGTACGTCGCCACGTAACCGCTCTCGCCGCGGACGAGGAGCTCGCGGAAGCGGCCCTGGCCCGTGCAGTCGGTCAGCCGCTGTCCGACGCCGAGCGCCGCCGCCGTCAGCGCGGCCACGCTCTCGGCCTCGCCGTCGACGGTGTCGTGGGCGAGCACGAGGCCGTCGGCGCTGGCGGCGAGGGCTCCGGTCAGCTGGGGCAGCCGCGCCCGCAGCCGTCTGAGCTCGCCGAGGACCTCGGTTTCTGCCGTCATGAGCTGTTTCCTTTCGGCGCGCAGGCGCAGGGCACGCCTCATCACAGGTGTGCCTCCAGGGCGTCACGGAGCCGGCGCAGCAGGGCGATGTCGGGGTCCGCCACCGGCACGGCGGACAGGGGGAGGGGCAGCGGTACGGACTCGGGGCCGGGCTCCGGGTCCGGCGGGGTCTCGACGAGCCCGGCCGCGGCGAGCCGCCGGATGTCGAGGAGCGTGTGGAAGGCGGGGCGGCCGAGCAGCCGGGCGAGTTCCGCCGGGGTCCGCTCCCCGTCGGCGGCGGCGAGCAGGGCCCGCTGCCGGGCCCCGACGGTCTGGCCGGGGGCGGCGGGGCGCGGGACGACCGGGGCGCTGTCGACGGAGGCGTACGGCCAGACGGCGTCGAGGAGTTCGCGGCGGCGGAGGGTCTCGCGCTCGACGGCCTCGGCGGAGACCGGTCGCACCGTGCCGAACCAGTGGCCCACCCCGTACCGGAAGCGGGTCGGCCCGCTGGTGGGGGAGAGGGCGAAGAAGGCCGCGTCGAAGACGGCGCCGAGGTGGCAGATCTCCAGCTCGCCGTCGTGCAGCCGGCCGCTGTCGACGAGGAAGCGGCCGACGGCGCGGTGGGCGCCGGCCCGGTCGACGGCCTCGTCCCAGCCCTCGCGGGGGAGGCGTCCGCCGGTGGTCAGGAGGACGTCGACGCCGGGGGCGGCGGGGCTCTCGGCGTGCACGACACGGCCGTCGACGAGGTAGAGCGTGCCGTGGTCGCGCAGCAGCGCGCCGGTGGCCTTCTCGGCGGCGAGCCGGACCAGCATCGGGGAGACCGGGGGAGCGGGCGGCCCTGGGGCGGGAGCGGCGGCGGGGGCCGTGGCGGCGGGGCTCATCCGAGGACCAGCCTCTCGGCGAGGTCGCGGAGGCGTATGCGGGCGAGGGCGAGGTTGCCGGTGTCGCGGTCGAGCCAGAGATGGAGGAAGACGCTGCTGTCGAAGGAGGTCTCGACGAAGCGGAGCACGTGGTAGCCGGCGCGGGTGGTGACGATCAGATCCTCGACGGGCGGGCCGGGCGGGCCGGGTGGGCCGGGCGAGTCGGGTGAGCCGGGTGGGGGATCCGTCTCCCCCGCTATCGCGAAGGAGTCGAACTCGGCCGCTGCGCGGGCGAGTTCGGCGGTCTCGGCGGCCGTCGTCTCGTGGTCTCCGGTCGGGGACTCGCCCGCCGTCCCGAGGGCGAGCCCGCTGGTCCAGTCGACCAGGGAGGCTCCGCGAGCGCCTGGCAGGGCCATGGCCTCCAGCAGGCACTCGTCGATTCCGGGCACGCGGATTCCCCTCCCGATACGGCGCGCGAACGAACGGCGGTGACCGCGACGTTACTGAACGTTCCGGCCCGTGGGGGTCGTTCTGGCATTTTCCATCGGAACATGCCGGAGGCTGGCGGGAATTGACCGATCCGTTTGCCTCAGGCGTGGGACTCGACGGCGTTCGCGATGTCGGAGAGGTCCTTCGCGAGCGCCTTGGCGACGGCCTTGGCGCCGAAGCGGGCGAGCAGCCGGGCGACGAAACCGGGGGTGCGGCCCTGCGCCGGGCGGGCCGAGAACGCCATCCGCAGGGTCGTGGCGCCCTCGCCGTCGGCCGTGAGGGTGAGCTCGGAGACGTAGTGCATGCCGTGCGAGTCGGCGACCGTGACGTACCGGTCGGGCGGCTCGCACTCGGTCACGGTCATCACCTCCGTCGCCTCCTTGCCGAGCATCCGCCGCGTCTCGCGCCAGCGCGTACCCACGGCGAAGCCTCCCTCGGTGAGCACCTCGACCTTCTCGACGCCCGAGAGGACGCGGGGCATGTCCCGGAGGTCGGTGATCGCCTCCCAGACGCGCCCGGGGGAGGCGGCGACCCGGCGCTCGACGACGACGGAGGTGGTGTCCGTACCCGTTCCAGTCATGTCCTCATCGAACCGGGGCCGCCGCGCCCGCGCTACCCGGCGCACGCGTCCGGCGTGCCTTCCGCCGGGCTTTCCGCCGTGCCGTCCGCCATGCCTTCCGCCGTGCTTCCCGCCGTGCTTCCCGCCGCGCTTTCCGCCGGGATTCCGGCGCTACCGGACCAGCGCGTCCGGCTGCGCCCCGCCCGCCTCCGCGACGATCTCGTCGAGCGTCTGGGCCTTCCGGACGGTCGAGAAGGTGACGGCCCCGTCGTCGGCCACCGTGAAGCCGTGGATCCCGGGCCGGGGCAGGCTGTTGTACGCGTAGTGGTGGGCGAAGTAGTACGCGCCGGTGTCCGGGACCGCGACCACGTCGCCGGGATGCAGCAGCGGCAGCGCCCGGCCGGTGGCGAGCAGGTCCCCGGCGAAGCAGGCGGGGCCCGCCACGTCCTGGACGGTGACGTCCCCGGCGCGGGGGCGGCCCTCGGCGTCGTACGCGAGGATCCGCAGCGGCCAGGAGTCGGGGGCGTAGACCGTACGGGTGGCGAGCTGGACGCCCGCGTGGGTGACGGCGATCGGGCGGCCGCCGGAGGTCTTCGTGTACTCGACCCGCGCGAGGACCGTGCCGTGCTTGGCGAGCAGGGAGCGGCCGAACTCGGTGACCAGGCGGTAGCGGCCGTCGAGGAGGCCGGGGGCGGTGTCGGCGAGCAGCCGGGCGTACTCGGCGTACGTCGGCGTCTCCTCGTCGGAGGCGAAGTTGACCGGCAGGCCGCCGCCGATGTCGAGGGTGTCGATCTGCTGCCGGCCCGCCTTGTGGTTGATCTCCTCGGCGAGCGCGTACGCCTCTCCGACGCCCTCCGCCATCAGGGCGAGCGGAACGCCCTGGGAGCCGGTGTGGGTGTGCAGCCGGGTCAGCCAGGGGCGGTCCAGGTACGCCTGGACGACGGTGGCGCGGGCGCCCTCGTCGCGGAGCGCCACGCCGAACTTGGAGGTGGCGGTCGCGGTCGAGAGCGCACCGATGGAACCGGCTCCGACCTGCGGATTCACCCGGAGACCGAGGGGTGAGGCGGTGGGCGCGGACGCGACGAGCGCGTCGAGCCGGTCCAGCTCCTGGAGGTTGTCGGCGTTGACGGCGATCCCGAGCGCGAGGGCCTGGCGCAGCTCGGCCGGGGTCTTCGCGGGGGAGTCGAGCACGGTGTGGGTGGGCGGGATCCCGGCGGCGCGGGCGAGGGCGAGCTCACCGGGGCTGGCGACCTCGACGCCGAGCCCCGCGGCGTGGAGGAGGCGCAGGACGGGGACGAGCGGGGCGGCCTTGACGGCGAAGGCGTGGAGGACGTGGGCGTCGGTGACGGCGGCGAATGCGCTGGTCAGGGCGGCGGCGGAGGCGCGGATGCCGACGGTGTCGAGGAGGGCGACGACCGGCTCGCCGGGGGAGAGGAGTCCTTGGTCGACGGAGGCTCGGACGGCGAGATCACGACGGTAGGAGGCCATACGGCCCATCCCATCACTCCGTCTCACCGGGATGGGTGAAGCCCGTCCTGTTGACTACAACTATTCAGCGCGCCAAGATGTGAATATCTGATCGACATTCGAGGAGGCACCCCCATGTCAGGACCCCGCCCCGTCCGAGCAGCACGCGGTACGGAACTGAGCGCCCTGGGATGGCAGCAGGAAGCCGCCCTCCGGATGCTCCAGAACAACCTCGACCCCGAGGTCGCCGAGCACCCCGACAAGCTCGTCGTCTACGGCGGCACCGGCAAGGCCGCCCGCGACTGGCGCTCGTACGACGCCATGGTCCGCACCCTGCGCACCCTGAAGCAGGACGAGACGATGCTCGTCCAGTCCGGCCGCCCCGTCGGTGTCATGCAGACCCACGAGTGGGCCCCGCGCGTCCTCATCGCCAACTCCAACCTGGTCGGCGACTGGGCGAACTGGGAGGAGTTCCGGCGCCTGGAGCAGCTCGGCCTCACCATGTACGGCCAGATGACCGCCGGCTCCTGGATCTACATCGGCACCCAGGGCATCCTCCAGGGCACGTACGAGACCTTCGCCGCCGTCGCCGCGAAGAAGTTCAACGGCACCCTGGCCGGCACCATCACCCTCACCGCCGGCCTCGGCGGCATGGGCGGCGCCCAGCCGCTCGCCGTGACGATGAACGACGGCGTCGCCATCTGCATCGACGTCGACCCGCGCGCCATCGAGCGCCGCATCGAGCACCGCTACCTGGACGTCAAGGCCGACAACCTCGCCCACGCCCTCCAGCTGGCGACCGAGGCCCGCGACGCCCGCCGCCCGCTCTCCATCGGCCTCCTCGGCAACGCCGCCGAGCTGCTCCCGCAGATGCTCGCCGAGGGCGCCCCGATCGACATCGTGACCGACCAGACCTCGGCCCACGACCCGCTCGCCTACCTCCCGGTCGGCATCGCCTTCGAGGACATGGCCGACGCGGCCGCCAAGGACCCGGCCGGCTTCACCGTCCGCGCCCGCGAGTCCATGGCCAAGCACGTCGAGGCCATGGTCGGCTTCATGGACGCCGGCTCCGAGGTCTTCGACTACGGCAACTCGATCCGCGGCGAGGCGCAGCTCGCCGGCTACGACCGGGCCTTCGCCTTCCCCGGCTTCGTCCCCGCCTACATCCGCCCGCTGTTCTGCGAGGGCAAGGGCCCGTTCCGCTGGGCCGCCCTCTCCGGCGAGGCCTCCGACATCCACAAGACGGACAAGGCGCTCCTGGAGCTCTTCCCGGAGAACGAGTCCCTGCACCGCTGGATCAAGATGGCCGGCGAGCGCGTCCACTTCCAGGGCCTCCCGGCGCGCATCTGCTGGCTCGGCCAGGGCGAGCGCGACAAGGCCGGCGACATGTTCAACGACATGGTCGCCAACGGCACCCTCGCCGCCCCGCTCGCGATCGGCCGCGACCACCTCGACTGCGGCTCGGTGGCCTCCCCGTACCGCGAGACCGAGGCCATGCTCGACGGCTCCGACGCCATCGCCGACTGGCCGCTGCTCAACGCCATGGTCAACGTCGCCTCCGGCGCCTCCTGGGTCTCGATCCACCACGGCGGCGGCGTCGGCATGGGCCGCTCCATCCACGCGGGCCAGGTCACGGTCGCCGACGGCACCCCGCTGGCCGGCGAGAAGATCCGCCGCGTCCTCACCAACGACCCGGGCATGGGCGTCATCCGCCACGTCGACGCGGGCTACGACATCGCCGAGCGGGTCGCCGACGAGAAGGGCGTCCGCGTCCCGATGCGCGAGGGCGACACCGAGGGCGACACGAAGGGCGACACCGAGAGCCACACCGCGTCCGAGGCCTCCGCGTGAGCGCGAGCTTCCACGCCATGTGGCAGTCGCGGGGGGCCCACCGCCCCCGCCCCCCCCCCGGGGGGGGCCCCCCCGACCCCCGGGCGGGGGCCCCCCCCCGCGGGCCCGGCGGGGGTGCGGGGGAGGGCGCGG